>NZ_JBBNGA010000004.1:0-161338 GCF_040095305.1 Collinsella sp. CLA-AA-H167
CTGGAACCGCTGCTGGGAGCCGCCGCCGGGGAGCGCCTCGGCCTCCGCCACGGGCCACCCGAGGGGGCCGGCCTGCCAGCCCCTCCTGACGTACTCGCTCCTTATCGCGCCGCTGCGGACGGAGACGGCATGGTGGCTCGAGGTCCAGGCGATCGAGCCCCTCTCGAAATCGGTCGAGTAGCCTCCCCCGTTCTGGGGGAACCACGCCGCATTGCTGAGGGGGTAGCCCAGCCCGTCAACCCCGCCCAGGGACGTCCAAAGGTCCAGCATCTCGCCGTCAATCTCGAACGTACCCTTGGAAGACGTGACGATGGTGCCGTTCTGGAACCGCTGCTGGGAGCCGCCGCCGGGGAGCGCCTCGGCCTCCGCCACGGGCCACCCGAGGGGGCCGGCCTGCCAGCCCCTCCTGACGTACTCGCTCCTTATCGCGCCGCTGCGGACGGAGACGAACCCGTATTCATCAGTCCAATGTAAAGACCCATTTTGAAAATCCTGGGCAGAACCCGATCCATTGGACGAGCTAGACGTTTCATCGCCAACCGGAAGACCTAGCTCAGAAGATTCCATCCCCAAATCGCACCATTTTTGGAAAAATAAACCGCAAATAGAATGGGCACCGGACTTCTTAGTCCAATACACTCTTCCAAGTTCACACTTTAAATAGGAATAAGTGCCCTCGTGGACAATTCCTCCATCTTTATTACCCAGCTGAGCAGAGTGCGCTTCATAATAGGAATTAATTTCCCAGGCCGCTTTATCCTGATCAGACATTACTCCAGTGGCACCATACGCATAGTTCATATCGACGGAACCGCTGATTCCATCAACGCTACCATCACTCGCATACTGCCAAAAGCTGTACTTGCCCGCGTAATCACACTGATAATTATATTGCGCAATCCAATGGTCCCATGACGGTGAATTAAACACGGGGTCGGTCAGGATGTTGTTAAACCAATTTAAGTTGGCATAAATGCCGACCTTATAGCCAGCATTTAAAATCCGATTGCAAAAAACTGAAGCCCTTGAGGCTATACCTCCTTGGCGACCGTCAGCTATAATCGAATTATCCTCGAGGTCGTAGTAGATAGGCAGCTGCGGGCTGTGGCCCGCAATATTGCTAATAACGAATGCCGCTTCATCTGCCGCCTGTCCATCATCCCACGCATACGAGTAAAGATAAATACCGTACGGAATCCCCAAGCGCTCACACTCAGAGATATTACGCTGGAACTGATAATCAGTTCTTCCCCCGAAAGACGGCGCACCAAAGCCAACTCGAAGAATCGCAAAATCAACACCGCTCGCCTTAACGGCATCCCAATTGATATTGCCCTGGTGCTCGCTCACATCGATACCCTGAGCAGTGACACCATCAGGTAGCCTGCTGAGCGAATACGCTGAAATTCCAGCATCTTCGGAGTCTTCTTCAAGAGTAATTGACTGACCATCTTGAAAGCGCCAAGAATTTTCAACAAGAACTCTCGAAGATTCGTCAGCAAAAGACGGTGTCGCGACAATAACTAATGACACAATCATCGCAATGATAAAGACGAACGCCCTTTTAAACTGACCCATAGCTATTCCAAATTCTCGTAACAAGTCAAAGTTAATCGAAAATGCATTTTATCGAATACGCGTTGACGCAGACAGTGCAACTGCTTAATAACAGATTCTAACAGTTTAGATAACAGGTGATGATTCGGGGGCCGGAAGGCCCCGAATGCCATGCTCTGCCCAGCCAAACGGAGAATTTGCCCGAGCGCCCACCCGAATCTTTGTGTGGCGACAATCCCTCCGGGTGGGCGTTCGGGCAGATGGGGCAGATCCATATGGGAAGAGCAAACCCCTTCGGGGCGCTCGTGGCGGGCCACGCCGCCGACGAGTTCCTGCCACTCAGGGAAGCCGTAGACGAGAGGCGCAGCCGCAAGGAGGTCGGCGTGGGCGCACCCGCCGAGGCCGCCGCGGCCTACCGGCCGGACTCGGGGCGCCCGGAGTGCGGCGCCGGGGGCGTCTGGAGGAACGGATCGACCGCGGCCGGGGTTTCAAGGTGGCGCTGCCGCTGCTGCGGCAGGAGGTTCACCTCCCCCACCGGCACCGTCCTCGAACACTGCCGAAAGCCGCTCCCCGTCTGGATCTCCTTCATCAGGCTCATGCGCCGCAACGTTCCCGTCGAATATGCGGCCGAGGAAGGCCAGCCACGAGTCATACGACTCCGTGTCCACCACGTCGACGCCCAGGACGCGCCTCCAGCCGCCCGCGTCGCAGCCGATGGCCGTGACGACGGCCGTGGAGGCCACGCGGCCCCCGCGGCGGCACTTGACGTAGGTGGCGTCGAGCCAGACGTAGGGCACCGGCGAGCCGTCGAGGGGCCTCGAGCAGAGCTCATCGATGTCGGCGTCCAGGCTCGACGCGATGGCGCTCACCTGGTCCTTGGAGGGCCTGGACACGCCCATCTTCTCGGCGACGCGCCGCACCTTGCGGGTGCTCGTGCCGGTGGCGTACATCTCGGCGACGGCGGCCACGAGGGCGCGGTCCACGCGCTGGTAGCGCTCGATCGCGTCGTCGGGGAAGAAGCTGCCGGTGCAGAACTTCGGGATGCGCAGCGTCAGCGTGCCGACGCAGGTGGCGAGGCCGCGCTCCCGGTAGCCGTTGCGGCTGTTCGCCCCGCCGCCGCACAGCTGGTCGGCCTCGGCGTCCATTACCGCATTCACGACCTGCTCGGCGAGGCGCCTGAGCAGCTCCTGCATGTCGATGGCGCCGTCGTCGAACCGGGGCATGGCGAGCATGTCCGGCGTCGGGTCTGATAAGATTTCCATAGCGGTCTTCGTCCTTTCCTAGAACCTGTTGTTGTGGTGATTTCAGATTCTAGGACGAAGGCCGCTCTTCGTTAAACGGACGCTAGGGTATCGCCCTTACACCATCATTTTCGACGCGATCTGACTTTCCTGGTGCTTTCCTACGCCCCCCTGGACTAGGCCCCCTTACCTTTGTCACCTGTGGGACGACCTCTACCGAGCAGGCATCGAGCTCCCTGCCGGGGTTTTTCGAACTCCGCATCACTAACACCGATGTCTTGTCGAACAGCCCGGCATGGGCGCAGAGGAGCGTATCGTCTCTCATGAAGAACTTATCCCGCCCGCTCAAAGCGCTGTTGCTCGCGAGGACTATCGCGTCCGGCGTCGCGGCGGATGACCACATTCCTCATGTTGTCGGCGAGCACGGTCACAGGCACATCCGGCGCTGAAAATGTGTGCAGCGTACCGATAAGGAGGTTCTCCTGGCGCGCGTTAGTCAGGTGTTTGACTACAAGAAGACAAGAGATGATCCTTTGGTTTAGGTATTCGCGGATGCAATCCGGTTGAATCTGGGCAGGAACAAACGACAGACAACCGCAATAACCAGCAAAAACACAGCTAAGCTAAGTCATCATTCGCTTGCGGATCCAAATGGCCTACGCGCGGATTGTATGCCACTTTTAAGAGATGGATAATTCCAACGGTATGCAAAAAAGCTATCGTAAGCAACCTTTTGCGATTCCCACCACTCATCGTACTCATCCCATTCCGTTTGCCCTATAAGTTCGGATAGCTTGCCGTAGGCATCGTGAAGAAAATACTTTGAGAATCTTCTGCCTGTCTTATGATGAAACACCGCAGGATGTGTAATAACTTGCTCGTAAGAATACCGCTCTGTATTCTCCCTCGATTCTATGGGATTAAAATAATCAACGAACTGAGGAACATCTCTGCAGTCATCAAGAATATGCAGCAAATCGCCATGGCAAATCTTGTTTCGAATATGCTCGCAGTAAGCTTCCCACCATTTCTTTGTATTGCCCGACAAAAGCCCTTTACTTTTCGCAGAGTTGATGACTGGCCTCAAGGTTTGGTTCTCGAACATCTCACCGTGGTCTTTTCGTATTGATGGCACTTCATCAAGGTTCGAAACAACCATTCTTAAGGTAAATTCAAGAAGAACAGAGGTAGTAATAATTGCAGCTTGGTAGTTTCCGCACAAATGAGAGCTACACGCCTCAAGCCATAGGTTATTGAGGGAAGGCTCGACCCAAGGGAGGGCTGGCGGCAAATCTGCACCGTTAATATCAACGCATTGTGCGAACATGCCTGCCGCATTGTCTTTTTCAATGTGCCAAATCTCTATCATGGGCAAGCCTCCACATGTGGGGGGGGGGGAAGAATAAGGGCTCGACGGCAGAAACGCGAAACCACTAAGCATCAGTTTCAAAGATAATATACTGCGCCGCTGATAGAGTAGGCAATTCTCGTTCTCGCGATTAAGCCAATGGATCGCAGCATGCTCCTCGGTAATAGCCGTCGCTTTCGCGAATCATAAGCCAATTGACCAGTCTGGGCCTGTTTACTCAAAACTGAACCAGACGCATTCAACCATGCACCGCTTGCGTTGGAGCAGCAATCGAAATCACTTAGTAATAGCTACTCGTTATCAAACATGGCAAACATAATCTAGATCCAGCACCATGGGCCACCGATATTGAGGCGTCCTGTTGTCAGCATAAACGTGAAAGCCTAGCCTAGCCCTTACAAAGGCAGCAAACGCAAAGTGAAACGATGACCCCCACCGTGATACAATCCCATCATATTAAACTGTTGACAGAAAGGCTCTACCGTGCCGCCCAGATCCATCAACTCCCTTATGAAGCATCTCCGGAATCAAGGGATTTCAATCGGTGGATCAGGGCAAAAACGAAAGCTCAAGAACATCGGCTACTACCATGGATACAAGGGGTTTCGGTTCGCGGGAGATTCGTCGAATAGGCTCCCCATCAGCGATTTCAACCAGATTACATCTCTCCACGCCATGGATATGCAGATCAAGACCCTGCTCTATCCGCATATCATGACAATTGAAACCGCCCTAAAGAACTACACGCTAGAAGCAGTGCTTAGCTATGCCAAAAGCGAAGACTTCGATGATATCTACAGGAGCTGTCTGACGGCATACAGAGGATATAATCCCGGTACGGTTGCCTACAAGAAGTCTTGGGCGAAAAGGCTCAGACTGCGACAAAACGTTGACGGGCTAATTTCCCGCGAGCAGGACAAAAAGCCATTTTTCAAACACTTTCGTGATCGAGGGAGAACGATCCCAATCTGGGCTATCTTCGAGTCCATGACCCTGGGAGAGTTCGGCAATTTCTACGCCTGCCTCGACCATCCCATTAAAGGTGCCATCGTCGCCGATATGGGGATGCCTTCCCAATATGATTCAGAGGCCCTCCTTCTCTCCATTATCTTTGCGCTCAAGGACCTGAGGAACGCCATCGCCCACAACGCCATCGTCTCGGATGTTCGATTCAAAACAGGCGACATCTCGAAGAACGTCGGGAAGCTCTTGAAAAGTGAGACGAACATCGACTTAATCAACTTCTCCGACATCACCGACTACGTCATTCTCGTCGTCTATCTTCTCGAACTTCTGAAGCTGCCCAAGACCGATAGGAAGCGGCTTGTTTCCGACTACGAGGGGATTGTACTTCGCTACAAGAAGGAACTTCCTCCTGGAATCTACGGCAGCTTTGTGCGCACCGAAACCCAGAATAAGCTCAAACTTCTGAAGATATATGTCACGAAATCGTAGAGGACAAAATGTTGTGGTAGACTTTGCTAACAACAGCGGTGGTAGCCTTCGGGCGACACCTGGGAGGGCCCGACAAGTTCGGGCCCTCCTTTTTTCCAGGCACCCAGAGCGCCGCCATAGAAAGCGAAGCATAAGGCGCTACGTCCTTCTGAGTGACATTCCCATCGGTTTTCGATTAGCTCATCCTCCCAAATCCTTATCATTAATCACTAACTCAGACAGCAACCAGCAGTACACCCGGCCCACAAGCGCAGAAGATAATACAACCCACTCGTCAGTGTCATTTTTAGGGATCTCACGACGGTTCTTCGACAGTTGTGAACCTGGATGAAAGCCTCGATTTAGAACCGCCCGAGAATCTCCTCGGCATTCTCTCGCAGATAAATATCTAGGTCCGGCACGGCAAACTGCACGTAGCCTCTCTGTGGCGCCTGAATAACCTCTCTTTGTGCAATTTTGCCCTAATGGAGCTGACCTCATTGGTCTTTTTACCCATGCGCTTAGCAATCTCGGCTGATTTAAACTGTTGATTATCCTCGCACATCGCCAAAAGGTATTTGATATCGTTATGCCCCAGTCCAGAAATCGCGGGCTCGTGAACAACATCGTGAAAACGAGCTTCTGCCAGCGCAATACCTTCGGCAACATCGCGCTCACTCACGATGGCACTTTTGGCACGATGCAAATTGGCGCGCTGCCAAATGGAATAACCGACCAGTTGCACCAGATAGGCATAGCCCTTAGTGGCCTTAACGGCTCTCGACAGAAGATTGTCCTCTATGGTCAAACCAGTCGCGACAAAACTATCACCCATAGAGAGCGCTACCTCCACTTGTTTGCCTTTCTAGGAAATCGATTAACGGTCAATCATTGCTTAAATTTTTATCGTAGACCATATCGGATAATATCGAGTTATATAAGCCTGTATAAACTTATCGCGGAAGTATCGAGCTTTCGTAATTTATCTTAGTAGGTAGTCCAACGTTGCTTTCTTCCAAGCTCATAGCGAAAGAAAGTTTAGTACTTCCTAAAAACCATTGCTTTAGACCGAGAAATACTCGCTCTCGGAGGATAGGTTCGGTCCGAGCCACGGATCGCCCGTCAAGAAGAACTCCGGCCAGCGTTGCATGAACAGGGCTTGCTCGCGTTTCCAACGGCGCAGCTTTTCCTCGTTGGCCTCTTCCCTGCCGCGCGAGGTGAACTCGTAGTGGTACAGCTCGGCATAGGGCGTAAAGATGGTGCGGAAGCCCGCTTCCCACACGCGCAGGCAAAAGTCAGCATCGTTAAAACCGACGGCGAATTCCTCGTTATAGCCTCCGACCTGCTCAAATACGTCGCGTCGCACCATCTGACAGGCGCCCGTCACGGCACTAAAGTTGCCCGGGCGCACAGCGCGGGCAAGATAGCCCTCGCGCTTTGCCGAGAAGTCCTGGTTGGCATGGGCAAGTGCGCCACGCACGCCGACCAAAATGCCAGCGTGCTGCACCAGATGGTCGGCAAAATAGAGCTTGGCACCCACCACGCCTGCATCGGGACGCTGCAGATAGCCCATCATCTCTTCGATGAAATCGGGGCTTATGACCTCTGTATCGTTGTTCAGCAGCAGCAGGTAATCTCCCTTGGCATGCTCCACGCCAAAGTTGATGATCTGGGAGTAATTGAACTCGCCCGGCCAGTACACAACGCGCGCGGTGCCCTTGCCTTCGGATACCGCAGCCACGCGCTCTGGCAGGGTTTCGTAATACGCAAACGTATCCGGGGCTTCGCTGTTGTTCTCCACCAAAACGATCTCGTAGTTGGCATACGTGGCCTTCTGGGCAATCGACATCACACAGGCGTCAAGCGTCTCAATGTGATCCTTGGTGGGAATCACAATACTCACCAGCGACGCAGGCTCCGGCAGCGCATAACGCATGCGATAGACAAACGGCGTCTCGGTCTCTTCGACCGCTCCACGAATGCCCAGTGAGTCAAAGTGGCGCTGGAGCGCAAGGCACCCGGCTTCAATAGCATACGGCTTGCTATCGGCAGAGCCATCGGCGGTCGACCCCGGATGAACGCGCCAGTGATACAGCGCGTGCGCGACATGCTCAAACCGCGCGCCCGCCGCAAGGCAGCGAAGCGTAAGGTCGTAATCCTGGGCGCCCGCGACGTCTTCTGGGGACGTACCAATGTGATCGATGAGCGCCTTCTCCACCATCAGGAAATGCGTCGCGCAGTTATGGCTATAGAGCAGGTCGACGTTGAGCCGCGTCTTAAAGACCGGCTGGCCCCACTCCCCCGTTTTCTGGAACATGTCCTCGTCGCAGAACAGGACCTGGGGACGCTCGTCCTCGGCAGCCTTGTTCAGCGCGGCAACATAGTGGAATAACGCGTCCGGTTCCAGAATGTCATCGTGGTCCAAGAAGGCGATGTAGTCGCCCGTCGCTTGCTCAATACCAGCGTTGGTGTTGACCACAATGCCGCCGTTGCCGGGAAGCTCGATGCGGCGAACGCGCTCGTCATTGGCGTCCGCCGCAAGGTCGGCCACCGCATCCCATTCGGGTGAGGCGTCCATCAGCAGCAATTCCCAGTTGCCATAGCTCTGGGCTAGCACCGAATCCAGCAGCTCGCGCAGGTAGACCCGATCAGTCTTGTAGCACGGCACCACAATGCTCACGAGCGGCCTATAGGCAAAGGCCGCCGAAGCGACACGCTGGCACGCCAAATCGCCCGGCTTTGCGCGATGCTGCTCAAACCAACGTCGATAAGCTGCGTCGTCTGCGCGCGCGTCCTTCATGCGGTTCCAGCTGTCGTCGACCATGCCGTTGTACAGGCGACCATCCATGGCGCAAAACCCGCTCTGGATCCGCTCTGTGGGATCGCTCACGATCGCGACAAAATCTCGTATATCCTGAGGCATCTCTACGCTCAGATACGTTTTATTGACGCGGCAACCGTTGCGCTGGGGAACATCGACCTGCGATTCAAACACATGCACGGTGACATCGATGGCATTCATATGCGTATCGAAGATCTGGAGCTCAGGTGCGCACTGGGGGTCTCCCGCCCAGGTGACCTCATAGCGCCACACCGCGCCGGCGTCTGCCGGCAAATAGCGAATGGCATCGATCTCGTAGCGGCCGCAGTGTTCGCCACGCTGCGCATCGCGGATAAGCGCACACAGCGCAGGCTTTGCTTTGTAGTTAATCTTGGATTCCAGCTTGGCCACGCGGCTATCGAGGCGAATGGAGCCCAACCTTTGGCCACCGGATGCAAAAACGACATCCATCGACGAACCATCCAAAAACGGAAGCACCAAGACAGCGAGCTCGCGCTCGTAATCGGAAACGGAAGGGCAAAGCGCACGCACACGGCCATGATCGACCGGGAGCACCAGCGACGGCACACAAGAACCGCTCGTCGTCGCATGGGCAAACGCTTGAGAACCCTCCTGCTCAATAAGCGCGGCGACATCCTGACCGACATAGCGAAGCAGCACAAACAGACGGCCCTGACTGCGGCAAAGTGCCAAACGCTTGATACTCATCTACACTTCTCGCTTTCCCAGGGCGTTCGCCGCCATGCGCTTGCAGGCACCCAGGCGCCCAAACCTCAAGACGTCGTAATCGAACATGAGCTTTTTGCACTCACGGACATTGGGGGCCTTGCTGGTAAGCGCCGCGCGCACCATAGCAGCAACAGAAGGAGCGCATAGTGCGAGCGCGGCATCGCCGCCCACAGCAGAATCGGCAAGCGCCGTGGCAACGGCAGCAAGCACCTTGCCGCAGTCCGAACCCAGCAACCTGAGCGCATCGTACAGCACCAGATCGCATAGGAAGTACGCCAGGTCATCGGCGTGCTGTACATCGAGATCGTCGCGCTGCCAGTCAGCCATCACCGCGGAGTAAATCTTCACGTGCTCCAGCAGTCGCGTCTCGTCGTCATAGCGCATAGTGTCCATAAGCGAGCCCTTGCGCGCGACACGGTAGTCATACAGCTTGTTCGAGATAAGCGCGGTCTTACGCGAACGACCGTACACGGCAAAATCGAAGACCTGGTCCTCGCCATACTTGACGGTTTCGTCGAACACGATCCCGTTACCCAGCAAAAACTCACGCTTGCAGGCGGTGCGCCATGCAAAGGGGCGAGATGCTTCCTTAAACAGCAGGTCAGAGCTATAGCCTTCAAACGACACATCGCGCGGGCTCAGCACATAGTTAAGCCACGGATACCCCGCCTCCAGCGGATACGGATTCGCGCCAAAGGTCAACACGTCGCAATCCTCGCGTTCAAAGGCATCGACGATCACGCGGCATGCATCGGGCGTAAAGCGGTCGTCGGAATCCAAAAAAGCAACAATAGGCGCCGTGGACGCAGCGATACCCGCATTGCGGGCGCTCGACAGGCCGCCGTTCTCCTTATCGACCAGCGTAAAGCGCGCGTCCTTTTCGCAATAGGCAACCGCAATATCGCGCGAACCGTCCGGCGAGCCATCGTTGACCAGCACGCCCTCCCAATCGGGCATATCCTGCGCAAGCAGGGAGTCCAGGCACCAGGCCAGGCACTCCTCCACTTTGTAGATGGGAACGACAACGGAAATCTTGGGGGTAGCCATAATCACTCGCTCCTACTGTGCGGCGGGAACGTCATCAGGGTGCGGGTTGTCGCCGTAGGTGCGCTGATACGTCAGCACGCGCCACACCAGCGGCAGGCCGCCGATCTTAAAGTAATGCTTAAACGTATTGAGCTTGCCCGGCTTCTTAAAGTCAAAGCGCGAATCGATATAGGCGCGGGGCGACTTGACCATCAGGCGCAAGTCGGTCTCGCCACGCGGGTCGAACAGCGACAGGTCAAAGCGACCGGCATCCCAGTCGGCCTTGAGCTCGGGAGATGCCTTCTCCCAAAACTGCTCGCGCAACTCATCGACCAGACGCTCATCATTCCAGCGGTACGTATCGACCTTCATGCGCATTAAAATGCCCTGGAGCTGAGCCTTGAGCTCAGGACGCTCGTCCAAAAAACGTTGCATCTCGGCATATTCGTCGCACACGCAAAACACCTTGTTGGGCGAATTAACGGAGCTCTTCTCGTTATCCTGGCGATAGCACAAAATGGGGTCCGCAATAAACGCGGCGCGCTCGGCGCAAGCCCAAACCTTAAAGTTAAAGCCTGCGTCCTGATACGAGGCACCCGGCGTGGGAAGGAACCGAATCTGATTGTCGTTGAGGAACTCGCGCCGATAGATAGCCGACCAAATGGAAGGTTTGCGGTAGAAGATGCCCGGGCGATCGACAGGGCGATACGCGGCGCCCGTCATATGCTCGTCGATGATCCCAAACAGCTCACGGCGTTCGCTGGGCGTGGACCAATACAGGTAAAAGTCGCCCTTCACCACATCGGCATGCTCAGCATCGGCCTTGGCGACCAGCTTTTGGAGCGAATCCTCAAACATAAAGTCGTCGGACTCCAGAATGCCCACGTATTCGCCGCATGCCATCTCCAGGCCGCGGTTCATCGAGTCGCCGTAGCCGCTGTTGGCTTTGTCGATCATCTTTACACGGGGGTCGCGCTCCATGTACTCACGGATGATATCCGGCGAGCTATCGGTGGAGCCGTCGTTAATGCAAATGATCTCGATGTCCTTAAGCGTCTGAGCCACGGCGGAATCGAGGCACTCGCGCAGGTAGCGTTCGACATTGCAAATGGGCACAAGCAGCGAAACTTTAGGGGTATCAGAGTTCTGCAAGAGAACCTCCTGTTGAATAGCGTGTAACAGGGTTATTTTAACAGCCGGGTTGCGGCGGGCGGCAGCGCTTGGAATTAGATAAAGCGCTCCAGGCAGGCTTTGAGACCGCGAGTCGAAAGATAGAACAGCGCGGCGTCTGCCATCGAAACGCCCGAGGTCGCCGCAACGAGCTTGTGGGCAACACGGCGAACGGCGCCCTTAGCAGGCATATCCGCCCACTCCGTTCCCAAAAACGTCGTGAAGTCCATGTTGACGCAAGCGGCTACACGGCGGTAGCCATTAGCATCCAAGCGTGCCAAATCAAACACAATAAGGTCCAGGAACCAGGCAATCAGCTCGCCGGGACACAGGTCCAAAAGCTCGTAGGCCGCCCAGTCCTCCAAGACCTCCTCGAGCATCCTCATGTGGGCGTCAAGCTTTTTGGCGCGAGCCTCGGCACTGTTGAACTCGTGCGTCGCCGATTCGCTCTCCATCACGTAGTGGTAGAACTTGTCCGGCATGACGACGGTCTTGCGGGCAAGCGCATAAGCCGCAAATTGGAAGACGACGTCCTCGCCCAAAGCCAAACCGGGGGCGAAGCGAATGCCTTCGCGATTGAGCAGCTCGCGCGAAAAAGCCGCACGGCAGGCATAAGGCTGCGCATTCGAATGGAACAGCAGTTGGGGATCACGGGCGCCGAAGGTACCAGCTTTGGGGCTCATGAGCTGCTGAACGCGTTTGGGGGCAGCATCGGCTGGTTCACAGACGCCGCCAAAAACGGCGGCCTCGGCATCTGCAGACTCCATGGCATACAGCACGCGCTCGACCGTCTGGGCATCGATGTAATCGTCGGCGTCCACAAAAAAGACGGTCTCGCCCTCGGCGGCATCGATACCGGCATTTCGAGCACACGAGACGCCCGCGTTTTCCTGGTCAATCACCAGTACGCGATCGTCGGCCTGCGCGACCTGGCGCAACACGTTCAACGAATCATCAGTCGAACCGTCGTTGACGCAGACAACCTGAATCGAACGCTCGGACTGAGCCAACAGCGAATCGAGGCATCGCTGAATGGAGCGCGCAGAGTTATAAACGGGGACGACAATGGTAGCTTTAGGACACGAGGCCTCTCCCATGCCGACCTACCCCCTCAGCGATTCGATGAGGAAGGCGCCGACCACGCCTGGGCCTCCAACCGAGGCGTAATACTTAGCACGCCCCAAGGCACCATCCGTCGCAAAGCTCGGATGCTCGTCAACCCAGCCCTCAGGATCTTTGAGGATGGCAGCGAGATTCGCGCGCTTCCACGGCTTGAGGTCGTCAAGCGAAAACTCCCCCGCGTCCAAGGCCGCCTGAAATTCCTTAGCCATCTGCACCAGGAACTCCTTATAGAACTTAGGCGCCAGGCGCACGTAGTTCCACATATACGAATCGTACTTAATGAGCTGATTGAACTTGAGCATGCGCGCGACGTCATCACTTGCGTGGTCACGGGCATAATCCTCTCGAATCCAACGCTCAATCTCAGCATACTCGGTATTGACGCAAAAGACCTTAGCCGAAGAATTGACCGAGGAATTCTCGTTGTCCTGACGATACGACAACACGGCATCGTGCAGGCAAACAGCCTTATCGGCGCACGCGATCACCTTAAAGGCAAATGACGTATCCTGAAAGGATGCCCCCGGAGTCGGCAGGAACGTAATGCCGTTACGCTCAAGAAAATCGCGGCGGTAGACGGCCGACCAAATCGACGGCTTTTGCTTAAAGAACTGCGTCGTATCGCTCGGGTGCACCGGCTTGCCGCAATCCTGAGGTCTAAACATCTCGTGCAGCGAACGGCGCTCCTCGGGCTTAGACCAGTAGAAATCAAAGTTCGCCTTCGCAAAGTCGGCATTATTGCTATCGGCGGCCGAGACAAGCTTTTCGAGTGCGTCGGGCGCCATAAAGTCATCGGACTCCAAGATGCCCACGTACTTGCCGCGCGCCATCTCCAGACCGTGGTTCATCGAGTCGCCGTAGCCGCTGTTGGCCTTGTCGATCATCTTGACGCGCCTATCGTGCTCCATATACTCGTGAATAATCGCCGGCGAGTTGTCGGTCGACCCGTCGTTAATGCAGATGATCTCAATATCCTTGAGCGTCTGCGCCAGGGCGGAATCGAGGCACTCGCGCAGGTAGCGCTGAACATTGTAAATGGGAATAAGCAGCGACAGAACAGGGCTGCCAGAGGCGTTAGTAGACAAATGTGCTCCTTAGGAAATACCTGTCGTTTCATGGTATCAAAGGGTCAGCGCGCCAGCGGGCGTTTATATAATCTATGGAGCCTCTTGCGGGCAAAGTAGCCGCACGTCATGCGGCGGGCCCGTGGCAGGTTCCTGCGTTTTATTCAAAGCTTGCCGCCAAGGTGCGCCGAGCCTTTACAATAGGACAGTCCCAAGGACGTATTCGATAGCTTCCGTGCAGCGCATGCGCGCCGCGCGTGAAAGGAATTATTGCCCCATGCCTTCAACCCTCCCCGCCCCCATCGATAAGCTCGCCATCGTCGTCGTTACGTACAAGCGCCAGGAACTCCTGGCAAACTTGTTCGACTCTATGACCGAGCTCACGGCAACGCCCTGGCGCATCGTGATTGTCGATAACGAGAATTCGCGCGAGACCGAGGCCATGTGCACCGCATTCAACGAGCGCCTGGCCAACCTGTGGGGCATCGACACCGAGCAGCCCGACGCGCAGGGCGGCACCGACCGTGTCATCTACGCCCCGCAGCTCGAAAACGGCGGCGGTGCGGGCGGCTTCTCCGCTGGCACTAAATGCGCCTACGATCTGGGAGCCCAGTGGTTCTGGGTGATGGACGACGACGTGCTCGTCATCCCCGAAGGCATCGAGCGCTTGGCCAAGTGGACCGACCGCTACGATGTTATCCAGGGTTCACGCCTGGACTTTGACGGCGGCGCCTTCTTTTGGCAGTACCAACTCATCCTTTCGCTCGGCATTCCCAACCCCATCGCCAAGTGGGATCTGGGTCCCGAGGGCTACCGCGCCATGAACCAGCTGTGCTTTGAGGGGGGCATGTTCTCGCGCCGCGTGGTCGACAAGATTGGCCTGCCCGACGCGCGCTTCTTTATCTACGGCGACGATGCCTGCTACGGCTACGTAGCCAGCCAGCACTTCCCCGCCGCCGTGGTCGCCGACGTGGTGCTCAAGCGCGCCCGCGCCGTCTCTAACTGGGATATCGCCGGCAAACGACAGCTCAACTCCACGAGCGACACCAACCGCTACTACATCATGCGCAACCGCGGTTATCTGGCACGCTACATGCAGATCTACGGCGACTACCACCCCGTGCTGTTCCGTCTGGGCAATGCCGCGACCTTCTGTAAGGAGTTCATTCGTCTGGCAGCAGTCGACAAATGCTTTAAGACCGGCATTCCGGCGCTGCGCCGCGGCATGAAGGACGCCCGCAAGATCGTTAAGGATCCCAACTGGAAGCCCATGCCGCCCCTGAAGGACGCCGAGTAGTAAAGGGCTTTCGCCCGCCGCTACAGTCGTTGGCACACCACGGACACACGCTGACCGTCAAAGCCAAAACCCCAACGCATGCGCCCGACGGCGGGGCGCGGCACGCGGATATCATCGATGCCGTCGCGCTCTATGTCGAGCAGCGCCTGAACCGCCAACAGTTCCAGGCCCAGGGCATCGACGCCAGGGTCGTACAACATGTTGACCGTAATGAGCGGTCGCTCATCGAGCATGCCGAGCGTGTCGGCCACGTCAAACACCCGACCGGTGGGAATCACCTGGATATCCCAGCGATCCGAGACGCCACTTCGCTTGGAGCTGGGATTGCAATAGCCGGGCAGTCCAAAGCAGAGCCCCTGAAGCGCCAGATGATAGGCTGTCGGCATATCTGATTGGCCCACATCGATGCCCAGATCGCCGATAGCACAGCCCAAAGCTTGCTTTACAGTGTCCTCGTCTCCTCGACACAGCCCGTCATGGAACGAGTCGATAACTCCAACGTCCTCAACGGCGCACTCAAACCATTCCAGAATTACAAGACGGAGCGCCTGACGCACTTCGTTATTAGGCAGACGCAGGGAACGAAGGCACGCGCCGTCCTCCGAATGCCCCGTCATATCCGTCGTAAGGAATCCAGACAGATACAGCGCAGTCCAGATATCTTCGGGCTTGGCGGCATCGACCTCCTCGGCATGCATATGCACTGGCGCCTCAATAAACCCATGCGGCTCAACCAAATCGAACAATGTGGACAGGCGAATGAGATTCCAGTCGCCGACGCATGCGCCCAGACGGTCGGCGTAACAATACAGATCCGCCCGAACGGGCGCGACGCAATCGCGATGTCGTAGTCCACCACGCGCTCCGGGCTCGAGCAATAAAAACCACCAAACAGATAGCCCTCGAGCCACTCACGCGCGTCATCCAGACAGCCGTTGCGACCGATGCAATCCAACAGCACTTGGACTTCGTCGTCCGAAAAACCGAACCATCGATCACACCAACTCGACAACGCTGTCGCCGACCGATAGGAAACCCCACGTTGGGACAACGCAAGCTCGGCAGGACCGGGGCGCTCGCCCATAAGACACGTCAATCGCAACGAGTCGCCGGCGTCGGCAATGGTGTCGAACAGCATTCGGCTGAGCGACTCTAGGGAATCCACGCTACCGTCGTCCTTAGCGTCCAAACGCTTTGGACATACCGCGTCGTAGTCGTCTATCAGAAGAACAACCTGCTCATCGAAAGCTGCCTGGAGCAGCTTGATAAGCACGCCAAGCGCCGCATCGATCTCCTTATCGCTGGCCACCCCACGCGCCGCCCTTTCGATAAGACGGACTTCACGTCTTGACAGATCAGGTGCGGCAAGCAGCGGCAGCAATCGGGCGCACTCGTTCGCGACAGCGCTGCGAATAGCCGCCGCAGCATCGGCGTCGCGCCCCGCAGCGGCAGCTGAAAAGTCGAGCGTGATGATCGGATAACACGCGTACTCATCACGATAGTGACCGCCGCCCGCCTGCCAAATCTGGGAGCCGACGAACGGGCTTCGATCCGGCCGCCGGTGATCAGGTCGTTCCAAATAGCATTTGAGCATCGATAGATTCATGCTCTTGCCAAAACCCTTGGGCCGACAGCAAACCGCAACAGGTGCTTCGCTGTCCAATATATCGGCAATAAACATAGTCTTATCGACGAGTAAACACCGATTGATTGCATCGGAAAAGTCGTGTACATCAACCGGCAGAGCTGCGTTATCCGCATAACTGAGCAACCGTGCGCCAAACGCATGAGCAACACCATAATTCGCCTGTTCAGACACCGTAAACTCTCCTTCTAACGCAGCACGATGCCCATTGTAGCGAGCGGGTAGAGCGCAACAATATCGACATGCAAACGTTTCGGGCAACGGTAGCAGCAGACCCCCGAGGGGGCATAACAAATCGTTGCACAACAAAAACGGGGCCCGATGCCGCCGCACCGGACCCCGTCCCAAACTCTTATAGAAAACGATCTAGAAGATTACTCCTCCGAGCCGTCCTCCCCAGAAGCCTTCTTCTGCTGATCGAGCTTATGCTTACCACTTACGATAGACGTAGCGCCCAGTGTGGCCAAGCTCGCGCTGGCAAGGCTCGCCATCACAATCAGATCGCCCGTCTTGGGCATGTTGCCGCCCGAGGACTTGGTAGTTGTAGTCGTCGTGGTCGTGGTGGTCACCGTTTTGGAGTCATTTTGCTCTTGGACCTGGTTGTCAGCACCGCTCTTGTCGTCGTCTTCGGACTGTTTCTTTTCGCCCTCGGCCTTGCTCTTGTCCTTCTCCTCAGATTCAGACTTCTTATCCTCGTCCTTCTTCTGTTCGGACTTGTCGCTCTTCTCCTCAGAGCTAGAACCCTTATCGGATTCGGTCTTCTCGGAAGCCTTGTCCTTGGAGTCGCCCTTTGCGGCTTCGATCTTTTCCGTGGAAACCTGATCAGAGTTGCCCTTGTTCTGGGTCGAGCCGTTATTGACGCCAGCCATCAGCGAAGAGCCCAGCGTAGAGCCAAGCTGCTCGGAGAAAGAAGGCTTCTTGTCCGGCGAAGCAACGGGAACGTCCGGCGCCTTATTCGAGTCATCCTTGGAAGCATCGGAACCAGGGGTTGCGTCAGAGCCGGAGCCGTTGTTAGAGCCGGTGCCAACGGACGAATCGCTCGAGCCGGTGGATGAGTTAGAGGTGCCAGCGCCGGTCGAACCAGAAGCGTCGCTGTCCGTATTGCCGGCAGAGCTTGAAGACGAATCGCCCGCAGCAGAGCCGTTTGAATCGGAACCGTTCGAGGTAGAGCCGTTGTTGGTAGTGCCACCAGCAGAGCCATCACCGTCAGCACCGGTCGAGGGCGCATCCATCCTGTCATCGTTGGCATCGTCGCTCGAGTCGTCATTCGAATCAGGCGTCGGCGAGGGCGCCGGCGTAGGTTCGGGCTGCACGGGCGTCGCAGCGGCCTCGTCCTCGGCGATATAAACCAAGCAGTCCTTCAGCTCATTGCGGTAGCGGTTCTTCCAGCCCTCATGATACTGGGGCTGGCTCGAATACTTGGTCGCCACGTTATTGACCACACTGTTGGAAAGCGCCGTCACAAACTCGCGGTCGGACATATCGTTGGAGAGATTCGCCCAACGGAAGAAGTCCCTGCAGCCACCGGTGCCGCACATGTTGGTGATGCTCCACACCATGCCCTTAACGCAATCGGCACGGCCCGAAATATCAATGCCCAGGCCACTCTTGAGCCACGCCTCGGTCACCGCATAGTACGAGTTGTACGCATAGGCATCTTGAAGAGCTGAGAACTCAACAGGATCGATGTTATAAGCGCCCTGGAAGGCCTCCTGCGCAATACGGCCCAACTCGGTGAGCTGGCCGTTCTCGTACATGGCATTGCTCATGTTGGAAATCTCGCTGCCGCGATCAATCGCATCCTTGAGCATGCTGTATTTTTCGGGGTTGTAGTTGTAGGCCTGCTTCATAAACGGAATGAGCGACCAACGACGGTCGAACTGGTAATAACCCAGCGCGTTATAACCGTCACCGTACGAAAAGCCCTGGTTATAGTTGCCGTGACTCTCATATTTGGTGAAGTACTTCATCTCGGGAGTCACGTTAACAAACGAAACGCCCTGGACCGACCTCAGCACGCCCGAAAAGGACTGCTGGGTATAGAGACCCTTATCGATATCGGTCGCATCCGAGGCAACGCCCGGCGTGGGCTCCTCGGCAGCGGCGGGTGCCGGCGCGGAAACGGCGCCAAACGAAAGCGCCAGCGTCAGGCCCGCGACAATCGCAGAATGCTTGGGCTGCATAAGATCCTCCCTGCATTGGTGTAGTTAAAGTGCAGTTTGCAAAGATAAAAATAAGTATTGCAGCTCGCCCGTTGTTGCACAACAACCCCTCGGTAAACGGCAACAACCCTCCGCGAAATCTTAAGGAATTGCGCTAAACCTACAGCTTGATGTTGAAGTTGACTTCGGGGACGGCGGCCAGGTCGGCCAACGTCACGCCGTCGACGTACTTTTCGATCACGTCGTCCAGGCCGCGCCAGAACTTGACGGTTGAGCACAAATCGCTGCGGGTGCAGCTGTTGTCGATGCCATCGCACGCCACCGGAGCCGTGCTGCCCTCGACGGCGCGCAGGATGTCGCCGGCACGCACCTCGGCCGGGTCCTTGGCCATCATGTAGCCGCCGCCCTTGCCGCGCACGCTCTTAAGTAGGCCCGCTTTCATAAGCGGACGAACCAGCTGCTCCAAATACTTTTGCGAGATACGCTCGCGGTCGGCGACCTCGCGCAGGGCGATCTTGCCCTCGGCGTCACCAAGCGCTGCGATATAGATCATCAGTCGGAGGGCATAGCGGCCCTTGGAAGAAATGAGCATACCTACCCTCCCATCGCATCTGGGACAACATAACCAGGTTTGTTTGTCCCAAATCTTAAGTAAGTGGGACAAACACAACAGGTTATTTTGTCCCAGAATTTGAAAAGTCGAGTGGATTAGTCGGGTTTTCCCTTGACTAACGCCGAACCCATAGTAACTTTATTCCGAGAAGATTCCTAGGGTTTAGTACACCTATGAGTACACCATATACAGAGAGGGACAGCATGAGCACAAATCCGCTGCTTTCCATCGAAGGTCTGACTGCCTCCGTGGACGAGAAGACCATCCTCCACAACGTCAACCTGCAAGTCGCCGCCGGCGAGACCCACGTGCTGATGGGCCCCAACGGCGCGGGTAAGTCCACCCTTGGTCACCTGGTCATGGGCGACCCCGTCTACACCGTCAACGACGGCCGCATCATCTTTGACGGCCAGGACATCACCGAGCTCACCACCGACAAGCGCTCGCGTGCCGGCCTGTTCCTGAGCTTTCAGGCCCCGGTCGAGATCCCGGGCGTGCCGCTGTCGAGCTTTTTGCGCGCCAGCATCGCCGGCCGCCCCGGTCTGGAGATGAAGGGCAAGGAGTTCCGCCACCGCGTCAAGGAGCTCGCGGCCGAGCTCAACATGGATACCGCCTATCTCAACCGCGAGCTGGGCGTGGGCTTCTCGGGCGGCGAGAAGAAGAAGGTCGAGATGCTCCAGCTTCTGCTGCTGCAGCCCAAGCTCGCCATTCTGGACGAGACCGACTCAGGCCTGGACGTCGACGCGCTTTCCACCGTCAGCCACGGCATGGACGCCTACCGCAAGAGCCGCGACGGCTCCATGCTCATCATCACGCACAACACGCGCATCCTGGAGCACTTGGATGTCGACCGCGTCCACGTTATGGTCAAGGGTCATATCGTGCGCGAGGACGACGCCTCGCTCATCCCCTGGATCGACAAGAACGGTTTTGAGACCTTCGAGCGCGAGGCCGCCGAGCAGCGCGCCCAGGCCGAGGCCGCCGCTGCCGGGCAGCAGGCGTAAAGGGGCGACGCAATGACCAAGAACCGCACCGAGGTCGCGGACATCGACCGCAGCCTCTACGACTTCACCTATGGCGAGGAGGGATTCGAGCGCCTGGACGCCGGCATTACGCCCGACATCGTGCGCGAGATCAGCGCCAAGAAGGACGAGCCACAGTGGATGCTTGACCTGCGCCTCAAGTCCCTCAAGATCTTCAACCGCTTCCCCGATCCGACGTGGGGCCCCTCCATCGAGGGCCTGGACATGGACAACATCGTCACCTATGTCAAGCCCAACACCGACCAAAAGCACGACTGGGAGTCGGTGCCCGACGACATCAAGAACACCTTTGAGCGCCTGGGCATCCCCGAGGCCGAGCGCAGCTATCTGGCGGGCGTCGGCGCGCAGTACGACTCCGAGCTGGTCTACCACAACATGCAGGATACGGCGTCCAAGATGGGCATCGTCTACTCCGGCATCGAGGAGGCCCTGCACGATCCGCAGTGGGAGCCGCTCATCCACGAGAAGTTTATGACGCTCATCCCGCCCACCGACCACAAGTTTGCGGCCCTGCACGGTGCCGTATGGTCGGGCGGCTCGTTTGTCTACGTGCCCAAGGGCACCAAGCTCGACTTCCCGTTGCAGAGCTACTTCCGCCTCAATGCCAAGGGTGCCGGCCAGTTTGAGCACACGCTCATCATCGTCGAGGACGATGCCGACCTGCACTTTATTGAGGGCTGCTCCGCGCCCAAGTACAACGTGGCCAACCTCCACGCCGGCGCCGTCGAGCTCTTTGTTGGCAAGCGTGCGCACCTGCGCTACTCGACCATCGAGAACTGGTCCAAGAACATGTACAACCTCAACACCAAGCGTGCGCGCGTGGACGAGGACGGCGACATCGAGTGGATCAGCGGCTCCTTCGGCAGCCACGTGGGCTACCTCTACCCCATGAGCGTGCTCAACGGCCGCCGGGCTCGCTCGAGCTTTACCGGTATCACCTTTGCCGGCGCCGGCCAGAACCTCGATACCGGCTGCAAGGTCGTACTTAACGCGCCCGATACCTCGGCAACGGTCGAGACCAAGGGCATCTCCAAGAGCGGCGGCATCCAGACGTTCCGCAGCTCTATTGTGGCGACACCCAAGGCCGAGGGTTCCAAGGCAACCGTGAGCTGCCAGTCGCTGATGCTCGACGACCAGAGCCGCTCCGATACCATCCCCGCTATGGACATCCGCGCCAAGAACGTCGACATCGGCCACGAGGCCACCATCGGCCGCATCGGCGACGACAAGGTGTTCTACCTGATGAGCCGCGGTATCTCGGAGGAAGAGGCCCGCACCATGATCGTCAACGGCTTTGCCAACCCGGTCTCCAAGGAGCTGCCGCTTGAGTACGCCGTCGAGATGAACAACCTGATCAAGCTCGAGATGGAAGGAGCGATCGGATAATGAAACAGGAAACCAACGCCGCTGCTACCACGCTCGAGCAGGTTAATGCGATGCCGGCCGCAACTTGGGGCTGGCTCAAGATGAACCAGACCAAGCTCGAGCTTTCGGACGAACTTGCCGCCGCCCCCGCCGAGGCCGTTGAGGTCGAGGGCTTGGACGAGCAGCTTGCCGGCTCGGCCGACGCCTTCGACGCCGCCATGGACGCCATGGCCGAGCGCTTCCCCGAGCGCCGCGCCTCCGCCCCCGGCGACGCTGCCGACCGTGCCCGCATCACGCCCGAGACCGAGCTCGACGTGCCCGCCACCTCTGTCTACCAGGCCGGCGCCATCAAGCTCGAGGAGGAGCTCTCCCCTGCCGAGGCCTTCGAGACCGGCATGGGCGAGGCCGCCTATGCGTATCTGACCGAGCACGCCACCAAGCGCATCGTCATCGATGTTCCCGCCTACCAGCACGCCGCCGTTACCGTGCGCGTGAGTGGCGTCGACGCAGCGGCTGCGATTGCCGCCATCGACGTCGTCGCCCGCCCGCAGGCAACGCTCGACCTCGCCCTAGCCCTGGACTCCCCCGTTGCCGGCGAGGGCGTCGTGGGCTCCGTGCTGCGTGTGTGCGCCCACGAGTACGCCACCGTCAACGTGACCTGCACGCAGACACTCGACGACAGCTGGATCGCACTCGACGACACCGGCCTGTTCCTAGACGAGGGCGCGCGCGTCAACGTGCAGCACACTGTCCTGGGTGCCGGCGCCAGCGCCACCGGCCTTGCCGGCGACCTGCTGGGCGATACCGCCAAGGTGACCATCGATACCGATTACCTGGGCGCCCGCGAGCAGGTGCGCGACTTTAACTACGAGCTGCGCCACCGCGGTCGCAAGACCGAGTGCGAGATCGACGCCAACGGCGTGCTGACCGGCACGTCCAAGAAGGTCTACCGTGGCACCATCGACCTCGTGCACGGCTGCAAGGGTGCAACCGGCACCGAACGCGAGACGGTGCTTTTGGCCAACAAGGGCGTCGACAACAAGACCGTTCCCGTCATTCTCTGTGACGAGGACGACGTCGCCGGCAACCACGGCGCCACCATCGGTCACGTCCGCGACGAGCAGCTGTTCTACCTCGCCTGCCGTGGCCTTGACCAAAACGCCGCCGAGGACCTGTTCATCCGCGCCAAGCTGGAGGACGCCGCGCTTTCCGCCACCGACGAGCGCACCCGCGCCGCCGTCGTCCGCCTAGGCAACAACCTGATCGACAACTTTGAAGAGGAGCTCGCATGATCGACACCGAGCACGTTAAATGCGATACCTGTACTGCCCCCGAGCCCATGGAGCTCGACGCCAGCGACGAGGCTTCGCGCTGCTGGCCCACCGTGGACATCGAGACCAACCCCTACAAGGGCCAGTTCCCGCTGTTCCAGCAGCACCCCGAGATCGCCTTCCTCGATAGCGCCGCCACCGCGCAGCGCCCTGCCTGTGTGCTCGACGCCGAACGCGACTTCTACCAGCGCATGAACGCCAACCCCCTGCGCGGCCTGTACTCGCTGTCCGTCGAGGCCACCGACGCCATCGCGAAGGTCCGCCAGCAGATCGCTGACCTCATCGGCGCCTCACAGGCCAACGAGGTCGTCTTCACCCGCAACACGAGCGAGTCGCTCAACCTGGTCGCTAAGAGCTTTGCGCCCACAGTGCTCGAACCGGGCGACGAGGTCGTCATCACCATTATGGAGCACCACTCCAACCTGATTCCGTGGCAGCAGGTCTGCCGCGAAACCGGCGCCAAGCTCGTCTACCTCTACCCCACCAAGACCGGCCAGCTCACCACCGAGGAGGTTCTTGCCAAGGTGGGTCCCAAGACCAAGATCCTAGCCGTGGGACAGGTCTCCAACGTGCTGGGCGTCGAGAACCCGGTCAAGAACCTCGGCAAACTCGTGCACAAGTACGGCGGCTACCTGGTCGTCGACGGCGCGCAGTCGCTGCCGCACATGCCGGTCGATGTGGCCGACCTGGGCGCCGACTTCTTTGCCTTTAGTGCGCACAAGGCCATGGGCCCCATGGGCATCGGCGTGCTGTGGGGCAAGATGGACCTGCTCAACGCCATGCCGCCCATGCTTACCGGCGGTGAGATGATCGACTCGGTTACTGAGCAGGACGCCGTCTGGGCTCCCGTCCCCGAGAAGTTCGAGGCCGGCACGCAGGACGCCGCCGGCATCTTCGCCACAGGCGCCGCCCTCGACTACCTCGTCAACACGGTGGGCTACGAAAACATCCAGGCACGCGAGCAGGCACTCGTCCACTACCTGATGGGCGAGCTCATGCAGCTCGACTTTGTCCAGATCATCGGCTCAATCTATTGGGATAACCACCACGGTGTCGTGAGCTTTAATGTCAAGGGCATCCACCCGCACGATGTCGCGAGCATCATGGACATGGACGGCGTCTGCATCCGCGCCGGTCACCACTGCGCGCAGCCGCTGCTCACCTGGCTGGGCGTCGAGAACCTTGCCTGCTGCCGCGCCAGCGTGGCCTTCTACAACGACAAGGCCGACATCGACAAGTTCATCGCCGGCCTGCATCACGTTTGGAGCACATTCAATGGGTAATCTGTACACCTCCACCACATTTATGGAGCACAACTCGCACCCCGACTATAAGTACGAGATGGATGCTCCCACGCACGAGCACGACGGCATCAACCCCAGCTGCGGAGACGAGCTCACCTTGCAGCTGCGTGTCGAGAACGGCGTGATCGAGGAGGCCTCCTTTACCGGCCACGGCTGCGCCATCAGTCAGGCCAGCGCCGACATCATGGCCGACCTCATCACCGGCGAGACGGTCGAGGAAGCGCGTCGCTTGGCAGGGCTCTTCCTCGCCATGATCCGCGGCGAACAGCTCTCCGAGGAGGACCTGGAAGATCTGGACGAGGCCGCCCAGCTCCAGGACATCTCGCACATGCCCGCCCGCGTCAAATGCGCCGAGCTCGCCTGGCGCACCCTCGACGGCATGCTCGAGGGGCAAGCAAACCAGTAGCGTATGCCCCGAATCCAAGGTTTTTGATTGCCGAGCCGCCCGATACGGGCGGCTCTGTTTTTTCTAATGAGCGCGAACGCACAAAGTCCGCGCGTCCGGCACCCCGTCTGTCATTTACCACACAGCCAGACGCGAACACGGGCGTTTTCCACAGCACCAAAGGCCTGCGGCAGGGCCACGAGCACGCCTAGCATCGTCCCATGCCCCATCCAGCTGGGCTCCGATTCGCTTCGCGCCTGCTGCAGACGGGTCCCATAGGGAGCGGCGTGCATTTTTGCGAATATTCAGCACGCCAAGCTGTGTGTATACGCATCGAAAGCGTTAATCAACGTCTCCAGGCGCATATATAGTGCGTTTTAGAACAAGCATCGTGGTCTCAGGGGCGCAAACATGAGCTTCGGGAGCGCATCGGCAGGCATAAATAGCTTCGGGGCCCGTATGTTGCAAAATTGCGACGGTAGTGGCAGTACCGCGATGCTGAAAACTCCATTTTTTGCACGGCGCAGATGGGGGTAGGCACGGGCAAACCCGGACTGAGCCCTTATTTTATGCAAGATGGCGATTGTTCTATGCATATTAAGAAGTGCAGTTGCCGCACCAAGCTTTTGAACGCTTGTTGCGGCGTATGGACGACCCCATCTGCGGCGCACAGGCGACCCTACATCACGTTTCCGCCAGTCCGCATCGCCGTCCGCGCGCGGGCACGCACAATACGAGAGACGGTACTTTTGCCAATCCCGGTATAGCGCTCAATCTGGCGCACCGTGAAACCGGCATCGTGCAATCCAAAAATAACGGTATCGCGCTGCGCCGGCGGTGCGGCTTTAACCCCGCGAAGCGGAACCCCGAGTTCCTTAGCCATCTTGCCGGCAAAGGCGTGGCGTTCCCACTCCGTCTCTTTCATATCGCCCAGCGCTGGCTCGCCGCCGTCGGGCGTCGAAAGTGAATAGGCAATAAAGCCCTCGGCAGAACCAAAGAGCTCAAGCACGCAAGAAGGATCAGAAAATCCCCTCGCGACATCAGCCGCGTCACCGTCGTAAGCGCGCAAATGCTCCGCAAAGCTGCTCCAGGGATAACGCTCGATTAGGCCAACGCCCGCCTCCTGTGGATCGGCGTGTACGGAGCGAATAGCCTCCATCACCTGCCAGTCGGTATCGAGCGAGCGCCGGTCAAAACGGTTCTGGAACAGATGACCTGTGCGCCCCGTGCGTTTATTGAACCGCCGCGCGTACGTCAAAAGCAGCCGGTGCATCGCCGCGCTCATCGCGTCCTCGTAATCTGCCAGCACCAGATGCACGTGATTGCCCATAAGACACCAAGCGATAACCGTGACGCCTGCCTCCCGGCAGCAGTCGCGCATCAACTCCAAAAACTCCCACCGGTCTTCATCGCCCTCAAAGATGAGCTGCTTGCCCGTACCGCGGGCACAGACATGGTAAAAGCCGGTAACCGTTCTCCAAACGCGCTGCATGGCGCTCCCTTCGCCGGGATCTGCTTGCCATCCAATACAGCACGATTGAAGCGTGCCATCAAAACATCCACGCAAAACAATAGACTCGCGCGGCCAAAGGCAGTAAATAGGCGGCGAACGGCACCGTTGCAACAGGTCAGCCCCTGCAACGCTTACAAGAGCTGACCAAAAGCTTGCCCAAGACGAACCCCCTCTACGGAAGTTCGCGACCACAGAACATAGAGTTAAACCGTTTCAATTTAAACTTCCGGACTTCTCGCTACGAAAACTGAGCCGTTCGCCGAATATTCCGTGCATTTCGCGGTATTATAGGGGCTGCATGTCATGTCCCTTTCGAAGGGTCGCCCGGCAATCGCCAGCCACGACCCCCAGACGGGACGCCAACACGATAGAGAGGAGAGGCATGCAGTACTCACAGGAAGTGGAGAACATGTGCCCCGTTGCCAAGGGTGCATACCACGGCCCCGCACCCATCCCCGAGGAGGGCAAGTGGGTCCAGGCTAAGGAGATTTCCGACATCTCCGGTCTTACGCACGGTGTGGGTTGGTGCGCACCTCAGCAGGGCGCCTGCAAGCTCACGCTGAACGTCAAGGACGGCATCATCGAGGAGGCCCTCGTTGAGACCATCGGCTGCTCGGGCATGACCCACTCTGCCGCCATGGCTTCCGAGATCCTTCCCGGTAAGACCATCCTCGAGGCCCTCAACACCGACCTCGTCTGCGACGCCATCAACGTTGCTATGCGCGAGATCTTCCTGCAGATCGTTTACGGCCGCAGCCAGACCGCGTTCTCCGAGGGCGGCCTGCCCGTGGGCGCCTCCCTCGACGACCTCGGCAAGGGCCTTCGCTCTCAGGTCGGCACCATGTTCGGCACCAAGGCCAAGGGCGCTCGTTACCTCGAGCTCGCTCAGGGCTACGTCACCCGCATGGCTCTCAACGACAAGAACGAGATCATCGCATTCGAGTTCCTGAACCTCGGCAAGTTCACCGACGCCGTCAAGGCCGGCAAGACCCCCGAGGAGGCCATCGCTGGCGCTATGGGCCACTATGGTCAGTGGGAGAACGCTGCCAAGTACATCGACCCGCGCACCGACGAGGAGACTCACTCCGTCGCCAGCGTGTTCCCGGTTCACGAGTAGAAAGGGAGGGAAATAACTATGACTGTTACGTTCGAAGGTTACGAGCGCCGCGCTGACAAGATCAACAAGTGCCTCGCCGACAACGGCATCGCCTCCCTCGAGGAAGCTCTGCAGATCTGCACCGACAAGGGCTTCAACCCGCGTGAGATCGTCAACAACACCCAGTCCATCGCCTTCCAGAACGCCGAGTGGGCCTACACCCTCGGTTGTGCTCTCGCTGTCAAGCGTGGCGCCAAGACCGCTTCTGAGGCTGCCGCCATCATCGGCGAGGGCATCCAGGCCTTCACCGTTCCCGGCTCCGTCGCCGAGGACCGCAAGGTCGGTCTGGGCCACGGCAACCTGGGCGCTATGCTGCTCTCCGACGACACCGAGTGCTTCGCCTTCCTGGCTGGCCACGAGTCCTTCGCTGCCGCTGAGGGCGCTATCGGCCTGGCTCTGAACGCCAACAAGGCTCGCAAGAAGCCGCTGCGCGTTATCCTCAACGGTCTGGGCAAGGACGCCGCTCAGATCATCGCCCGCATCAACGGCTTCACCTACGTGAAGACCCAGTTCGACTACTACACGGGCGAGCTCAAGGTCGTCGAGACCATCCCCTACTCCGATGGTCCCCGCGCTGCCGTTAACTGCTACGGCTCCGACGACGTCCGCGAGGGCGTTGCCATCATGTGGCACGAGAACGTCGACATCTCGATCACCGGTAACTCCACCAACCCCACGCGCTTCCAGCACCCCGTCGCTGGCACCTACAAGAAGGAGCGCCTCGAGGCTGGCAAGAAGTACTTCTCCGTCGCTTCTGGTGGCGGCACTGGCCGTACCCTGCACCCGGACAACATGGGCGCCGGCCCTGCCTCTTACGGCATGACCGACACCATGGGCCGCATGCACTCCGACGCCCAGTTCGCCGGTTCTTCCTCCGTGCCTGCGCACGTCGACATGATGGGTCTCATCGGCATGGGCAATAACCCCATGGTCGGTGCCACCGTCGCCTGCGCTGTCGCCGTCGAGGAGGCCCTCAAGGCCTAGTCGCGCCCGCGCGATGCTCACATAGTTGAGCTTTGGAGCCGCTACCTTTCGGGGTAGCGGCTCTTTTTGTTTACGCTGTCGCAGGGCAGCTAATGCCGATATATCAGTTGGGGCGAAATACGAGATGTGATGAGACGGAGCGTCAGAACGTCCATGACGCCCACCTGCCATATTTGCCCTTTACCGATTTGCCGAGTCTTTGCGGCCCCATTGCCGATCACCCATGCGACAATGCGCCGGACGAGAAAGGAATCCGATGGAATCGACTGATGTACTGGTAATTGGATCTGGCATTGCGGGCCTTTGCGCCGCCATCGAAGCGGCACGCACGGGCGCAACCGTCGCTGTGGCAAGCGCCGGCAAGACTATGAGTGGATCGAGCTTCTTCCCCGGAACCTGGGGCCTGGGGCTTATCGGACCCGTTAACGAAGACGACGAACAAGACCTCATCGATACCATCCAGACCGTTGGTGGCGGCGTCGCCGACCCCGAGCTTGTCCAGACGTTTGTCCACGGCATTCCCCAGGCAATTGAATGGCTCGAGCAAGACCTGGGCGTTGAGCTCCAGCGTCCGCAAAGCGCCGAGAGCGCCCAGCAAAAGCAGTTTATCCCCTGCTTTGACCACAAGACGCGCATGTGGCGCGGCCTCACCCGCAAACCCCTTGAGGACGCTCTGACAGCCCGGATCGAGTCGCTCGGCATTCGCCTGCTCCCCCGCCATGAGCTTATCGACCTTGTTGAGGACACGAACGGCAGAATAACCGGAACCGTGCTCTACGACCTCACCGAAAATCGAATCGTGCCCTTTGCCGCCAAGGCCACGATCATCGCAGCCGGTGGCACAAGCGGCCTGTTCGAGCGCAGCCTTACGTCGGCTGATGTGCTCAGCTCCTCGCAGGCCATCGCGCTGGCGCACGGCGCAACACTTACTAATATAGAGTTCATGCAGATGATGCCCGGCTTCATCGAGCCCAAGCGCAACCTGGTCTTCAACGAGAAAACCTGGCGCTACGTACATGTAGACCAGCCGGTAGATATTGCCGACGACAAGCTGGACGACCTGCTCGAGCAGCGCTCTGGATATGGTCCCTTCACGTCACGCTTGGCCTCCCGCGCTATCGATCTCGTCATCGATCAGACAAGTGTCGAAGGCCTGGCACTCCACTACGACTTCCCTCACGAGGATGTCCCAGAGTTTGTGCAGGCCTTTGCCACCTGGCTGCAAGACGAGCACGGCATCGCCCCGACTGACGAGATGCGCGTTGCGATGTATGCCCACGCCGCTAACGGCGGCATCAAGATCGACATGACCGCGTACACGGGCATTGAGGGCCTCTTCGCCTGCGGTGAGGCAACAGGCGGCATGCACGGCGCCGACCGCATCGGCGGCTTGTCAAGCGCCAACGGCATCGTGTTTGGGCGCATCGCGGGCGCATCGGCAGCCCAAGCAGCGCTGGACGCTCCCGAGGCGGCCGCTCCGATGGATATCGCCCTCCCTCAGTATGGCATTGCCACAACAGATGCCGAACGCCTGACACACAGCCTTAAGCACACGATGAGTACCTATTGCATGATCAACAGGACCGAAGCAGGTCTATCCAAGGCCCTGCAACAGCTTGAAAGCCTGAAAGACGAGGCAACGGCGCTGAGCAAGCCGCATGCCAAAGACAGCGAGATCGCAGCCCTCGCCCGCCTGCAATCGCAGAATCAGCTGGCAACGGAGATGGTCAAAGCCATGCGCAAGCGGACCGAAAGCCTGGGTTCGCACTATCGATCGAATTAAACTGGACACCTATCTAGAGCAGAGCACAACTAATCGATATCTATGGGCCCCGTGACCTCGAAGTAGCACGGGGCCCATTCGTGTCCGCACGGCAGCGTATCCTTATTCTGAGTACAGAGCGGGCAAAGCGCGCATAGACAATAGATCAGCGAGGAGGAGATATGGACAGTAGTGATATCGAGAAGTGGCGTGTCGAACTTGATAGCTACGCCAATGTGGAAGACGGCGTTGAGTATTGGCTCGCACGCGATTTAATGGAACCCATGGGATACACTCGATGGGAGAACTTCGCCGAAGTTGTTAAGAGGGCAAAAGTCTCGTGCGAAACAAACAAAACTCCAGTTGATTCCCATTTTCGTGACACCACGAAAATGATAACTGCCGGTGTCGCCGCTCGCGCGGTTAAAGACTACAAGCTTACGCGCTATGCATGCTATTAATCGCCCAAAACGGAGATTCAAACAAGCCAGAGATCGCGCTCGCCCAGGCATACTTTGCCGTGCAGACGCGCCGCCAAGAGCTCATAGAGCAGCGCTTCGCAGAGATTCAGCGCTTACAGGCGCGCCACTCGCTATCCGATTCAGAGAAACAGCTCTCGGGTATTGCGTTCAAACGCGGCGTGGACTCCAAAGGATTCGCGATCATCAAGTCGAAGGGCGACGAAGCGTTATTCGGCGGCAGAAGCACGGCGGAAATGAAGCAGCAGCTCGGCATACCCAAGAGCGCGGCATTGGCGGACAGGTTAGCCGATGTCCTCATCAAAGCAAAGGACCTTACGAACTCGATGACGGCCTTCAACGCCGAGGAACACGACCTGTACGGTCTGGACAAGATCAAGCAAGAGCACGTCGAGAACAACACAAGCGTGCGTGGCAGCCTCATCGACCGCGGAATTGTACCCGAGAACCTACCGCCTGCCGAAGATACAAAGAAGCTCGAACGTCGCGTGAAAGCAGACGAGAAAAAGCTCAAGGAGGGTACAGACGGATTCACCGACCCCCAGGGCAGGCTCGACTTGTAAAGCGTCTGTGCCCTTACGGGTTCAGCCTCATGCGAGGTTAATAAAAAAGACGGCCAACCGAAGTTGACCGTCTTAACAATCTTTGGTGGGCCGTCAGGGGGTCGAACCCTGGACCTTGGGATTAAGAGTCCCCTGCTCTACCAACTGAGCTAACGACCCAAAGCTAAAGTCCGTCGTAGCGGACTTTAGAGGAGATATCGTGTGGTGGGCCGTCAGGGGGTCGAACCCTGGACCTTGGGATTAAGAGTCCCCTGCTCTACCAACTGAGCTAACGACCCGATATCAACACGAAGCAAGAACTGGGGTGGGTAAAGGGACTCGAACCCTCGACCTACGGGACCACAACCCGTCGCTCTAGCCAACTGAGCTACACCCACCGTGTCCTGTGCGCTTCGCGCTCGACTATTATTGCAAGGAACGCCACGCGATGCAAGCCCCAATTTTCAAGAATTTTGAAAAGAGTTTTTCGAGACCATTTCGAGCAATTCCCACCGGTTTCATAGGAGTAAACTTGCCCCACTGCAAATGCTCGAAAGGACAAGCATGAAAGAACTCTCCAACCGTACGGCAACGTTTACCGATTCGGTCATCCGCCGCATGACGCGCATCTCCAATAAGTATGGCGCCGTCAACCTGTCGCAGGGCTTCCCCGACTTCGATCCCCCGGCGCAGCTGCTCAACAGCCTGAGCGCCATCGCCAGCGACCCCAAGCCGCTCTATCACCAGTACTCCATCACCTGGGGCTCCCAGGCCATGCGTGAGGCGCTTGCCGCCAAGCAGGAGCACTTTATGGGCATGCCGATCAACCCCAACGAGAACATCGTGGTCACCTGCGGCTCCACCGAGGCCATGATGGCCGCCATGATGACGGTCACAAACCCCGGCGACAAGGTCGTCATCTTCTCGCCATTCTACGAGAACTACGGCGCCGACACGATCCTCTCGGGTGCCGAGCCCATCTACGTGCCGCTTAACCCACCTGCGTTCGACTTTGACCGCGAGACACTCGAGGCGGCCTTCCGCGACAACGATCCCAAGGCCATCGTCCTGTGCAACCCTTCCAACCCCTGCGGCAAGGTCTTTACGCGCGAGGAGCTCACCTTAATCGCCGACCTCTGCAAAAAGTACGACGCCTACTGCATTACCGACGAGGTATACGAGCACATCGTCTACGCGCCCCACGAGCACGTCTATATGGCCACGCTGCCCGGCATGTTCGATCGAACCATCAGCTGCAGTTCGCTGTCTAAGACGTACTCCATCACCGGCTGGCGTCTGGGCTACACCATCGCCCCGGCCCAGATCACCGAGCGCATTAAAAAGGTCCACGACTTCCTCACCGTGGGTGCTGCCGCTCCCCTGCAGGAAGCTGTCGTCACCGCCCTCAAATTCGACGACAGCTATTACCAGGAGGTCCTCGACCTCTACACCGCCAAGCGCGACCTATTCTGTCAGGGGCTCGATAGCATCGGTCTTGAGCACAACGTGCCGCAGGGCGCCTACTATGTGATGATGGATATCTCGGAGTTTGGCTATGACAGCGACCTCGACTTCTGTGAGGATTTGGCCTCCAAGGTGGGCGTGGGCGCCGTTCCGGGCTCGAGCTTCTTCCGCGAGCCCGTCAACCATCTGATTCGTTTCCACTTTGCCAAGCGAGACGAGACGCTCAACGCTGCGCTTGAGAACCTCAAGTCGCTACGTGATAAAATCAACCCGCGCGGGTAAGGACGGTCAGTAACTAAAGGCACTAAAGAAACCTCGTGAACCCGTTGGGCCATGAGGTTTCTTTTTATAGCGACCTCATTCATTTTTTAGAGCGCTATACTTTAGTCACGGAGCAACTCGTCCAGAGAGGAATACTATGGCAGAGCAGCAGCTTATCGGAGCGCTCGAGGCCGGCGGCACCAAGATGGTCTGCGCCACGGGCTATGCAGACGGCACGGTCCTGGAACGCGAGCAGATTGCGACCACGACCCCGCAGGAGACCGTTGAGGCCGTCAACGCATGGTTTGCCGACAAGGACATCGCCGCGCTGGGCATCGGCGCCTTTGGCCCCACCGCAGTCAACCCTGCCTCGTCCCAATACGGCAAGATCCTGGAGACGCCCAAAACGGCATGGCGCTACTTTGACCTGCTGGGCACCATCCAAAACGAGCTCAATATTCCCTGCGGCTACGACACCGACGTCAACGTCGCCTGCCTGGGCGAGGTCACCTTTGGTTGCGCCCAGGGCCTCACTGACGTGGTGTATCTGACCATCGGTACCGGCGTGGGCGCCGGCGTGCTCTCGGGCGGTAAGCTCGTGCACGGCATGATGCATCCCGAGGCCGGTCACATCCTGGTCACGCGCGACCCGCGCGACACCATCGGCGAGCACAGCGGCTGCCCCTTCCACGACAACTGCCTCGAGGGCCTCATCGCCGGTCCCGGCGTCAAAAAGCGCTGGGGTGGCAAGAGCGCCGGAGAGATGGCCGATGACCCGGAGGCCATGGACCTGCTCGCCGGCTATCTGGCGCAGGCGCTCATGACCTACATCCTGTGCTACGCACCGCAAAAGATCGTCATCGGTGGCGGCGTGGCCGACCACACCCCCATCGTGCCGCTCGCGCGCAAGAAGTGCGCCGAGATGCTCAACGGCTACATCGTCACGCCCGAGATGGCCGACATCGATAACTACATCGTCAACAACAGCCTCGAGGGCAAACAGGGCATTATGGGCTGCTTGGCCCTGGGCGCTCAGGCGCTTCAGTAGCAGACGCACCCACAGGGCGTGGCGCGCCCGGCAAATCCGACCTACGGAACGACGCCGCCACACCTCATATAAGCCCTCCAATAAAAAAGGCCGCCTAGGACCAAACAATGCGTCCTTAGGCGGCCTTTTTGGCGCACATCAGCGACCGTAAGAGATATCGGAGCACAACGCCCGTTGCCGCTCCACAGCAGTCGATCATCACATCGGTGATCATGCCGGCGCGTCCCGGCACAAAGAGCTGAATCGTCTCGTCGATCGAGGGAATCAGCAGCAGGAACACTGCCGTGGGCAGCAGCACGTCAAAGGTGCGTCGGCCCTCAAAATCAAAGGCGTGCGTTGCCAGGATGCCGAGCACCAAATACTCGGTAAAATGCGCGCACTTACGAACAACAAAGTTGGTCACCCATTCATATGGAAGTCCCACGCCGTGCAGGAAACCGCGGATAGCTTCCATGACCGTTAGGCTCAGTGAGCCCGACCCCGAGCCGGGAACCAGCGAATTGCCCCAGATCAAGAGCGCCATCAGGCAGGTTACGACCGCCCATTTTCGATTGATCTTAACCATGCAGAAGTTATGCCTCCGCGCGGAGCGGCGCGAAGCTGGCGGTACCGCCCTCGATAACGCTCAGATAGGCACGGCCCGTACGCTTGGCGGTAGAGGACTGCAGGCGCTCGATCTCTTCCTCGAGGATCTGATTGACGCGCTCGTGACGACGATTTTCCATAATGCCGGCGGCAATAACCTCGGCTCGCTCGATGCCCTCGCGCGAGATACGGGCGGTATCCTCGGGGAACACAGCGCTGTGACGGCCGACATAGGCGGGTGCAGCAGGCTGAGGGGCAGCGACGGGAGCGGGAGCTGCAACAGGAGCAGGCTCGTCGATCTCGTCCAGAATCGCGGTGGCAGCGGCCCACATGTCCTCGTGGCCCGAGTAATCGGCCATGGGGACATCAACCTCGAGCGAGGCATCCGGAAGGTCGCCGGTGTCGATGCGATCTTGGGCATCAATCGATGCGGTGATGGCTGCAGGCTCATCGAGGTCATCGAGATCGATGTCCGCGGCACCGAAAATGATAGGCATGCTGGCGAGGTTTGCGTTGTACGGCGCAGCCTCAGCCGCCTGTTGCTGGGCAGGAGCGCCCCAAAGCGAGCTTTCGGCGGCACGGCGGGCGGCAACGGCCTCCTCGTCCGCGGTCATGGCTTCATCAACGTACGAATTATCGGCAGAAGCGTTCACGTCCGCCGAGGTGGCGCTGCAGGCGTTATTGGCTGCCGCGTTGGCAACGAGTGCCACAAAAGCCGCCGTGCTGCCCGCAGGGGCGGCCTGGGAGCCAGACACGGCGCGTGCCGCGGCGGCGATGTCGTCGCGATTGAAGGAGCCGGTCTGCCCGCCGTTGGTGAGCTCGTCGATGGCGACTTGATAGACGTCGCGCGAGCGCGCAGGGTCGCAGCTCACCGGCGAATCGTCGTCGAGCATACTGTCGATCATGGACCAAGCCTCGGCCTCGTCCATGGCATCTGCGGCTCGAGCGATGGTAGGGACACCATCATCGGCATGACGGCGCTGGAACGCACCAGTCAGGCCGGAAAGGAATGCCGAGGTAGACTGCTCCGACTGAGCCTGAGAAGCAGAAGCCGCAGCGTACGGAATCGCATCCTGCTGCTGAGCTGGAATCGAGGCGGTCTTGAACTCGCTTTGATGCTGATTGAGATTGGCGGCACCGCCCATGGCATCGGGCTGGAACAGACGCTCTTCACGCTGCGCACGATACTCGGAGATACCCAGCGAGGCGGCATAGATACCCACGCCCGCCACCGCGCCCACGGCGAAGGGAACTGCACCCGCCACGACCGTCTCGTTCACCGACGAAAACGGCAGCGTCGCGGCATACATAACCACGGGAGCGGCAAGGCCGATCCCGCACGAAAGTCCGGCAAGGACTGCTCGTTGTGTTGCATCAGAAGAAGCCATGAGCTCTCCCCATCTTCCAGCACCCAAATCGCATCATTCAGTTGGCTGCGCGAGAGAAGATGAAGCGGGGCTATGCCCCAAAGCAACGGTATATGGTTCGTTTCATCTGCGTTTTCCGTCGCGAAGCTTAAAAGTTATTATGCGAAACCGTCCTGTCGATTGCAAGTGACGATGTCGGATTGAAACGGGAAACCTGCTGCTCGTCGGTCTTACGGTCAAAAATAAGCGCGGAGCGGCGCAATGGAAAGGGGCCGAGGCTCAAAGCCCCGACCCTTTATCGCATTGATGACTATCGCAGCGCGTGGATGACAACCTAGAACGTCTGCTCGTAGTCGCTGTGTTTTTTGGCCGAACGCACCAGGAACTCCTGGTTGGTGTTGGTGCCCTTCAGACCCTTGATAAACGACGCCGCCGCACGCTCGGTATTGTTCATGCCGGCAAGAATGCGACGCAGACCAAAGACAAACGGACGCATCTGCTCGTCGACCAACAGGTCCTCGTTACGCGTACCGGAGGCAACGGGGTCGATAGCCGGGAAGATGCGGCGGTCGGCCAGGTCGCGGTCGAGCTTAAGCTCCATGTTGCCGGTGCCCTTGAACTCCTCGAAAATGACCTCGTCCATCTTGGAACCGGTGTCGATGAGGGCAGAGGCCAGGATGGTGAGCGAGCCGCCGTTCTCGATATTGCGGGCTGCACCCAGGAAGCGCTTGGGCGGATACAGTGCCGCCGAATCGACGCCGCCCGAAAGGATGCGGCCCGAGGCAGGCGCCGCCAAGTTGTAGGCGCGGGCGAGGCGCGTGATGGAGTCGAGCACCACCACGACGTCGCCACCCAGCTCTACGATGCGCTTGGCGCGCTCGATGACGAGCTCTGCCACGCGGGTGTGGTTGTCGGCAGGCATATCGAAGGTCGACGCCACAACCTCACCCTTGATGGAACGCTGCATATCGGTGACCTCTTCGGGGCGCTCGTCGACGAGCAGGCAGATGAGGTGCACCTCGGGGTTGTTAATCGAGATAGACTGGCAGATCTTCTTGAGGATCGTGGTCTTGCCGGCCTTGGGCGGGGACACGATCAGGCCGCGCTGGCCCTTGCCGATCGGTGACACGATGTCGATGGCGCGACCGGTAATAGAGTCCTTGCCGTGCTCCATGCGCAGCGGCTCGTTGGGATAGACCGGGGTGAGGTCGCCGAACTTGGGACGGTTGCGAATCTGCTCGGGGTCCAGACCGTTGACGGTCGTGATTTTGGCGAGGCCGGCGCGCTTGTCGCCGCCGCGCGAAGGACGCAGCGAGCCCTCGATGACGTCGCCCGTGCGCAGGCGCGCGGAGCGGATGAGGTAGGCGGGCACGAAGGCGTCGTCGTTGGACTTCATGTAGCCATGGGCGTGGATGATGCCGGAGCTGTCCGGGCGAATCTGCAGAATGCCCTTGATGTCGCGGAAGCCCTCGGCCTTCGCAGCGGTGACGTAGATTTCCTCGACGAGCTCGGCCTTCTTCTTGCCGGTCGTCTCGATCTCGAACTCCTTGGCCTTCTCGCGAAGTTCGGCAACCTTCATGGCAGCGAGCTCCTCGCGCGAAAGCGTAGGCTCGGTGGGAGCGGCATTACGCTCCTTGTTGCGTTGCTTGCGATCGCGCTGGCGGTTGCGACGGTCGTTGTTGCGCTCGTCCTTGCGCTCGTTGCGCTCCTCGTTGCGCTTGTGCTGGCGACGGTTGGGGCGAGCGCCGTCTTCGCTCTCGGCGGGGGCGGCACCATCGGTTGCGGTGGTGTCAACATTGGCCGCAGCGGCGTCATTGGCCTCGGCGCCAGAATCAACCTGCGCTTCGACATCAGCATGCTGCTCGGCGGCCTTGGCCTTAACGGACTTCTTGCGACCGCGCTTGGGCTTCTCGGATGCAGGCTGTTCGACGTCCTGGGGCTCGGCGGCATCAGTCGATACATCGGCGGTCGTCTCGGTGGAATCCTCGGACGCGCCCTTCTTGGCAGCCTTAGCCTTGGACGTGCGCTTAGCAGCAGTGCGACGCCTGCGACCGGGACGGACGTCGGCGGGCTCGGCATCGGCAGAAACGGCCTCGGAAGTCGTAGCATCCTGGACGGGTTCATCGGCAGCAGTTGAGGACTTGGCGGTCGCCGCAGCATCCCGAGCGGCGGCGGCTGCGGCTGCGGCCTTCTCGGCCTCGACAAAGGCCTTAGGCTTGCGACCGCGACGGTGCGGGCGCAAAGCCGGATCGACAACGGGAACTTCGCTGGCCTCGACAGGCGCAGCGGGCTCAACAGACGATGCACCCTCCCCTGCCGCGGAACGGACCGAAGTCTCAGTGGGCTCGGGGACTACCTGTTCCGCAACCTGCTCGGCCTTAGCAGCCGTGCGACGGCGTGTGCGCGGTGCCAGCTTCTCGGTCGGCTGGTCGGCGGCAGGAACCTCGGTGGCGGCAGGGGTCTCGAGTACAGACGGAGCTGCAAGCTCGGTCAGAGCCGCGGCCTCGCGCTCGGCAGCACGACGGCGGGCGCGCACCACCTGAGCCTCGCTAATCTGCGCCAACGCACGTGCCTGCGCGACCTCATCGGAAATCGGCGCCGAGGAGTCAGCTGCAACGGTGAGCTTGGCGCGCGTCGTGCGCGTGGTACGGCGCTTTGGCTTGGTGACCTCCTCGCCGTCAGCGGCAGGCTTGGCCGTGCGGCGCATGCGCTTGGGCTTTGCCGGAGCAGCCTTAGGCGTCTCAGGAGCCGAGGCTTGAGCGGGCGCCGCGACCTGGTCCGACGCAACCGGTGCAGCGGGAGCGGCCTGCGTCGTCGTTATTTCGTTTTCTTGCTGTTGATCAGACACAGTGTTTGCTCAACTTTCTTTTCAAGCCCTGTGATCACATGCTCCCTGCATAAACCTTCAGGGCGGCTAAACAGTCTAGTTCCGTTCAAAACGACGGACATCATTGATCTGTATCGAGATGATTGCGTCAACTACGCAGCGTTAGTGTAACACAACCGCCGCCACCTGCAACTTAGTCATTGGGGACGTTCTTAAACGACTAGTCATCAGGGACACTCCTCCTCAAAAGCGCCTTGAAATGTCGCGCCAGAGGAGTGAAGCCGTGGCACCCGGAATAGCCGCGCCACGAATCGCGCCCATCTACTACGTTTGCACCCGAGCCCCTGACCATACCCTTGTTTTTTTCATAAACAACGAGTCTGCTACCTGCGGTTTTAATATCGTACTTTTCGGCATGGTTCGGGATATGCGTCCAAACGTAGGAGATGAGCACGATTCGCGGCGGACGGTATCCCACCACCCCTCCGCGAGACGAAAATGATCCATTTTCCTCCGTCCCCAAGGGACAATTTTCAAAACTACGCCGGATTACGGGGCCAGAATGCTGCAAGCCAACCATACCCTGCATTTTCAAGAAACAATAAACCGTCTAGCTGCGGTTTTATTTTCACTGCTGTCGCTATGGTCGCCAGGCAGCGATTCAGCCCCGTAAACCGGTATAGTTGCGATTTGGTAGCATTTTCCAACACGCCTAAAAGCCCCGCCAAACGAAAAAAGCCCGACCTCCGCATGGAGATCGGGCTTATAGGGTTCAGCAAAGCCGAACCTACACGGTCAAATGACCCGTAGCTTACATCTGCTCGGGCGCGGAAACGCCAACGAGGGTGAGCACCAGGGCGAGCGTCACGCGGACGGCATCGCAAGCGGCCAGACGGGCACGCGAAAGCTCGGGGTCGACGGGACGGCCCTCGCTCGGCAGCACCTGGCAGGCAGCGTAGAAGCTGTGGAAGTCACCGGCGAGTTCCTCGGCAAAGTGGGTCAGACGGAACGGGGCGCGATCGCGAGCACAGCTGGCGATCAGGTCGGTGAGCTCGTTGAGCTTGCGCGAAAGGGCGAGCTCGGTCGGGTCGGTCAGCAGCGAGTAATCGACGTTCTCACCGATGGCCTTGGCGGCAACGGCCTTCATGCCCATCTCGTCGGCCTGCTCGGCGGTAACGTCGGCGGCACGGCGCAGGATGGAGCACACGCGGGCGTGAGCATACTGCACGTAATAGACCGGGTTGGAGTTGTCGCGCTTCTTAACGGCCTCGATGTCGAAGTCGACCATCTGGTTGGAGCTCTTGGAGATGAGCGTGTAGCGAGCGGCATCGGAGCCAACCTCGTCGACGAGCTCCTGAAGGGTCACCATGGTGCCCTTGCGCTTGGACATACGGACGGGCTTGCCGTTACGCAGCAGGTTGACGAGCTGGCCCAGTAGAACCTCGAACTTGCCGGGGTAACCCAGAGCGTCGCAGACGCAGCGGACGCGCTCGATGTAACCGTGGTGGTCGGCGCCCCAGATGTCGATGACGTGGTCGACGCGCTGGAACTTATCCCAGTGATAGGCGACGTCGGAGGCGAAGTAGGTGTACTCGCCGTCGGACTTGATCAGGACGCGGTCCTTGTCGTCGCCCAGATCGGTGGAGCGGAACCACAGGGCGCCGTCCTTGGTGTAGAGGTAGCCCATCTTGTCGAGCTTCTCAAAAGCGCGGTCGACGGCGGAGGTGCCGGCGGTCTCGCCCTCGGTGTCCTTCACATACAGCGAGCGCTCGGAGTACCAACGGTCAAAGTCGCAGTTGACGGCGTGGCAGAGGTCGCGCATGTTGTCGACCATCTTCACGTAGCCGCGCTCACGGAAGCTCTCCATACGCTCCTGCGGATCGGCGTCGACCCACTTGTCGCCGTCGGTGCGCCAGAACTCGGCGGCCTCGTCGATGATGTAGTCGCCGCCGTAAGAGTCCTTGCCCAAGGTCTCGGCAAAGTTGTCCTGATACGGATGGGTCTCGGGGTGCTCGTCGTTCTCGTCGGCAACAAAGGCGTCACGGTCGGCGATCAGCAGCTTGTGAGCCTCGTCGATATCAACGCCCTGCTTGGCGATGATGTCGGCAAGCTGCATATAGCGCGTGCTGATGGAGTTGCCGAAGGTGTTCATCTGAGAGCCGTGGTCATTGATGTAGAACTCACGCTGGATGTCGTAACCGGCGTGGTCCATGACGCGGCAAAGGGAGTCGCCCAGAGCGGCCCAGCGGCCGTGACCAATGTGCATGGGGCCGACGGGGTTGGCGGAAACGAACTCGACCTGGGTCTTCAGGCCACCACCGACGTTGGACTTAGCGAAGTCCATGCCCTTCTCGCGAGCCTCGCCAAAGATGGCATTCTTGACGGCAACGGAGAGGTAGAAGTTGATGAAACCGGGGCCTGCGATCTCAACCTTCTCGATCGCGGGATCCTCGGGCATATGGGCAACGATGGCCTCGGCGATCTTGCGCGGGGCGCAGTGGGCCAGCTTGGCGGACTTCAGGGCCATGGTAGAGGTCCACTCGCCATGAGAAGTGTCAGCCGGTCGCTCGATAGCGCAATCGTCAAGTTCAAATGCGGAAAGGTCGCCGGCCTCCTGGGCCGCAGCAAGCGCAGCGCGTACCAGCTCTTCAATCTTCTCGGGCATAGATCCTCCTTGTGTTAAAGCCCCCGAGCTCTTGGTCACTCGTAGGGCAAAAGCCAGAGTTTGTAGCACTCTATCACAAGCGAGGGGCACTGTCGCAGGGTAAAGCCAATCGAAATTGCATATGCACAAAATTGACTACAGCTTGTATGGAGTCACTCAAAGATGCCGGTCTGCCTGCAGATTATGCACGCGTTGAAAAAGCATAAAGGTGTGAATGAGCTGTGTCTTTTATCGAATACTCTTACCTATCAGAGTTGTGTGCTTTTCCTGCATAAAGCGAGGATTTGCGCACGTCAGCGTGTTATTCTAGACATACGTAAATTCGTATAAGTTGGAGGTAGCATGTTCTCAATCGGTCAACACGTCATTCATCCGGGTCAGGGAGTCTGCACCGTCGTCGGTTTTAGGGACGACACGCCGCAGCCCATGTTGTTGCTCGAGGCCAAGCAAGGGCATGCGCAGACGATCCTTATGTACCCCGTGGCGCAGGCCGACCGTCTGCATGCCGCCATCTCTCAGCAAGATGCCGAGCATCTGCTGAGCCACTATGACGAGCTGGAGTGCGACACCTTTACCGAGCGCAACAGCTCGCTTGAAGAGACACACTTTAAGCAGCAGCTCAAGCTGGGCGCGCCCGAGACGGTCCGCGTGGCAAAGACCATGATGCACCGCATTCGCCAGGCCGAGGAAGCCGATAAAAAGCCCAGCTCTTACTATATGCGTGTACTCAAGGAAGCCAAGCGCCGCTCCATCGAGGAGTTCGCCGTGGCATTGGGCGTCACCGAGGAGGCCGCCGAAGCCCGCCTAGCCCAAGCCGCCCTCAACTAACCCATCCGCGCCAAAAACCACCACAAAGGGGACAGGCACCTTTGTGGTGGTTTTTTCGTTCTAGTCGTTCTAGTAGTATTCATTCTTAGCGATACCTGCGAGCACAAGGAGTCTTTTATGGCAGAGCCACTTTCCGCCGGAATCACCCGCGACCGTGCGTTCGAATTGCTCAACGAGCACAATAAGGACCCGTTCCACATCACCCACGGCGAAACGGTCGAGGGCACCATGCGCTACTTTGCGCGCGAGTTCGACCCCGAGAACGAGGAGTTTTGGGGCATCGTCGGTCTGCTGCACGACCTAGATTGGGAGGAGCATGAGGACGACCCCATGAACCACACCATCTATGCGGCCGAGATCCTTGAAGGCGAGGGCGCCTCTCCCGATCTCATTCGCGCCATTCAGACGCACACGTCGGACTTCAACACCTCGCTGCCCAAGCCCGAGCTGCAGATGGAAAAGATCCTGTTTGCCTGCGACGAGCTCACCGGCTTGATCGGTGCTGCCGTCATCATGCGTCCGAGTAAGAGCGTCATGGACTTTACGACCAAGTCGCTCAAGAAGAAATTCAAGGACAAGCGCTTTGCCGCCGGCTGCTCGCGCGATGTGATTACGCAGGGTGCCGAGATGCTGGGCTGGGAGCTCCCCGAGCTCTTCGACCGTACCATCGCGGCCATGCAGTCCTTCGCCCCCGACCGCGATACCTTCCAGGCCTAACCGCCCACGCCACCTAAAACCGCCACAAAGGGGACAGACACCTTTGTGGCGGTTTTCGTTTACGAGGGGTTAGGGGCGGACCTGACCGGTGCCGCGGAGCTTGTATTTGTAGGTGGTGAGGGCCTCGGCGGCAAAGGGGCCACGGGCGTGGAGCTTTTGGGTCGAGATGCCGATCTCGGCGCCCAGGCCAAACTCGCCGCCGTCGGTAAAGCGCGTGCTGGCGTTGGCGTACACGGCCGAGGCATCGACCGCGTCCAGGAAGCACTCGCAAGCATCCGTGTCCTCGGCAACGATGGCCTCGGAGTGCATCGTGCCGTAGCGATTGATGTGTGCGATGGCGTCGTCCTCGTTTGCCACGACTTTCACGCTCATCTCGAGCGCCAGATACTCGCGACCCCAGTCCTCCTCAGTCGCGGCAACGTAGTCATCGCCCTCGGCAAGCCCGGCGTCGGCGCATGCGGCGCACGTGGCCTCGTCGCCGTGAATGAGCACGCCGTGGTCATGCAGCACGGCCACGACCGCGGGCAAAAACGCATCGGCCACGGCACGGTCGACCAGCAGCGACTCGGCGGCATTGCACACGCCCACGCGCTGCGTCTTAGCGTTGACGATAATATTGAGCGCTTTATCGAAGTCGGCGGATTCATGCACGTAGATGTGGCAGTTACCCGTGCCCGTCTCGATCACCGAAACGAGCGACTCGCGCACGCAGCGCTGGATCAGGCCCGCACCGCCACGCGGAATGAGCACATCGACGACGCCGCGGAGCTTCATGAGCTCGCCGGTGGCCTCGCGGTCGGTAGACTCGATCATCGACACGGCCTCGCGCGGGAAGCCCTTGGCCTCGAGCGCATCGGCCAGCAGTTCGGCAATCATGGCACACGAGTGATAGGCCAGCGAGCCGCCGCGCAGAATGCAGGCGTTGCCGGTGCGGATGCAGATGCCCGCGGCGTCGGCCGTCACGTTGGGGCGCGCCTCGTACACCATGGCGACCAGGCCCAACGGCACGCTCACGCGGGTGAGGTCCACGCCGCTTGCGAGCACGCGGTGGTCGAGCACGCGGCCGACAGAATCGGGCAGCTCGGCGAGCTTCTCCAGGCCGGCGACCATACCCTCAACGCGCTCGGGCGTCAGCAGCAGACGGTCGAGGAGCCCCGCCGAGGTCCCCGCATCGCGCGCGGCGGACATATCGAGCTCGTTGGCGGCGACGATGGAGTCGATACCGTTGCGCAGCGCTGCGGCCATGGCGCGCACGGCCTCCTGGCGCTGCTCGTCGCTCGCCGTGGCAAGCGAGGCCGACGCTGCCTTAGCGGCAACGGCAAGATCGTGGACATACGTGGCTATATCGACCGACATGGGCGGCCCTTTCTCCTAGAAGTTTGCAACCATGGTAGCCGATTTGCGCATGGCCTCGCCCGCGGCGGTAGAATTGGTCAACCCGAAACACCGCAACGAACGGAAGACTCACATGGCCCTCATCACTTCGTACCACGTCCCCGGCCTGTATGTCGAGGACCACAGCATCGACGTCCCCCTCGACTGGCGCGGCCTGGAGCCGATGCTCCTGGCCGTCGGCAGCACCATGCGCCGCGGCGCTATACCGACACCCATCGCCGGCGCGCCCGAGAGCATCAAGCTCTTCTACCGCGTGGTTTGCGCACCCGACCGCATCAACGACGACCTGCCGCTCCTTCTCTTTTTGCAGGGTGGCCCCGGTGGCGAGAGCCCGCGTCCGCTGTCGCCCACAAGCGATGGCTGGATCGAAGAGGCCGTCAAGCATTTCCGCGTCGTGCTGCCCGACCAGCGCGGTACCGGGCGCAGCAGCTGTGTAGACGGGCGCACGATTGCCGCACTGGGCGAGCGCGCCGAGGCGGCCGGCTCCGATGCTGCCCGCTCGCAGGCGGACTTCCTCAAGCGCCACCTCGCCAGCTCCATCGTGCGCGATTTTGAGTACCTGCGCCTGGTGGGCTTTGGCGGCAGGCCCTGGGTCACGCTCGGGCAGAGCTACGGCGGCTTTTTGACGCTGAGCTACCTGTCGCTCTTCCCCGAGGGCGTGGCGGCAAGCTTTACCTGCGGCGGCATCCCCCACGTACCGGCGAGCGCAAGCGAGGTCTACGCGCACACCTTCCCGCGCATGGCCGCCAAGACGCAGCAGTATTACAACCGCTACCCCGCCGACGTCGAGCGCGTGGCGGCCCTGGCAGATGCCCTCGAGGAGCAAAAGCCCGTGCTACCCGACGGCTCGCCGATGACGGTCGAACGCCTACAGCTCATGGGCAGCGACTTTGGCATGAAGCCGAGCTTTGAGCGCATGCATTGGATTATCGATCATGCTTTTGTTGACGGCGACGGCACGCTGGCCTGCGGCGCCTCGGTATCTGACAGCTTTTTGATACGCGCCTTCGAGCGCACCAACATGCGCACGAATCCGCTGTACTGGACGCTTCAGGAGTTCATCTACGCCGACGGCGACACCATGCCCATTCGCTGGGCCGCGGCAGAAGAGAAGGCCCGTCGTGCCGAGTTCGACACGCTCACGCGACCGCTCATGTTTACCGGCGAGGCCATGTTCCCGTGGATGTTTGAGCAGATGCCCGAACTTAAGCCCTTCAAGCCGGCGATGGATCTGCTTATGGAAGACACAAGCTGGGACAAGATCTACGACCCGCAGCGCCTGGCGTGCAACGAGGTGCCCCTGCAGGCCGCGGTGTACTTCGATGACATGTACGTGGACTCGGTCATGCAGCTCGATACGCTCAGTCGCGTGGGCAACTCGCATGCCTGGGTGACCAACGAGTTCGAGCACGACGGCTTGCACGGCAGCGTGGTGTTCAAGCACCTCTTCTACGAAGCCCTCAACCGCGGAGACCTGCGCCAGATCTTCTAGCAAAGGAGTGTCCCAAAGTGCCGGCACATAAGGAACGTCCCCAAGTGCCGGAAAAGGAGAGGCAGCACTGCTGGCAAAACGAGCCGCAGCGCTGCCTCTCTTTATGCAAACACTATCAAGTTGTCCCTATGGATCGCGGGCTTCTCGGCCAGGTCTGCGAGCAGGCGGTTGCTGGCAATCTGGTCCTGGCGGCGGCCGGCGGCAAGCTCCAGCACGTCCGAATCGGCCTCGGCGATACCACGGGCGACAACCATGCCGCTCGGGTCGCACACGTCGAGCACATCGCCCTCGGAAAACACGCCATCGACCTCGCGAATACCCACCGCGAGCAGCGACGAACCGCGACTGACCAGCGCCTTCGCGGCGCCGTCATCGACCGTCACCGAGCCGTGCGCCTTGTCGCCCAGTGCGATCCACAGCTTGCGCGGCGCAATGTCCAGGCGCTCCGCCGGCGGATCGAACAGCGTACCCACGCTCTCGCAGCGGGCCAGACGCACGAGCGCATCGGGCTCCTCGCCCGAGCAAATCACGCTCTGAATGCCCGCCGTCATGAGAATGCGGCTCGCGCGGATCTTGGTAATCATGCCGCCCGTGCCCACCGATGTGGAAGAATCGCCCGCCGAGGCGATGATCTTGGCGTCGATCTTATGCACGACCGGGACGAACTCGGCCGTGGAATCCTCATGCGGATTGGCGGTGTAGAGGCCGTCGATGTCCGAGAGCGTCACGCACAGATCGGCAGAAACCAGGCAGCTCACAAGCGCCGCCAGCGTGTCATTGTCACCGAACTTGATCTCATCGACGGTGACGGTGTCGTTCTCGTTGACAACCGGCACCACACCCAGCTCCACAAGGCGCAGCAGGGCGTCGCGCGCGTGCAGGTAGGACGTGCGGCGCGCCGTGTCGTGACGCGTGAGCAGCACGAGCGAGGTGAGCAGGTCGCGCGCATGGAACTCCTCGTCGTAGGCCGACGAGATGATGCACTGACCGGCCGAGGCGCAGGCCTGCAGGCTCGGCAGGTCACCGACCGGCTTACGGTCGAAGCCCAGCACGGGATAGCCGCAGGCAATGGCGCCCGAGCTCACCACGACCAGGCGCCAGCCAAGCTCGCGCAGCGCTGCGGCCTGATCGGCAAGCCCGCCGATAAAGGCGCGGTTGACCTTGCCGTCGGCGCCCACCACCGTGGACGAACCGATCTTTACCACCATCGTTTTATAAGAAGTCGTCATACGTCAAACCAATCAACTGTTCAGCGAACGGCCGAGCCGGCGGCCAGGGAAGCGTGACTCGCCCCTACCGCCCAAGGAATTAGTGAGCCCAGGGAAAGGCAGAGGCCGCGGCCATGTTCTTACGCACGAGCTCGTCGCGCACCTGAGCCAGGCCCTGCTCCATACCCACCACATAGGTCTGCGGGTACAGGAAGCGCTTGGAAGCTGCGTCCAGATGGTCGAGCGCCCAAGCACAGCGCTCGCGCGCGTCCTGGATGCTCTCACGCGGAGCCACCGCACTGCCATCGCGCACGATCGGCACCAGCAGCTCGCGATACTCGAGTTCGGACACGTCGGTCACCAGGGCGGCATCGTTCACGGCCACAAGGGTATTGCCGCGCGCGGCGCCCTCCCCCGCCAGATGGTCCTCGTCGTAGATCATGTCGCAGACCGGGCCGCCAAAGCCGTCGTAATAACGGCGCACGCGTTGCACACCCGGGATCGTGCGCTTGTATGGCTGCTCAGAGAGCTTGACCACCGGCGTCCATGGATCTGCCTCGCTCGCACGGCGGGCGGAAAGCTTGTACACGCCGCCCAGCGCCGGCTGGTCATAGCAGGTCGCAAGCTTGGTACCCACGCCAAAGCTATCGATGGGCGCGCCCTGGTCGAGCAGTGACTGAATCGTGTACTCATCCAGATCGTTAGAAACCGAGATCCCCACATAGGGCAGGGCCTCGGCATCAAAACGGCCACGAACATACTTGGAGAGCTTGGCGAGGTCGCCCGAGTCAATGCGAATAGCCGACAGACGCTCGCCCACCGCCTCCATCTCCTTGGCAACCGTAATGGCATGCTCGCAACCCTCGCGTACGTCGTAGGTGTCGATGAGCAGCGTGCAGTTCTTGGGACTCGACTTAGCAAAAGCCCGGAATGCCTCGAGCTCGGAGTCGAAGCTCATCACCCAGCTGTGCGCATGCGTGCCAAAGACGGGAATACCGTAGCGGCGGCCGGCGAGCACATTGGACGTAGAGGAGCAGCCGGCAACGTAGCTCGCGCGCGCGACGGCCAAGCCGCCATCGGGACCCTGAGCGCGGCGCAGGCCAAACTCGGCAACGGGACGGCCGTCCGCCGCCAGCACCACGCGCGCCGTCTTGGTGGCGACAAGCGTCTGGAACCCAACGATGTTGAGCAGCGCCGTCTCAAGCAGCTGGCACTCCAGCGCGGGGCCGGTGACGCGAACCATGGGCTCGCGCGGAAAGACGAGCTCGCCCTCGGGCACGGCGTCGATGTTTACATGCGCACGAAAATCGCGCAGGTAGTCGAGGAATCCAGGCTTGAACATCGCGCCGCCGGCCGGGGCCTGGAGCGAGGCGAGGTAGTCGATGTCCTCGGGCGTAAAGCGCAGATTCTCGACCAGCTCGGGCAGTTCGGCGGTGCCGCACATGACGGCATAGGCGCTGCCAAAAGGATGGTCGCGGTAAAACGCGGTAAAACAACCCTGCTCATTGGCCTTGCCGCTCTCCCACAGGCCCTGGGCCATAGTGAGCTCGTACAGATCGGTGAGCATTGCAATGTCGGTGGGATGCGAGATGTCGGTCAAAGCCATGGGGCGACCTTTCGGATGCGTTGTGCAGAGGTTGAGGGTTGGAAAAGGGCAGAGTGTTCGGGCATGGCACCCAGCGCGAATGGGCTAGAGCAGGCCCATGCTGGTCAGGATCGTGTAGCCCATAAAGATGACAAACGCGATGAGGGCAAGGACAATGATGATTTTTTGAGCCGGCGCCATGCCAGGGATCTCGTTCTCGCCCGTAGGCTCCTTGGAGGTGACCATGCGCTGGGCAAAGGTCATCTCGTCACGGCTCGGCTTGGGCTCGACGGACTTGGAACGAGCGACCTTTTTAGGCTGAGGTTTAGGTGCGGTGGGCGCGGGCTTCGCGGCGGCGGGCTTGGGCGCGGGGGCGACGTTCGCGGCGGCCTCCTCGGCCTTCGCACGCTCGGCACGCAGGGCGGCCAGCTCCTCACGCTCGCGGCGTGCCTCTTCCTGGGCCTCGCGACGAGCTTTCTCGGCGCGGAGCTCTTCCAACTCGGCGCGTTCCTCGGCAGACAGTGGTTGGGACTCAAGCTTGGCCATGGTACAGCCCTTTCTTTTAAAAAAAGCCGCCGACACAATGTCAGCGGCTTATCAAATCCAAGGGTGGAGACGAAGGGAGTCGAACCCTCGGCCTCTGCCATGCGACGGCAGCGCTCTCCCAACTGAGCTACGTCCCCAAGACAAGTTGATATTTTACCTACGGCTCGCCAACTGTCAACGCCCAATACCCAGTCTTTTTGGGACGCGGCTATTTTGACAACTTTTCGAGCAGGCGATCCTCTCGATGATTTTTTAATCCCCGTCCCAGAAAAATCATCGGCGAGCGCACTACTTTGCGCTGGTGAGGACGCCGGTGGTGTCGAACGCCGGTGTGAAGCTCTCGTCTACCGCTCCACCTTCTTGCCAAAACATCGTCGTAAAGCCCAGGTCGTCGGCATGGTCGAGCACCTGCTCGTACTCCTCGCGCGTCACGGCGCGCGCCAGGTCGCCGCCTTGTTCGCGCATGAGGGCATTGGGCGTGTACTGGTTCATGACCGAGATCGGCACGTCGCCCATCGTCTGCCACACCAGGTCCAACACGCGGCACGAATCGTCCGCATGCCCCGGCAGCACCAGATGACGCACGATTATGCCGCGCTTCATGAGCCCGTCCCCGTCTACCAGCTCTCCCCCGCGGCGCTCAATTTCGCGCGCCATCTGGGCCAGACCCGACACAGCCACGCGCGGGTAGTCCTTAATATGAGAGAGTGACTGCGCAAGCGCCGCATTGGCATACTTAAAGTCGGTAAGCCACACGTCGACCAAATCGCCGAGCGCCGCCACGGCACTCGCACGCTCATAACCGCTCGTGTTGTAGACGATTGGAATGACCAGTCCGCGCTCCCGAGCTGCGGCAATCGCGGCCGGCAGCAGGTGAGCATAATGCGTCGCCGTCACCAGATTGATGTTATTGGCACCTTGGTCCTGCAGCTCCAGCATAATCTCGACCAGGCGCTCGGGCGAAATCTCAAGCCCAAAATTGCCCGTCGAGATCTCGTGGTTCTGGCAATAGATACATTTGAGCGAACAGCCGCTAAAGAAAATCGTACCCGAGCCGGCCTCGCCCGAAATGGGCGGCTCCTCCCACATATGGAGCGCCGCGCGGGCCACCTTGAGCGTGTCATCGGCACCGCATACGCCGTGCGCACCCTCGTCGCGCACCGCACCGCAACGGCGCGGACACAAATGGCAGGCGGGCGAAAAAAGTTCGGTCAACGGCGTCGACATAAAAACATGCTCCAAAACAACGATTCAGCAGCTCAAACGTAAAGGGACCAACCGCACAGACGGCTCGAGCCCAAGGCGCCGTAATCGTCCGACACGATTTTTGTAATGTCAAGACTGGAATCGATAAAGTGCCGCTTTATGATGTAGGTATTCCGCCCCCCGCGGAGCAACTGGGTGAACCGTCGCGTTTATTTAGGGAGCCCACACAGTCGTACCTAGTACAGGTATCCTTCGTTGTTAAGGACGCTGGAACAGTCGATGAGGGCACCCACCTGTTTTAGGTGGGTTCATTTTCGTAACGTGGGGGGTGGTTTTTATTTGCCGAAAACCACCATTACAGCCCATATGGATCCCCGCCGGTATCCCGACAATCCATCGACAACATCCCAATATCTGGTAAGCGCGTGATTATCGCTGCGTGCAATTCCATGCACCCCCCTTGGTCGAGTATCATGGTTCGGCTATGCCCTTTGCGCTTAGCAACCTTTGACCTTTTCCTTCGACGCTTGGCGGTTTTTAGATTCATGGCTTCATCCCCGAGCTACATACCGTATCTATGCGTGGCAGCGGCGGCCTTTATCACGACCTTCCTCACGGTGCCCCTGGTCAAGCGCTTGGCAATTAAGCTCGACGCCGTCGACTATCCTTCTAAGCGCCGCATTAACACCAAGCCCATCCCGCGTTTGGGCGGAACGGCGGTGTTTTTGGGCCTGGTCGTTGCCTGTATTGTGCAAATCCTAGGCACCTGGTACCTGGGTTGGCCGCCCGTTTTGGTGCCCCACCCCCGTCTGCACATCAGCTACCCCATACTTGCGCTTTCTTTTACCGTCATCTTTGCGACCGGCGCTATCGACGACGTCTTCCAGCTCAAGCCCAAGCAAAAGCTAGCCGGACAGGTCCTCGCCGCGCTTATCGCCTGTATCGGCGGCCTGCGGATCGGCGTCATCGTCAACCCGTTTGCCCCCGGCGAAATCATGCTCGGATGGCTCGCCTACCCCATCACCGTGATCTATCTGGTGGCATTCACCAACATCATTAACCTCATCGACGGCCTCGACGGCTTAGCCACGGGCATCTGCGGCATCGCGTCGTTCACCATGTTTTCGATGGCCGTTCTCTCGGGCCGCATCGACGCCGCCGCGCTCTCCATTGCGCTCTTTGGCGCCTGTCTGGCCTTTTTGCGCTACAACTTCAACCCCGCAAGCATCTTCTTGGGCGACTCGGGGTCGCTGCTTCTGGGCTTTGCGCTGGGCTCCATCTCGCTGCTCAACGTGAGCCGCACCGCCGCGCTCACCTCGCTTATCATCCCGCTCATCGTTACCGGCGTGCCCATCATCGACACGTTTAGCGCCATCGTGCGCCGCAAGCGCGCCCACATTAGCATCGGGCAGGCCGACAAGGGCCACATCCACCACCGCCTGATCCAAGAGGGCTACAACCAAAAGCAGGCAGTGCTCCCCATCTACGCCTGGTGCATCATGCTTTCGGCCGGCGCCGCCGCGATTAACCAGGTCGAGGTGCCCATGCGCGTGCTCATCTTTACCGTACTCGCCATTGGCTCGGCGGCCTTTGCCAAGCACCTGCACCTGTTTGAGCCCGTGCTGCGCCACCATTACAACAAGCGCACGCACGAGGACGAGCTCGTCACCCCCGACGATCCCGCCTTTAAGCAGGAGGAGCAGGCGGCAGAAGAACGCAGGAAGGAGCGCCACCACAGGCGCTAGGGTAAGCTGCCGAGGCTGCGCCCAGGCGCCGCCGGCCAAACGCGCAGCCACGCCGCGCCCATCGCACATACCGCCGCTCTCCCGCCCCTCGCGTACTTACGCCCCGACCCTCCAATAAACGCGTTATCATCTTGACCCATGAACATACGTTAGGAGCAATCATGCCAAACGAGAACAGCTACGAAGTCGCGCTGCAAAAGAGCAACGCCATTCGCGAGGGCCTGGCCAAAACGCCCGAGAAGTTCACCATGCTCACAGGCGACCGCCCCACCGGCCGTCTGCACCTGGGTCACTACTTCGGCACCCTCAAGGGCCGTGTTGAGCTGCAGAACATGGGCGCCAAGACCAACGTGCTCATCGCCGACTACCAAGTCATCACTGACCGCGATACGACCGAGCACATCCAGGACAACGTGTACAACATGGTCATGGACTACCTTGCCTGCGGTATCGACCCCGACAAGACCATGATCTACGCGCACTCCGCCGTACCCGCCGCAAACCAGCTCATGCTGCCGTTCCTGTCGCTGGTCTCCGAGGCCGAGCTGGCGCGCAACCCCACGGTCAAGGCCGAGATGGAGGCCTCGGGCCACGAGCTCACCGGCCTTCTGCTCACCTACCCGGTGCACCAGGCCTGCGACATCCTGTTCTGCAAGGGCAATGTGGTGCCCGTCGGTCGCGACCAGCTGCCGCACATCGAGCTCACCCGCACCATCGCCCGCCGCTTTAACAACCGTTACGGCAAGGTGTTCCCCGAGGTCGACGCGCTGCTGTCCGAGACCCCGCTGCTGCCCGGCCTGGACGGGCGCAAGATGAGCAAGAGCTACGGCAACGCCATTAACATCTCGATGACCGCCGAGGAGACGGCCAAGCGCATCAAGAAGAGCCAGACCGACTCCGAGCGCATGATCACGTTCGATCCCGAGAATCGCCCCGGCGTGTCCGGCCTGCTTTCAACCGCCGCCATCTGCACCGGCCGTTCCGAGGTCGAGATTGCCGAGGAGATTGGCATGGGCGGCTCCGGCCAGCTCAAGAAGTACGTGACCGAGGCCGTCAACGAGTACTTCGCGCCGATCCGCGAGCGTCGTCAGCGCTATGAGAACGATCTGGACTATGTGAAGGACGTGCTGCACGAGGGCAACCGTCGCGCCAACGAGATTGCCGAGCAGACCCTGGCCGAGGTTCAGGACGCCATGGGCATGGTGTACTAGGCAAAGCGCCTTCGCACAACATAGACGGTGAGGCTGAATCCTCACCGAAACAGGAACAGGCCCGCTGGCAGATAGTTGCCAGCGGGCCTGTTCCCGAAGTACACCGTTGAATCGCACAGAGGGGAGGAATGCGAATCAAACTCAACAGGGCAGGCTTTTTCATCGCCTATTGCCTGCTCCGTTGCTGAAAACAATATAGTTCACCGTGGTTTACTTTGCTGCGACAAACCGCGCCGCCATACCTTCTCCATAAGTTAACCTCGGTAAACCTGCCAAAACCACCACAAAGGGGATAGGCACCTTTGTGGTGGTTTAAGCCACGGCAGAGCCGCTAGAGCCCTGCAGGCCAGCGACAGGCGGCCAAGTCGACGTGCATGTCGTCCTTAAACGCCACACCCTCCCCTAGCAAAAGCTCACGTTGAGCATCGGGACCGCCAAAAGCAAAACCATCGCATATGCGGCCATCGGCAAACACCACGCGGTGACAGGGAATCTCGCCGGGGCGCGGATTGCCATGCAGGGCATACCCCACGTACCGCGCACTTCGTGGACGTCCAGCAAGCAGCGCCACCTGACCATACGTGGCGACCATCCCCTCGGGAATCTGCTCGACCACCTCGTACACCCGCTCAAAAAAGCCCTCAGACGCCATTGCTCGCTCCCTTCCACCCGGAATAGCATAAACCACCACAAAGGTGCCTGTCCCCTTTGTGGTGGTTTTGGCAGGTGGGCTAGTTAACGGGCTGGAAGAAGGCTACGGCTACGGCGCCGGGGCCTACATGGGTGCCGATGGTGGCGCCGATGGTGTGAACGGGCAGTTCGCCCTCGGTGTGGCCAGCCCACAGTGCCGCGCTGTCCTCGATATACTTCTTGAGCACCGCATCCGAAAGGCCCGTATAGCCGAGCGCCAGCGGCATGGAAAAGTCGATGCCGCCCGCCTTTTCGACCTTCTGGTTGAGCAGGTTACGTCCGTTCTTGGAACCGCGCGCCTTGCCCAGCTGCACGATCAGACCGTCCTCGGCAGCCACCACGGGCTTTACGTTGAGCAGCGTACCCACGGCACCGGCCGCAGCAGACAGGCGACCGCCGCGCACCAGGTACTCCAGCGTCTCGAGCAGGCCGATGACGACCACGCGGTCGCGCACGGCCTCGACAGCCGCCGCAACCTGAGCCGCGCCCTGGCCCTCGTCCACCAGGCGCAGCGCATACTCGACCAGCACGCGCTCGCCCAAGGTCACGTTATTGCTGTCCACGACGAACATGTCGCCGCCCGGCGCCTCGGCAAGTGCCGTACGAGCACTCTGGTTGGTGCCCGAGAGCTTGGCGCCCACGGTAATAATCACGGCCTCATCGCCGGCCTCACGCGCTTCGGCAATCGCCTGCGAAAAGGCGTACGGGTTGACCTGACCGGTCTTGGGCAGCTCATCGCGCTCCACAAGCATCTCGTAAAAGCGCTGGTGATCGATGTCGACGCCATCCATATACACATCGGTGCCAAAGGTGACGGACAGCGGCAGAACACGCAGAGCGGGGTGCTCCGCCGGCGACATATCGCTTGCGGAATCGGTAATAATGCGGACGGACATAACGAATCCTTTCTTGCGCAGGTCCCGCGCGGGGAATTTTGACAGCAATGCCCCGGCACGGCATACGCGCCCAAACGGGACTATGCAGTTTTTAATGGGAAGCAAATGCCTTGGCGGCCTTAGATCTCACGCAGGGTGTTGAGAATCGTACGCAGCGACGCATACATCTGCTCGCGCTGCTCCACACCCATAGCCTTACCGGTGGTGTCGAGCACCTCGCGAATGATGCGGTCCGCCTCGCTCATGCTCTCGCCGCCCAGAGCGGTCAGGCGCACCGGGGCACGATACTTAACGGCCGCATCACCCGAGTCGTCGACCTCGACGTAGCCGCCCTCCTCCAGATGCGCGAGCGTGCGCGAGACGGCGGCACGGGTCACGCCTGCCATGCGAGCCAGGTCAGCGCCAGTCAGGCCGTCCTTGCTGCGCTCAAGATAGTACAGGCACATAACGTCGGAGCCCTTGAGGCCCAGCCTTGCGCCCTCGGATGTCTTAATGCGCTGGATCTCCTTGTAGAGCCCGCTGATCAGTCCGACAAAGTCCTCGAAACGTGTCTCGTCGTTCTGCTGCATGGGAGACGACCGCCTTTCGCTTACATGATGCTAACGGGTAAACATCTTAGCCGCACGAGGCAACACCCATACCCAAATATCCCATTTGTTAACCCATCAACATAAAAACCACCACAAAGGGGACAGGCACCTTTGTGGTGGTTTGGGGCATCGAGTTTGATCCGCAGACTTCGCTACAGCCCCACGCAAGGATTGTCGCGGGTCACAAGCGTTTTAACGACAACCGTCGCTCCCAGATAGCGCTCGAGCAGCTCGGCTAAGCGATCGATCGCGGCCTGGCAATCCCCCATCCGCTCGGGCTCCACGCACTCAATCGCCAGGAAAGCATCGGCCGAATCATCGGACAACGCCGTTCGAACGCCATCGCGCCAGTTCCAGCAGCGGCATACGGCGCCCGCATCATCGATGTAGGCGAGCTCGCCGGGCAGCGTCGGGTCATCTGTCTCCTCGCCAAGCGGCAGAAATGAATCGCCACCGTCGGTCACCTTCAGGCAAAGGTCTCCCTCAATCGCGTGCAAATCCTCGCCGCCTACGGGCAGCGCGTAGGACAGCGACACCGTGTTGTAGATGTCCACCGCGGGCGTAATGTGGCCCACCGGCTTTCCTTTGAGCACGCGCTTGAGCAGGTTCTCAATTGAGCAACGCGCGCCCTTCTTGGTCTTGAATAGGCGATATGCCTCGCGCCATGCCTTAACCGGCGCATTCTCGCTGATGGTATCACTCGTCAGGTGACGCTCCGCATCGATATTGGCGCGGTCGAGCAACGCGGCAATCGCATCAACGTCCTCTTGAGGAATCTGAGCCGCGGGCTTCATGCCCTTTACGACCACAACACCGACAGCCGCCTGCGGAAATAGCTCCCAAAACGAATCCTCGGCAACGAAACTCTTCATGTGCTCTCCCTTCATAGCATGCGCCCGAGCCCGGGTGCCTAAACAAAAAGCGCCCTTACGACGGCCACCTTCAAAGTCCTACGGTGCCGCCACAAGAGCGCTTACGCTGCCCCCATCCGGAGAAGGAGGCGATATGTCAGGCGTATTGTAACCCGAGTCATTCGCCCAAGCAAAACCGCCACAAAGGTGCCTGTCCCCTTTGTGGCGGATATGGACTCGCGGCGACGCTAGTGTCGGAGTCCCAGCAGGCCGCGGCCGCGATGACGGGCGTCGGCGTGCACCTGAGCGTGCGGACCGGCGGCCTTCACGGACTCGGGCAGGTGCGAGTACTTCTTCTCGAAGTTCTCCTCGAACATCACGGCCAAGTTGTGCGCCGCCTCGTCGTAGCGCGCGGTGCTCTGCCAGTACTGGCGCGGCACCAGGATGCCGTCGGGCACGCCGTGGCACGTGGTGGGAATGTCAACGTTAAAGATATCGTCATGCACGAATTCGCTGTCCTCGATGGTACCGTCGAGGGCGCGGGCCACCAGGGCGCGCGTGTAGGCAAGCTCGATGCGATGGCCCACGCCGTAGCCGCCGCCAATCCAGCCGGTGTTGACCAGGTACACACGCGTGCGGCCGTCGGCGATGCGCTCACCGAGCATCTTGGCATAGACCATGGGGTCGAGCGGCATAAACGGCTCGCCAAACAGCGAAGAGAACGTGGGCGTGGGCTCGGTGACGCCGACCTCGGTGCCGGGGATCTTGGCCGTAAAGCCCGTCACAAAGTGATACATGGCGGCGTCGGCCGTCAGGCGCGAGATGGGCGGCAGCACGCCAAAGGCGTCGCAGGTCAAAAACAGCACGACGCTCGGAGTGGTGCCCATGCCCTTGGTCCACGCGTTGGGAATGTGCTCCACAGGGTAGGCCACGCGCGTGTTGTGCGTGACCGAGACGTCATCGTAGTTGGGCTTGCGGCTCTCGTCGAGCACCACGTTTTCGCAGATCGCGCCAAAGCGGACGGCGTTGAAGATCTCAGGCTCGTGGAGCGCGTCCAGGCCCTCGCATTTGGCGTAGCAGCCACCCTCGATGTTGAAGATGCCCATGTCGGACCAACCGTGCTCGTCGTCGCCGATCAGCAGCCGCGTGGGGTTGGCCGAAAGCGTGGTCTTGCCGGTGCCCGACAGGCCAAAGAACACCGCGGTCTCGTGCGTGACGGGATCCATACTGGCCGAGCAATGCATGGGCAGCACGTCGTCCTCGACGGGCAGCAGGTAATTCATGACGCTGAAGATGGACTTTTTGATCTCGCCGGAGTAGCCGGTACCCGCGACCAAAATCACGCGCTCCTGGAAGTTGATGACCACGGCGGCGCTGGAGTTGAGGCCCTTAATGGCGGGATCGCACTGGTAGCCGGGAGCGGCGAGCACACAGAAGTCCGGCTCGCCGGTGCGTGCGATTTCACGGGCAAGCGGGCGGGCGAGCATCTGCTTAATAAAGAGCGCTTGGCTGGCACGCTCGCAGGCGACAAGCAGGCGACGCGTATGGTTGCGATCGGCACCGGCCATACCGCGAGTGACGAACACATCGCGCTCGTTGAGGTAGTTGACGATACCGGCCTTGATGGCCTCGTAGCTCTCGGCAGAAAGCGGGCGGTTGACGGCGCCCCAGGCGATCTTGTCGTGCACGTCGGGCGTGTCGACGATAAAGCGGTCGTTGGGCGAACGGCCGGTACGCTCCCCCGTCTCGATCACCAGCGCGCCGTTGGATGCCATGCGGCCTTCTTCGCGGCGGATAGCGTGCTCGACGAGCTCCGCGGCGGGTAGATCGACCAGCAGACGGGGTTGATTCTCGGCGGGATCTTCGACCAGCGCAATACCAAAGTTGGACAGAACTTCTGCAGGGGTAACACCAGGCATGGGGCCTCCTTTAAAAGCGCGACACGTGGACGCGGCGCGCACTTTACTCACGTAAAGCCCGTTGTACCCGATATGCAAAAACGTTTTTGCGGCAACGGCGAAGCGCCCGCCCAACGGTCAAAAATCGCAGGCAAGCGGCCTAGTCGTTAGGGACACTCTTGAACAGGCAACAACCAAGGAGCGTCCCCGGATGCCGGCACTCGGGGACGTTCCTAAAGTGCCGGCACATAAGGAACGTCCCCGAGTGCCGGCTACTGAATGGCGCCGCCGAAATTATCGAACAACCTGTTCAAAAACACGAACGAACACCGTCGCGTCTATACTAGAGCGCAGCAATAGAAAGGACTCCGCTTTGAGCATCACGCCCATCGATAGCATTCGCCGCGCCATCGCCCGCCGCAATGGCGTCGCCGACCCCACCGTATCGGACGGGGCGCACGGGCAGGGCGGACGCATCGAGAACGGCCTGTTCCCCGCATCGCACACCGCCGAGGAGCTCGCACGAATCCAAGAGCTAAGCCAGCGTAACGCCGGCGGTCCCGACAGCAGCCAGGCCACACGCCGTCGCCGCGAGCGCGATCGCCAGCCCGGCCCCATCCACCGCATGGTCAATGCCTGGTGGAACCGCCTGCTCGGAGCCGTCTACGGCGGCGGCTTCTCCACGCAAGAAGCCGAGTACGAAGATCACGCCACCCGTCGCGACTACCTTTGGAATACCCTGGGCACCGCCGTATGGGGCATGGCGTTTCCGTTGCTCACCATCTTGTCCACACAGCTCGTGGGCGCCGAGGAGGCTGGCAAATTCTCCATCGCCTTTGTCACCGGCACGCTCATCATGATCGCGTGCAACTACGGCGTGCGCAATTTCCAGGTCTCGGACATCGACGAAAAGACGTCCTTTGCCTCTTACCAGCTCAACCGCTGGATCTGCGGAGCGCTCGCGCTGGCATGCGGCCTGGTATACAGCAGCGCCCGCGGCTACGATGCGCAGATGGCCACAATCGGCCTGGGCGTCTACCTGTATAAGGTGATCGACGGCATTGCCGACGTGTACGAGGGACGCCTGCAGCAGGCCGACAAACTCTACCTGGCCGGCATGAGCCAAACGCTACGATCCGTCGGCGTCATCGCGGTCTTTAGCGTGGCACTGTTCCTCACGCGCAGCATGCCCATCGCCGCCATGGCCATGGGCATCGCCGCGATTGCCTCGCTCGTGCTGGTCACCGCCCCGCTCGCCCTGCTCGAAACCGAAAAATCACGCCGTATGAGTCTGCGCGAGGCTGGTCACCTGTTTATCCAGTGCGCCCCGCTCTTTGGTGCGCTGTTCCTGTTCAACCTCATCGAGAGCATGCCCAAGTTCGTGATGGAAGGCACACTGGCCTACAAATACCAGCTGTACTTTAATGCACTGTTCTTTCCAGCGCAGGCTATTTTGTTGAGCATTGGATTTATCTATAAACCGCAGCTCCTACGTCTGTCGAGCATTTGGGCGAATCCGCGCAAGCGTCGCCGCTTTGACTTGATTATTGTTGCCGTTATGGCACTGATCGTGGTCATTACCGGAGCGTGCGCCGCATTTATGGCAGGCCCCGGCATCCCCATCATGAGCTTTATGTACGGCCTCAACTTTGAGCGCTACCGCACGCTGGCACTGCTAATGGTTGTCGCCGGCGGCGTCACCGCGGCAATCGACTTTATCTACGCCATCATCACGGTGTTGCGCCACGCCGGCGATGTCACCAAGATCTACCTGATCTGCTTCGCCGTAAGCGTGGTGCTGCCGGTGATCCTGATTAAGCTGCTGGGTCTGATGGGCGCCGTGGTGAGCTACCTAGCCATCATGGCCCTACTCCTGGTGCTGCTGATAATCGAGTACGCCCACATCCGCCAGCGCATCGAGCGCGACCGCAACCCCTACGGCGCCTAATTAGCTGCCCCGGTCACCGGAATTTGCGATGGAATCGCCCCGGCTGGGGTCTCGTTGAAGACAATATGCATTACGTAAAACTAAGTGAGTAGATTTTTACCGAATCCCTGACCACACCGACAGAGCACAAGTCTGTGACCTGCGGTTTTATTGAGGCAAATATGTTGGGTGCTCGGCATTTCCAAAAAAGTCTACTCACTTAGCCAGCGGGCAGCCAAATGATTATTTAATCCCCGTCCCAGAGAAATCAATTAGCGGGCAGAAGGGCAAGAGTAGTCAAAAAAGCCCCGTCCCAAATTAGCTACCACTTGCACCGATTATTCGCCCGGGTTGATGTTCGCGTAGAACTCCGCCCCATCATCGAGCCGCAGGATGCCCACGCGACCGAACTCGGAGCCGGTGGCGGCGGCGCAGTCGATGTCGATGCGATCGGGCACGCCGGCGGTATCCTCGCCACCCAGGCGCACAATCTGCCCGCGGCCCGACTCCTCATCGAGCCCCGCCAGGCCGCCAACCTCGCAATAGCGCCCAAGCGACACCGTGGGCGTGTGGCCGCTCACCACGACCGGGCCCTCGCCCTCGGCAGAAAGCAGTCCCGTCGGCGCATCCCAATAGCCGTGACGAATCCACAGCAGGTCATCGGACGACTGCACGGCGAGCATTTGCCGCAGCAGCTCGCTATCGGCATCGACCGCTCCCCTGCCGTCACCGCAATCGACACCATGCTCAAGCAAAAACGCGCGCGCCGCCTCGGTCTGGATGCCGGCATGCACCAGCAGGTACGGGCGCTCCTCGGTCTCGGCCACCGCGTAGAGCGGCAGCGCGGCCATCCATCGCACGAGCTCCTCGTATGCCTCAAATTCCATGTCGTTGAGCTGCTCGCTCGTCGTCCAGCCACCGTTGATATCCCAGGTCTCGGCATCGAGCGGGTCCTGGCCAATGATGGCATCGAGCATGATCTGCTCGTGATTGCCCTTGAGCACGTGGGCGTTGGGCAGCGAGCGCACGAGCTTAATAACGCCGACCGGATCGGGCCCGCGATCGATCATGTCGCCCAGCACGTACAGCGTGTCGTCGGACGTCAACGAGATCTTAGACAGGGCCTCGTCAAGCGCACGCACGTGCCCGTGAGCATCAGATGTCACATAGATCGCCATGGTACGCCTCTCCTTGCATTGCGGTCTAAGCCCGGCGCCGCAACTAAAACTTCAAGTTGAACTTAAACGTTACCCATTGTACTCCGTTGCAATAAAGCTGGAAAGGGTTTCCGAGCAGAGGCAAAGACGGCAGCCATCTATGACGATATCGCGCACGCCCGTAATCCGCCCCCATAAACCCACCACCTTTGGGTACAAATAACCGCAGACAACTGACCGTGCCACGCCAACCACCCAGGAGCGGACACTATCCATGAACCAGATACTTCTCTTTATCGGCCTCGTCATCATTTTGTGCCTGACCATCAAACCCGTCGGCAAAAAACTCCCCTTCCCCACCCTCCTCATCTTTATTGCGCTCGGCATGCTGCTCGGCGTCAACGGTCCGGCGCACATCGACTTTAGCGACTACGCGCTCACCGAAACCGTCTGCAGCACGGCGCTGCTGTTCATCATGTTCTACGGCGGCTTTAACACCAACATCGACCGTGCCAAACCCGTCGCCGCGCCCGCTGTGCTGCTGAGCACGCTCGGCGTTATCGCCACCGCCGGCATCACTGGCGTGTTCGCACACTTCGCACTGGGCTTCGACTGGATCGGCGGCCTGCTGCTGGGCTCGGTCGTGGCGTCGACCGACGCGGCGAGCGTCTTTAGCGTGCTGCGCGAGCACAACCTGTCGCTAAAGGGCGGCACCGACTCGCTGCTCGAGGTCGAATCGGGCTCCAACGACCCCGTCGCCTACATGCTCACCGCGGTACTCGCCACCCTCGCGGCGGGTGGCAACATCGACATTCCCGTGCTGCTGGCCAAGCAGATCATCCTGGGCGTGGGGCTGGGCCTTGCCATCGGCTGGATATCCAGCCGCCTGATTGAGCGCGCACACGCAACGGCCGAGGGCGCGCAGACTATCTTTTTGTTCGCCGTGGCGATCGTCGCCTACGCACTGCCGAGCTACCTGGGCGGCAACGGCTTTTTGGCCGTATACCTGGCAGGCATTGTGCTGGGCGCGAGCGACATCACCGGCAAGGTCGAGATGGCGCACTTCTTTGACACCCTTACCGAGATGGCCGAGATGACGATCTTCTTCTTGCTCGGCCTGCTCGTCACGCCCGCGCGCCTGCCGCAAATGCTGCTACCCGGCCTGGCGCTCATGGCGTTTATGCTCTTTGCGAGCCGCCCCATCGCCGTCGGTCTGCTGCTGGCGCCCTTTAAGACGAGCCCTCGCCAGGTTGCGCTCGTAAGCTGGGCGGGCTTGCGCGGCGCGGCTTCGGTCGTCTTTAGCCTCTTTGCTGTGGTGGCCGGCGTTCCCGGCGGACACGACCTATTTGACCTGGTGTTTGTGATTGCCGTATCGAGCATTGTGGTGCAGGGTTCGCTACTGCCGGCGGTGGCGAAGAAACTCGATATGATCGATGCGGCCGGCGACGTGCGCCGCACCTTTAACGACTACCACGACGAGGACGGCATGTCGTTTGTAAAGCTCAAGGTGGGCGCTGGCCATCCGTTTGCCGGGCGCTCGCTCGCCGATATTGGCAGCGCGACGGACATGCTCGTGGTCTTGGTGCTGCGCGACGGGGCACACCCGGTACTGCCCAACGGCGATACCGTCATCGAGGAAGGCGACCTTCTGGTGATGGCAGCCCCAACGTTCGAAGAGCGTGCCGAGGTTACGCTGCGCGAGGTCACCGTGACGCCCCACGGTCGCCTGGCCGGTCAGCGCCTGCGCGACGTGCCGCAGGGCAAGCACCCGTTTATCGTGGTGATGCTCAAGCGCGACGGCCAAACCATCATCCCCGATGGCAACACCCTAATATACGCCGGCGACGAAGCCGTCATCGCCACGCTAGCTTCCTAGCAGCCCGTCCCTCTTCAGCTACTAGCTGTCACCCACAGCGAAGTCGCGGAGGTCGAGGCCTTCGCGTTCGGCTCGGGCTAGGAGCTCTTGGGGCGACTCGTCCTCGATATCCATCACGTCGAGCATGGCAGCGGGAAAGCCCACGCCAGCCGCGCTCCCCGCGTAGTCGAGCAAGCCCTCGCGCAGCTGGTCTACATCAACTTCAATCTTCACGGTGAATCCTCCTACCGGGCAATCGCGGCCGGACAAACCGCACGTCCCAACTGATGTGCAATAAACTCCAGATACGGCCATAATAAAATAATGAACATCAGGGAGGTTACGGATGATGGACAAGCTCACTGCCATGACAGAACAAGTCAGAGATTTTTGTGATGCGCGCGATTGGCGCAAATATCACACTCCAAAGGAACTTGCCATCGGCATAGCGACAGAGTCCTCCGAACTCCTTCAGCTTTTCCGCTTTATGAGCGACAAGCGCATTGCAGAAATGTTCGATAGCCCTGATCAGCGCCAAGCCATCGAAGACGAAGTTGCCGACACGCTCCTCTTTCTCCTACGTTTCGCCGATCTAAACGGAATCGACCTCCCAAAGGCGCTCTCGTCCAAACTCAAACGCAACGGCGAGCGCTATCCCGTCGACACCAGCTCCAGCGAATACAGAAAGGCGGCCCACCATGAGTAATGAGTTCGCCCTTCGACAATACACGCTTCCCCTCCCCCAACCCTTCGAGGCAAGCGAATCGCTGCAGGACTTTGGCACGCCAAAGCCCGGATTCCACCATGACGAGAGTTGGCCCGTTCTCTATATTCTGACCAACAGTAAAAACAAAACGGCGTACATCGGTCAAACGACCAATTATCGACGCCGCATGAAGCAACACGCCGCAAACGTGGACAAAGACTTCGACCGGACCCTCCTGATTGACAATCCAACCTTCAATCAGTCAGCAACATTTGAGTTTGAGAATCGACTTATCGAGCTGTTCTGCGCTGACGAAAAATACCAGGTAACCAACGCCAACAATGGCTATGCCCAGTTCGATTATTTTGAGCGACCTCAGTATCGCCAGAAGTTCAGAGACCTCTGGACAAAGCTTCGCGAAGAGAACTATGCGATCCACCCCATCGAAGAGCTCGAGAATACCGACCTGTTCAAATTCTCGCCCTTCAAAACGCTCACGCCCGATCAATACGAAACGATTGAGGCGATTTACAGGCGGCTCGAGCAAGAGCATGAAGACATTAAACACGGCGGTCCCAAGAAAGAGCGCGTAACCGTCGTGAACGGCGCGCCGGGAACAGGCAAAACAATCCTCGCCATCAGTCTCATGTTCAAAATCAAAAATGAGCCGAACCTTTCCGGTCTGCGGGTCGGCTTCGTGACGCCCATGGAGTCTCTGAGCAAGACGCTCAAAAAACTCACGCACTTCCTCCCCGGGTTAAAGCCCGGCGATATCCTGAGCCCCAACGACGTCACAAAAAACGATCGGTATGACGTCTTGCTTGTCGACGAGGCGCACCGACTGGGAAACTACTTATCCGCCGGCGCCGGCATCGGAGCTTTCTACAACACATGTGAACGACTCAGCTTGCCGCGCACGAGCAGCCAGGTGGATTGGATTTTCAAATGCTGCGACAAGGCGTACCTGTTCTTTGACCCCAAACAGCAAGTCCGCGCATCGGGACTCAACCGAGATGGCCTTGAGCAGCGACTCAACCAACTCGAAGAAGCCGGCATCGAGACCGAAGAATTCAACTTGAGTACCCAAATGCGCGTGCGTGGCGGCGATGAGTACCTCGATTTTGTCTACGACCTGCTTGATAACAAAGCGTACATGCATGCCGGCATGAAGTTCAAAGCACTCTTTTCATAGGAGCCTTACGATTCGCGAGCCGGGGATCCGGACAGCGATATCCCCAGATACCAGTTTGGAATCGTCGACCGATTTGAGGACTTCTGCTCTCTGCAGCAAACCAAGGAAGAAGAAGTTGGTCTATCCCGCATGATGGCAGGCTTTGCGTGGAAGTGGGAAACGAAGAATAACAAAGATGCGTTCGATATCGTCATCGAGGGCATTCCCAAACGCTGGAACTCAACCCAGAAGGATTGGGTTAACTCCGCCAACGCCGTCAACGAAGTCGGATGCATTCATACGGTACAAGGCTACGACCTCAACTACGGATTCGTAATTCTGGGTCCCGACATTTACTACGATTCGAACAAAGATGCAGTCAACGTTAACAGGGCAAACTTCAAAGATGCCGTTGCCAAGAAAAAGGCAAGCGACGATGATCTGCAAAAGATCATCGTCAACGCCTACTACGTCCTCATGACGCGCGGCATGTTAGGAACGTATCTCTATGTGTGCGACCCCGCGCTCAAAGAGTACCTGTCACGGTATATCCCGGCGATATAGACCTTGCGACCGCCCTCCCCCATGTAACCATCCTGTAAATCATAGCGGCGCACTCGAGTTTTACCGTGATGCGGTCGCGCCGAGCGCTCCACTGTGCTAAAGTATCCCGAACGTTCAAACGACTACGAGGGGGAACTAGAAGATGGCACGTGTGCACAACTTCTCAGCTGGCCCGGCCGCACTGCCCACAAGCGTGCTCGCCGAGATCGCCGACGAGATGATGGACTACCGCGGTTGCGGCATGTCCGTGCTCGAGATGAGCCATCGATCTAGCATGTACCAGCAGATCATCGACGACGCCGAGGCAACCCTACGCCGCCTGCTGAGCATCCCCGACAATTACCGTGTCCTGTTTTTGCAGGGCGGCGCCACGCTGCAGTTTGCGGGCATCCCCATGAACCTCATGCGCCGCGGGCGCGCCGGCTACATCGTGACCGGCAACTTTGCCAACAAGGCGTACAAGGAGGCCGCCAAGTACGGCGAGGCCGTGCTGCTCGCGAGCTCCGAAGACACCAACTTCGACCGCATCCCCGACATGGCCGACATCAACGCGCGTATTGCCGCCGAGGCTGCGGGCGACGGGCTCGACTACGTCTACATCTGCCAGAACAACACCATCTTTGGCACCATGTACCGCGAGCTGCCTAACTGCGGCGATGTGCCGCTGGTCGCCGATGTTTCGAGCTGCTTTTTGTCGCAGCCACTCGACGTCGAGCGCTACGGACTCATCTACGCCGGCGCTCAGAAAAACGCCGGCGCCGCTGGCGTGACCGTGGTCATCGTGCGCGACGACCTGATCGCCGACGGCCCGGCCTTTGCGCAGACGCCGCAGTACATGAACCTTAAGACCCAGGCCGCCAAGGGCTCCATGCTCAACACGCCCAACACCTTTGGCATCTACGTGTGCGGCAAGGTGTTCCGTTGGGTTGAGCAGACCGGCGGACTTGCCGCCATGGCCGAGCGCAACTGGGCCAAGGCCAACCTGCTCTACGACCTGCTCGAGCACAGCGAGCTGTTCCATGGCACCGCGCAGGCCAACAGCCGCTCCATCGCCAACGTCACGTTCCGTACCGGCGACGCCGAACTCGACGCGGCCTTTGTTGCGGGCGCGGCAGAGCACCAGATCCAAAACGTCAAGGGCCATCGCCTCGTCGGCGGAATGCGCGCCAGCGTGTACAACGCCGTCACCATGGAGGACGTGCAGGCGCTGGCCACGTACGTGAAGGACTTCGAAGCGCAGCATAGTTTGAGCCCGCGATCTAACTAGCCCGCAACACGCGGACCGACCAGCCACTTCAAACCACTTGTTATAAACAAATCCGCTAAGGAGTTTTTCATGCGCAAGATTAAAACCATCGACGACATTACCAAGGACGGCAAAGTCGAATTTGGCGAGGGCTACGAGTTTGTGGGCACCGCCGAGGAGGCCGACGCCATTCTGATGCGCTCCACCGACCTGCACGGCTACGAGCTGCCCGAGGGCATCCGCGCCATCGCCCGCTGCGGCGCCGGCGTCAACAACATCCCCGTCGAGGAGTACGCCAAGAAGGGCGTCGTCGTCTTTAACTCCCCCGGCGCCAACAGCAACGCCGTCAAGGAGCTCGTCCTGGGCATGTTGGTGCTCTCGAGCCGCGGCGTGGTGCAATCGATGAACTGGGTGCGTGACAACGCCGACGACCCCGAGATTCAGGTCGATGCCGAAAAGGCCAAGAAGGCCTTTGTGGGCCGCGAGCTCAAGGGCAAGCGCATCGGCGTCATCGGCCTGGGCAACGTGGGCTCCAAGGTCGCCAACGCCTGTGTCGATCTGGGCATGGACGTCTACGGCTACGACCCGTTCATTTCCGTCGAGCACGCATGGGTGCTGAGTCGCGAGGTGCAGCGCGTGGGCACGCTCGAGGACCTCTGCCGCGGCTGCGACTACCTCACCGTGCACGTGCCCAGCAAGGCCGATACCATCGGCATGATCAGCACCGAGCAGATCGACCTGCTGGCGCCCGACGCCGTGCTCATCAACTACGCGCGCGAAACCATCATTGACGAGGACGCCGTCGACGCTGCCCTGCGCGAGGGCAAGCTCAGCTGGTTTAGCTGCGACTTTGCCACGCCCAAGACCGTCAAGATGCCCAACACGTTTATCACCACGCATTCGGGCGCCGGCACCGGCGAGGCCGAGGCCAACTGCGCCGACATGGCCATCAGCGAGCTCAAGGATTACCTGGAAAACGGCAACATCGCGCACAGCGTCAACTACCCCGCCTGCAGCATGGGCAAGGCGCGCGCCGCAAGCCGCATTGCCTGCCTGCATGCCAACGTGCCCAACATGATCGGCCAGATCACGGCCATTCTCGCCAAGGACAACGCCAACGTGCAGCGCATGACCAACGAGTCCGCTGGCGAGAACGCCTACACCATGTTCGACACCGATGAGCACCTGGACGGCAGCACGATCGAGGCACTCAAGCATATTCCGTCGATGTATCGTGTGCGCGTGATTAAATAGCGCCGGCGCCAATCCTGCCAGACAGACCACGAAGCCCATTCGGCCCCCGTTTTCACGAAACGGGGGCCGATTTTGTTGCTCCGGACGACTTTAAAATGATACCCATAACAAGTTTTTTCAGATAATCGATAGTGAGGCTCAAGTCGCTAAGCACACCCGCTTTGATAAACAGCTTTATCAGGGACTTTAGTAGGTAAAAATCGATCTCTATGTGCCGAATGTAAGTTGACTGTCCATTTTCCGAAACAACTTATTCTAGATAGCATTTTTAAGGCCCCTCCAAGGCGAAATATAAGTCTTTTTGTGACCAAAACTCTAGTCCGCGCGACCGTTTTCCACCCGCGCGGCTACATTCCTGCCCAATCGATAAAAATCTCCTCACGAAGCCGCCGTTCGAGCTCCTGCTGTCGCGGCGTCTTGTCTTTCAGCGGCACATCGAGATAGGACATGATGAGCTCCATCACCACGCGGAAGGCATCGGAGTCGGCCAGCTGACCATAGGTCATCAGAATGACGGGATATCCCATCGCTTGCAGCGCCGTCGTTCGATCGGAGTCCGAAATCTTGGATTCAATGGATCCGTGAATGGCTTTACCCTGGCATTCAACCAGACACTCTCGGCTGCCGTCCTTATTTGCCAGCAGGATATCGGCATAGCGCCTATCAAGCCCCGAAATCAGGCGGGCGCTGCGCGTCATACGAATCTCAACGTTATTGGTAAGGCTCAGCCCTTCGCCGCCGCGCAACCTCGTAAGGCCAAACAGCATCGAAGCCTGGACCTCGAGCGGCGATGCTGCCACCCCCGTAATGCATTTCGCGGCTCGTATGAACGATTTAGCGCCGCGGAGCCCCCGGACCTTATCGACGAACTCTGTAAGCTCAGAGAGCTCGATCAAGGGAGGTCGTTTCCACAAGTCCGTTGGATTCCCCGAGACATCCTTTACGTTTTCCCAGCCCGACCGTGCGTCACCCCACCGGCCCCCGTATGCCTGCTCAAGTGCCGACTTTACCTGAGGCGCAATCTTGCACACGGCAAAGGTGCCGCACATCTCATACATGCACATGATTAGACGCTCGTTTGAGACCGAGGAAGCCAGGGTCAGCAGGGTAAAGAGTGGGGACGCAACATCGAGGCCAAACTCCGTCTGCCGCACGGAATCAAACGGCCTCTCCCCGTTCCAAACATGCCTGACAATGCGATCGCCCTTACGTCCGCAGCTGCCCTGCGCCAACACGTGTAACGGGGTGCCCAGGAAATGCGTGACGAGCGGATGCTCACATAGGTGCTCCCTGCGCGGATCGTCCGCAGAATCGGGCAGGTCCGGCATTATTGCCAAGACCTGTGGAGGTATCCGGTGATACCGAAAGGCAGATATGTCGCACAGCATGTCGTCCATGAAGGGTACGTACCCGCTGCGTCGCTTGTGAACCCGCCCGGACGGCAAACGCGCTGGCTCGGCCTGCGAACGGTAAATACTGCCACGCCCACGTCGCGGATCTCTCAGGAGGCTTACAATCGGTTTGGAAAGCAAACTGATTGTGAGGTTGCATATGGTTGATGAGGATTTTGCCTGGCGGCTTGCGCAGGAGCTTGTGCGGATCGACAGCTCAGACCCGGGCGCGTATGAGGATGAAATTGAGCGCTTCATTAAGAGGCTCATTGAGCAGCAGCTGGCACAACTTGATAGTTCTGCGCTCGATGCCGTGCAGATTGAGGAGCTCGAAGTGCTGCCCGGGCGCCGCAACCTTAAAGTCACCGTGCCGGGCCAAAGCGACGAGCCGCGGCTGATCTATATCTGCCACATGGATACCGTCACCTTGGGCGATGGCTGGGACGCAGACATCGAACCGCTTGGGGCGGTTGTGCGCGACGATAAACTCTATGGCCGCGGTGCCTGCGATATGAAGGGTGGCCTGGCCTGCGCCATTGCCGCACTGGTCCATACGCTCGAGCGCGTGGCGGCGGATGGCGCGCTGCCACGCCGCGGCTTTTCGCTCATCTGCTCGGTCGACGAGGAAGACTTCATGCGCGGCTCAGAGGCCGCGATCGATGCTGGCTGGGTCAGCTCGCGCGAATGGGTGCTGGACACCGAGCCCACCGACGGACAGATCCAGGTGGCGCACAAGGGGCGTACGTGGTTCGAGATTGAAATGGCTGGCGTGACGGCGCATGCGAGCCAGCCTTGGAAGGGCGCGGATGCCGTCGCCGCCATGGCCGAGGTCGTGTGTTCGCTTCGTCGCGCGTTTGCGGCGCTGCCCGCGCACGATGAGCTGGGGCCTTCGACCATCACGTTTGGCCAAATCGAGGGCGGATATCGCCCCTACGTCGTACCCGACCGCGCCAAAGTCTGGGTCGACATGCGCCTGACCCCGCCGACCGATACGGCCGCCGCAATCAATATGGTCGAGCATGCCATCGCCGTCGCCGAAGCCGCCGTTCCCGGTTGCCATGGCAGCTACACCGTGACGGGCGACCGCCCCGCCATCGAGCGCGACCCGAACTCTCCCCTTCTAGCAGCGCTCAAGCGTGCCGCCGATGACGTAACGGACGCGGACACGACCGTCGGCTTCTTTACCGGCTACACCGATACCGCCGTCATTGCCGGCAAGACAGGCAACCGCAATTGTATGAGCTACGGCCCCGGCTCGTTGGCGCTCGCACACAAGCCCGACGAGTATGTGCCCCATGCCGATATCGTTCGCTGCCAAAACGTGCTCATCGCGCTTGCCGATAACACGCTCTGGGACGCAAGCGGCCAAGTTGGGGCATAATAAGCCGCGAACAAACCGACTCGCGCGTTAGGACCGCCCATGAAAGCACTTCCGTTTCCCTGCATCCGCCCGGCTCAGGACCGTGTGCTCGAGGCGCTGCCTGCGATGGGCGGTATCCTGAGCGGCAACGACGCCCTGCGCGGCGCCATTGCTGACGGCCTAATGCTCAAGGATCCAGGCGCGGCGTATTACGTGTACGAATGCTCGGGCGAGCCGGGTCGCGCGACGGGTGTCGTGGCGATTTGCCCGGTTAACGTACTGACGGGTAGCGACGAGGCTGCCGCCGAGAGCGTCGACGCACTCGCCGCCGCGCGCGCGATCGCCGAGCTTAAGGTGCAGCCGCGCCCCGTGTCGCTCGCCTACGAGGCGTCGCCCGTCATGGATATCATTTTGAGCGCTGCCAAAGAGGGCGCATCGCTCTACGCCGTCACCGATCCCGCGGGCGTCACACATCGCGTGTGGGAGGTCAAGCGCGAGGACGCCGTTGCCGCCATCCGTGCCATGCTCGATCAGGCGCCCGACCCGGTGTTCGCCGGTGACTCCGCCTATGTCGCCGCACTGGCTGGGGCATCGCAGATTCTGGCCGACGAGGCCCGCGCTGCCGGCGCCTACTCTGGCAAAGAGCCGTTCAACTTTGCTGTAGCCGTGCTGTTCCCCGCCGCGCAGGTCAGCGGCAGCGCGCCGCAGGTTCCGACGGGTCTGCTCACTCACCAGGTCTCACGGTTCTAGCGAACTCAAACGCTAAGCTGGAAAACCCAGCATCCAAACAAACAAGGGGCGGAGATGCAGCAAACGCATGCACCTCCGCCCTTTTCGCATCAAACAATTACGCCGGTAAACCGGGCCGCAACGTCAGCGTTATCCACGCTGCGGACCTGCCGCCGCCACGAGCGGCTCTAGCCCCAGCTCGCGCGCGTAGTCTTCCTGCGTAAAGACTTCGACCAGTTCAAACGTATCGGCCGCATCGTCAAACGCAAAATGCAGCACTGAGCAGTTGCCCGGCACGCGTTCGCGCTCGTCGGCCGCCGCGCCCCGCACGTGGTCCAAAAACTCCTTGATAGCTGAGCCATGACTTACCGCGAGCACGCACGTATGGTCCGGACGCCGCATAAGATCGGTCAGCGTCGCCACCATGCGCGTGCGCACCTGGATCTGGCCCTCGCCGCCAAACTGCCGATAGAAGTCGCGCCACGGGCGCTCGGGCATAAGCATCACGCGCTCGGCCTCAAAGTCGCCAAAGAACCACTCACGCAGGCCGTCCAGGCGCTCGTACGCCAAGCCCGGCCACAAGTTGGCGATAGTCTGCTCGGTGCGATGAAGCGTAGAGGTGTAGGCATGATCGGGCTCAATGCCGCGCGCACGTAAAAACATGCCGGCGCGCGCCGCCTGGTCGCAACCCAACTGCGTAAGCGGCGAGTCACTCCACCCCTGAATGATACGCTTAAGGTTGAATATCGTCTGTCCATGACGGACCAGATACAGATCTTTATTCATAGGGGTCCTTTCGTTCGTTACCAACCCAAGAGCGAAAACGCCCCGTCGCAATAGCCAAAATGAAGCACGGCACCGTTGTCGGGTAGCTCTCCCCCGCCAGTCACATACTCAAGAAACTCCTGGCAGGCTGAGCCGTGGGAAACCGCCAGCACGCAGTCGTGCTGCGGCCGGGCCATAATACGGGACAGCGCCGCGACCATGCGCGACTGAAGCTGCACTTCCGACTCGCCGCCAAAGGCCACCGGATAATCGCCCCAGGGCTGCGGCGGCATCTCGCGATTTGATGTGCCCTCCAGCGAGCCAAAATGCCACTCACGCAGGTCATCGACCAGCTCAATGGAACGGCCCTCGCCAACGATAAGCTCGGCCGTATGCCGCGCCCGGCCCAACGGCGAGGAATACACATGATCAAAGGCCACGCCACGCGCCGCAAACGCCGTACGCGCCGTCAGCGCCTGCTCGCGCCCGCGCGCCGTAAGCGGCGAATCGTGCCAGCCCTGCAAAATGCTCTGCACATTGAGCTCAGTCTGCCCATGCCGCACCAAATACAGATCTGCCACACGCTCTCCCCTCGTACCACCACAAAGGGGACAGGCACCTTTGTGGTGGTTTACCGTCTGATCACGCCGCGGTGACGCTCAGCTACACCAGCACGTCGGCGAGCGGGCGCTTGGGTACGTGGTGCACCTGCGCATCGTCACGCCAGTAATTAATTGACCCGTCGGGGTTGGAATCGATCGCATCGATCATCTGCGTCTCGGCCGGCACGCCAAAAGCCATGATCAGCTTGAGCTCATACTTGTCGTTATCGAGCCCCATAGCATCGATCGCGTGGGGCGTAAAGGCCTTGAACATGCAGGCTGCCACCTCGGGCGTGGCGCTGCGAGCGGCGAGCATCATCGTCTGCGCGGCAATGCCCGTGTCGACCTCGGTGATGGGCGCGGCGGGCTTACCCGGAACAGCGCGCTCGGCAAGAATCGCGATGTAGCCGGTCGGACGCTCGCCCTCGGCAGGACCCGACCAATCCTTAAGCGCGCCGGCCCATGCAAGCTCATCAAATACACGCGCGCAATCCTCGGCACCGCTCACCACATGAAAACGCAGACGCTGAGCATTGGCGCCGCAGGGAGCCAGGTGCGCCAGTTCCGCCAGCTCGAGCAAAAACTCGCGCGGCACGCGCATGGACTCGTCAAAACGGCGGCACGTACGGGCGCGGCGGACCAGCGCGTCAAACGTGTCCAGGCCAAGCTTTTCGCAACCTTGCTTTGCCATCGATTCGACACTCGACGGTGCCTCGGGAACTGCTTCGTTCATAGGGACCCCCAATACAAGCCAATTGTCCTTAGGAAAATCTAACCTAAAACGTAGGCAATAACGAACAGGGCTGCAATGTTCTACACCTGTTGAATAGAAAATCGCGACGTGGGGAACAACGGAAACAATTCGGGGCCTTTGGGTTACGTTTCGCCCTCCCCGACCCATACGTCAGCGCCCTTAGGGGATACTGGTTGTAACGATCAAGGCTTACGCCGCACGGAAAGGAGACTTATGGGCATCTTTAAGAACGATGATCAAAAATCGAGCCAGTTTGGATTTGACGAGAAAAGCATGGCGGGCAAAGCCGTCAAGGCCGTACGCTGGATCTACGCCATCACGGGCGTCTTAGCACTCATTGCTGGTATCGCGCTGCTTTTTGCACCTGCCAAGTCCCTCGTCTTTTTGACGACTGTCCTGGGTTTTTACTTTGTAATCACTGCTGCCATCAGACTATTCACTGCCATTTTTGAGCCGCTGCTGCCCACCGGCTGGCGCGTGACGAGCATCATCTCCAACCTACTCATTATCTTGGGCGGCGTCATAATCCTGCGCAACCAGGCCTTCTCGACCGCGACGCTCACCACGATGGTGGTTATCGTGGCCGGCTTTGGCTGGATTGTCGAAGGTGTCATGTCCATTCTGGAGTCCGAGCTTTCGTCCAACCGCGCCCTCGCTATCCTGAGCGGCGCACTTTCCATCATCGCCGGCATGTTCGTGTTTATCTATCCGCTGTGGTCGGCCAAGATGCTCGTCATCTTTAGCGGTGCCGCGCTGCTGGTGTTTGGCGTGACGCTCATTGTTCGCGCCATTCAGTTTGGCAAACTGGTGCGCTAGATGCCAAAGACGCTCTTTATTGATGCCGACGCCTGCCCGGTCACGCGCGAGTCGATTGACTGCGCGCGGCGGGCGGGCGTCGCCGTTGTTATCGCCGGCAACAGCACGCAAAACCTGGAACGGCACATTCGCCGCGACGACCCGCGCGATGCCGAGCACGCGCGACGCGGCTTTTGGGTCACGACGCTCGACGTGAGCGTGGGCGCCGACAGCGCCGACTTTGCCATTGTCGAACGCCTGCAGGCGGGCGACGTGGTCGTGACGCAGGACATTGGCTTGGCGAGCATGGTGCTCGGGCGCGATGCCGCCGCCATCGGTGTGCGCGGGCGCGTGTACGACAAGGCGACTATCGACATGCAGCTGTTTATTCGCCACGAGGAAAAGAAGGTACGCCGCGCCGGCGGACGCACTCGCGGTCCGGCAGCATTTACCAGCGAAGACCGCGCCCGCTTTAAACGCAACCTCACCGAGTTGCTGCACTAACCAAGGTAGATTTTTGAGACATGCCTAAAATCTACCTTTTTGTTTTGAGCGGTGTGAGCGCTCGGAATCCATGGCTCAACAAAAAACGGGCTTCAAAATGCCATGCGTCGCCGCATTGCGCAGGCGCTGAGCATGGCTATTTGAAGCCCATTTTTTAGGCCTACTTAGAGGCCAACGGCGGAGAGGATGAGGCCCCAGCCAGCGCCGATGACGTACATCATGATCAGGAACACGGCATTTTCGCGGGCGCTGCGGTTGGTGCGGAACAGCACCAGATAGCCCACGCCGGCGGAAATGAGCGTGCCGGCGAGCATCGGCGCCAGTTGCAGCGCGCCTTCCAGATACAGCTGTGTAATGACCACGCTCGCCGAGCAATTGGGAATCAGCCCGACAAGCGCCGAACCCAGGACAGCGAGTGTCTCGTTGCCGCGCAGGAACTGCTCGATCGCGGACTCGCCGAACGTCTCGAGCACGGCGACCAGAATCAGCGTCACCAGAAAAATGAATACCGAGACCTGCACGGTGTGCGAGATCGCACTGCGGATGATCGACAGGACAGGCGTCCCTTCGTGGGAGTGAGAGTGACCGTGACCATCATGGTGTTCATGTTCGCCCTCATGACCGTGATCGTGGCCATGTCCGTGTTCGTGCTCGTCCTCGTCTTCATCACAACCGCAATGGTCGCGCTCGCACAGCTCGTGGATGTGGTCGGCGCTCACGCCCGCCTCGGCCACCTCGTCGATGATGTCACCGCCGCTGTGGTCGTCGTGCGCGCAGTTCACGTGGGCCGGGTTGGCTGCGGTTCCCAGCACGGTACGGCGAATCGCCGCGTGCGCGCGGGCGTTACGGCGCAGGCCGCGAATGGCAGCGTCCACGATAAAACCCGTGACCAGTGCGATCAGCGCTTTCGAAGCCAAAAGCATCGCCATAGTCTGCACGGGAACCTGCTCGGCAAGCAACAGCGGCAGCATCTCATCGGAGGTCGAAAGGAACACCGCCACCAACGTGCCCAAGGTCACGACACGGCCGGCGTACAGCGTTGCTGCCATGGCCGAAAATCCGCACTGCGGCACCATGCCCAGCAGCGAGCCAACCACGGGACCCGCAGCGCCGGCGCGCTTGATAGCGCCGTTGACGCGGTCGCCCGCAACGTGCTCAAGTGTCTCGAGAGCAAGATACGTCACCAACAAAAACGGCACCAGCGACAGCGTGTCCTTGCCGGCGTCGAGCAGAATATCAATCAGTAAATCCATGACGGATGGAACCTTTCGTGTCTTTCGGCAGCATTGTAAAAGTCCTAGCGGTCAACTAGGGTATTGTAGTTGTCCCGGGCGCGGTGCCAATAGTTGCCTATGGTAAACTATCATCTCGCCATAACTCAGTAACCTCGAGCCGCACAACGCGGCCCGTCCAAGGAGTAGCATATGAACGTATCGCAAGCACTCGAATACGAGCGCCAGCCGTTTATCCCCATGTTTATCTACGGCGACCACGGCGCCATGGAGTCCGAGCGCCAGAAGGGCGAGGAGGCCCTCAAGGTGCTCGAGACCGAGTACTTTACCGCCGAGGGCGACCCCGGCTTCGACTTTGCCACCGTGCGCGACCTGGCCGACCGCAACCGCGACCTGTGCGACCAGATTGGCGAGGCGCGTCTGCGCAACGTGACGCCCGCGACGCTCTCGCGCGGCCTGTCCGATGCCGACACCTGCGCCGCCATCGGCAAGATGCAAAAGCGCACCGCCGCGTCCGTTATGCGCGAAATCCGCGGCGACCGCGACGCGCTCGGCGTGGCCTACGCCCGCAAGCCCATCCAGGGCACCGTGCTCGGTATCGACATCGAGACCACCGGACGTGCACCCGAGCGCGGCTATATCATCAACGTGGGCTGGGAGATCATGGAGCTCACCAGCGACGCCGTCCCGCATGACGCCGAGGCACACTACTGCGGCCTGCCCGACATCTACCGCGGCGAGGATGTGCCGTTGTCGAATATCCACCACATCACCTGGGACGACATCGACGGCAAAAAGCCGTTCCGCGAGAACAAAGAGCTGCAAAAGCAGCTGCTCAAGCTTATGAAGAAGTACCCGTACATGGCACACAACGCCGCCTTTGAGGACAGCTGGTTCAAGATCCACCTGGACGGCTACGCCGAGGCACGCCGCGCCGGCAAGATCATCGTCATCGACTCGCGCCAGATCTGCCGCAGCCTGGACGCCGACGTGCGCTCGCTCCCCCGCGAGTCCGCCCCCGCCGCGCTCGAGAACTGGGCACGCCGTCGCGGCACCCTCGCGCCCGACGCCAACGAGCAGCATCTGGGTCTGGACGACACCGACCTCATGCTCCGCACGGTACAGGCCGAGTTCAACCTCAAGAACCTATTCGCGAAATAGCAACGCCTGCGACAAACACTACTTGCTCACGAGCGGCCTCGCAGCGGGAAACACCGCAGCGGGGCCGCCCTATGTTCCACAGATAGATCTGCCATCACAAATTCTGAACCCTCATTTTGAACGATTTCGGCCAATTCCCGACACGTAATTCGTTGTCGGATGGTGATGCATCGATATCAAATGTGCAGCAATTGAGTTTTTATATGCTATAGCTAAGCTGCGATAACATTGATTTTAGGCATGCCAACCCATAATTGCGTCAAGCTTTTGGACAGCATTTGGTTAGGCCCCTAAAACGACTTTCCCACTCAGCGCCATCAGCACGGCATTAGCTGACACGATATATACCATGAGTATCGTATTGTCACATACCACTGCAAAAGCGGTCTACCAGGCCGCGCATTCGGCGTCTACGAAAGACACCGAGCCCTGTAACCCTGCCGCGATTTACGGATCATGTCCCACCGGAACGCTCCTTGACGCAGCCGCAGAATGGCTCACCAAACACGATGTTTCCCTTGACGCAAATGATTGCCTCGAAGTAATGGTGTTTGATCGCAGGAATGCGCGCTATGCAATGAACTGTCAATGCCACGTTTCGTCAAAACGATTCTCGAGCTCACGCTTTATAGAGCTCAAAGATGGCATCTTCATTGTTGGCGTTGAGCTTTGCGCACTTCAGGCCGCCACCTATCTCCCTTTTCGCGAACTGGTGGAGTACTACTTTGAATTGTGCGGCGCTTACTCCCTTGGAACCGGCTCTTCCACCTCGTATAACGAGCGTTTCGCGCTCACCTCGACCGAAAGGTTAAAACAGTTCTTTAATTCCATTACCAGATGCGACGGTCTGGCCCTTGCCCGAAAGGCGATTCAATGTGTGCGCGACGGATGCCGGTCTCCTATGGAAACGGCCTTTGTCATGATGCTAACGCTGCCTAAAAGCGAAGGAGGGCTTGGTATTAAGGGAATTGAGACCGATTGCGAGGTGCAGGTCACCGCTGCCGCAAAGAATCTCACGAGACGCAAAAAGTTCTTTATGGATGCGTATCTAAAGAAATCTCGCACAGACATTGAATACAACGGGTTTTATCATGACGCGGAAGAAGACCGCGCCATCGATGAGGAGCGCAAGAATGCGCTTGCGTCCATGGGATACGGAATCATCACCGTCAGTCGTTATTCCTTTATGCATGCCAGCGCTTTCGTTAGGGTCATGGAGGCGATCCAACGGAAAGAGGGCATACGCCCCTCGCGTCTGCCAAAAGACTTTCAAATCATGCAAGAGGACCTGAGACAGTTTGTGCTCAGAAGGTTTATAGAAGAGAAAAAGAGAATTCAGAAGCAGCTTCGCCAGGATTCCGAAGATCGTCAACGAATCGACCTCGAAAAAGCAACACTCGAAGGCATCACGCTGGATGACCCGACAATAAATGAAGTTCCGGCAATCGATGACATGCAGACTGTCGAATCCGACAGCCCATCATTTGCCCAAATAAGCAGCCTCGCGCCCGAGGGCAGAATCTTCGGGGCCGGAAGCTAGACCGGCTAACAAGGTGGGTACCCTAGCGATGTGCAAAATTGCGAGTATTCAGCAGGGTCGGCCCTCCAGCACCCACAAGTTAATCCAAATGAAAAACAAAAACGCTATCGAACGGGAACGTTAGGCAACATTTGAGGAAGACCTTGTCTGTTTACCGCCCTTGGATAACTCTTGAGCGGCTTTATTTGGCCTGGAATAGATTAACGGACCCCCTATAGTTGCAGAATACTCCAATTTTTGCACGGCGCGGGGGCACCCACCCCGGCATCGGCTATCAAAACCGCTCAGTCCGGAATCTCGTCCACTATTCCCCATCATTTTATGCGACGAATTACCTGTACGTCATTGACATATGAACATGCGCTCATATAATCGGAAGTAAGTTATATGAGCGCATGTTCATATGAAAGGATATTGCAATGAGCAGCCACGCTGATGAAACAAAGACTGGCATCGAGGCCACCGAGCCGATCGTCCCCACCACCTGCTCGCCCGAGGACCTTCCCGACGAGGAACTTCTCTACGACCTTGCCGACCTGTTCAAGGTCTTCAGCGACACCACGCGCATCAAGATTCTCTATGCCCTCATGGGCCGCGAGCTCTGCGTGGCTGACATCGCCGAAGCGACCGCGACCTCGCAGTCTGCGGTGTCGCACCAGCTGCGCACGCTTAAGCAGTCGCACCTGGTCAAGTTCCGCCGCGACGGCCGCAACATTCTCTACTCGCTCGCTGACGATCATGTCTATACCATGCTCAACCAGGGCATGAGCCATATCTGCGAATAGCAATCAACCACGGTATCAGCGCGGCCGGCACCCAGACCGCCAACACAGGGAAAGGAACCCACCATGAAAAAGCAGTTTAAGCTCGACGAGATCGATTGCGCCAACTGCGCGCGTGAACTTCAGGACGAGCTGGCTAAGCTCGATGGCGTCAAGTCCGTTTCGGTCAACTTTATGACCCAGAAGCTGACGCTCGAGGCCGACGACGCCAAGTTCGACGAGGTCCTGGACCGCGTCGTTGAGTTCACCGCCGACGCCGAGCCGGACTGCGAGATCATTCTCTAACCCGCGCACACGTTGACCTGTAAGGCCGCGCTTGCCGCGGCCTTTGCTCGCGAAATTATATGAGCAAGTGTTCATACACTCAAATGGGAGGTTTGAATCATGGCAGCCGCCGACCCCAAAAAGAAAAAGAAGAAGCGCAAGAAGAAAGAGTCCCTTGAGCACAAGCGCAACCGCATCCTGGTAGCACTGGGCATTTTTGCCGTTGTTTATGCCCTCGACGAGCTCGGCGCCCTCACTATCGCATTTGGGGAGCCCGGCAACATCTACGCCAGCTTCGCGCTGTTCCTCGTGCCGTTTTTGATTGCCGGCTACGACGTACTGCAAAAGGCATTCAATAACATCCGCCGCGGCAAGGCCTTCGACGAGAGCTTCCTCATGGCCGTCGCGACCATCGGCGCGTTTGCCATGGTGCTCTTCCCCGACACCGACCCGCACATGGCCGAAGGCGCCGCCGTCATGCTGTTCTACCAGGTCGGCGAGTTGTTCCAGGCATACGCCGTGGGCAAGAGCCGCAAGTCGATCAGTGCCATGATGGACATCGCGCCCGACTACGCTAACGTCGAGCAAGCCGACGGCACACTCGAACAGGTCTTTCCCGATGACATCGCCGTCGGCACCGTGATCGTGGTCAAGCCCGGCGAGCGCGTGCCTATCGACGGCGTCATCGTCGAGGGCGAAACCCAGCTCGACACCGCCGCGCTCACGGGCGAGTCAGTCCCCCGCCCCGCCAAGACCGGCGACGATATCATCAGCGGCTGCATCAACATGACGGGCCTCATCCACGTGCGCACCACCAAGCCCTTTGGCGAGTCAACCGTCGCGCGTGTTCTGGAGCTCGTGGAGAATGCCAGCGAAAAGAAGGCGCGCACCGAGAACTTCATCACGCGCTTTGCCCGCGTCTACACCCCCGCCGTCACTGGCGCTGCCGCGGTGCTCGCGCTTGGCGGCGGCCTGGTGACTGGCGCTTGGTCCGATTGGATCCTGCGCGGCCTGACCTTCCTGGTCGTCAGCTGCCCGTGCGCCCTCGTGATCAGCGTACCGTTGAGTTTCTTTGGCGGCATCGGCGGCGCGTCCAAGCTGGGCGTTCTCATCAAGGGCTCCAACTACCTCGAGACGCTCGCCGACGTGGACACCATCGTCTTCGACAAAACGGGCACCCTCACCAACGGCACGTTCTCAGTCGTCGCGGTGCACCCCGAGGCTGGCTATACCGAGCAGTCGCTGCTCGAAGTCGCAGCCCTTGCTGAGTCGTTCTTCGATCACCCCATCGCGCAGTCCGTGCGCGACGCCTACCAGGGCGAGGTCGACCCCAAGCGCGTGAGCGACTCCGCCAACGACGCGGGCCACGGCGTGACGGCAACCATCGACGGCAAGCACGTCGTCGTTGGCAACGCCAAGATGCTCGCCGCGGCCGGCGTTGAAGCACCGGACTGTGAGGTTGTCGGCACGATCCTCCACGTGCTCGTTGACGGCGTGTACGCCGGCCACATCGTGATTGCAGACACCGTTAAGGCCGATGCGGAGCAAACGATTCGCGACCTGCATGCCGCCGGTATCAACCGCACCGTCATGCTCACGGGCGACCGCGAGGAGGTTGCAGCGTCTGTGGCCAAGCAACTCGGTCTCGACGAGTTCCACGCGCAGCTCCTGCCGGGCGACAAGGTCGAGCGCGTTGAGGCGCTACTCGCGGCCGAAAGTGGCAAGGGCAAGCTCGCCTTTGTCGGCGACGGTATCAACGACGCTCCTGTGCTTACGCGCGCCGATGTGGGCATTGCCATGGGCGCCATGGGCTCCGACGCCGCGATCGAGGCCGCCGACGTGGTGCTGATGGACGACAAGCCGTCCAACATTTCCCGCGCGATCCGCGTGGCGCGCAAGACCATGTCGATTGTTTGGCAGAACATAATCTTTGCGCTGGGCATTAAGCTGCTGATCCTTGTGCTGGCAGCGCTGGGTATCGCCAATATGTGGCTTGCCGTCTTTGGCGACGTAGGCGTGGCGATCATCGCCATCCTGAACGCCATGCGCGCGATGGGTGTCAAGAACCTGTAGCGCTCGTGGTCCCTCCGGCCGGGGCCGGGCTTGGTTTTGAAAACGTCCTCGCGCATGAGGCCCGTCTTTCTTGCTCCTGCGGAGCAACGGAAAGGCGGGCCTCGCGCTGCGGAGTGTTTTCAAAACCAAGCCCGGCCCCGGCCTGCATTGACACAGCTGGCGGTTCTTGGGCATCGCTTGCTGGCGGGGTTCCTTTGCTGAAATGGACTTGGCCGAAAGGGCCGCTGGTCCCGGTCGCTGGTTCGCGCTTTGCGTGAACTCCGCGCTACTGTGGGTCAGTTAGGCTTCTGTTGTTGGACCCGCTACATCTTCCCGTCTCAGCATCGATCTTAGCTTCTCGAAGCTCTCCTCGCTCAGGCAGTGCTCCATGTGGCAGCCCTCTTGCGACGCGACCTCGGGCGTTACGCCTGCGTCCTCTAGCAGACCTACAAAAAAGCAGTGGCGCTCCCACATTTGACGGGCAACCTCAAGACCGCGTTCCGTCAGATGCACGTCGCGTTTGCCCATCTCCACGTAGCCGGTGCTCTCCAAGGCCGCCATGGCTTTAGAGACGCTTGCTTTGGTTACGCCCAAGTATTCGGCAACGTCGATCGAGCGCACGATGCCCTGACGTTCCGATAGAACGTAGATCGATTCGAGATAGTCTTCTCCGGATTCACGCAGGGCCATGGGCCGCCTTTCGCGATGGCTTCTAGTTAGCCTTTGGATACTTTTGCTTGATTTACTTTACCGCAAAAGTTGCCCATGTCTTACTACGTTATTTAAAAAGTTAACCGTGTTTCACAAAACGCACGGGACGAAAACAAAACGGGGACACACCCCGCAAGGAGTGTCCCCAGCTGCCGGCACAAAAGGAACGTCCCCAAGTGCCGAATCCGCAGCTACACCAGCCCAAAGTGCTTGGCGGCGTTGTAGATTCCATCATCGTCTACGGCGGTCGTCACGTAGGTCGCCGCGGCCTTCACGGTATCCTGCGCGTTGCCCATGGCCACGCTCGTGCCCACGGCGGCAAACATCGACAGGTCGTTCTCGCCGTCGCCAAAGGCAATCGCCTCGCTCGCGTCGATACCAAGCCGCTCGAGCGTCGCCGCCACACCCAGGTCCTTGCCGCCGTTAGCGGGAATAATGTCGCAGAACAGGTCGCACCAGCGCGTGGTGAGCGAATGCGACACGGCGTCGGTCACGATATGCTCGTCGGCCGGATCCACAAAGGCGCAAAACTGGTAGACCGGCGCGTCAAAGGCGTGCTCAAACGGCTCCTCGTGGTAGACAATTCCCGCGTTGCTGCCGGCCGTCACCACGCGCTCGGATAGACGGTTCACAAACGAGTTCTCGCCCTGCATGCACAGCGAGTCGTAGCACCCCTGCGCCACCTGGTCCACGATCGCCGCGACGTCGTCCGGATCGATCGGGCAGCTGCGGTAAACGCCCTTGCCATCAAAGCAGTGCTGGCCCGAAAGCGTAATGTACGCATCCCAGCCCAGGTCGAACAGCCAGTCCGGCATCTGGTAGGTCGGACGGCCCGTGGCGATCACGCACGCAATTCCCTGCTCGCGAAAGCTGTCGAGCACCTGCTGCGCCGACGCCGGAATCCGGTGGGTCTTAAAGCTCAGCAGCGTACCGTCGATATCGAAAAACGCGGCTTTGATCATTCTCGCCTACTCCTCGCCCTCGAGCTTTTCGCTCGCCTCGAGCCACGCCATCTCCAGCTCGTCCATGGCAGCGTGAGCCTCGTCGATCTTTGCCTGTTGCTCGCCGAGCGCCGTGTAGTTGGTGGGATCGACCTGGGCCATTGCTGCCTCGGCCTCCTCAACGCGGACGCGCTGCGTCTCCATCTTGCGCTCGAGCGAGCTCACCTCGCGGCGAAGCTTCTGACGCTCGGCGTTGGACAGGCCATTGGGCTGACCGCTCGCCTTGGGCTTATCGGCCGTCGCAGCCGCGGCACCGGTGTCGAACGTGCCGGTCTTGGCACTCGGCGCGCCCACGGGCTCGCCCTCGGCGGTAGCGTTGCACAGGCGCAGGTACTGGTCCACGCCGCCGGGCATATGCGTCAGGTGGCCGTCGAGCAGCGCCCACTGCTGGTCGGTCACGCGCTCCATCAAGAAGCGGTCGTGCGTCACCAGGATCAGCGTGCCCGGCCAGCCGTCGAGCAGGTCCTCGACAATCGCCAGCATATCGGTATCCAGGTCGTTGCCGGGCTCGTCCAGGATAAGCACGTTGGGCTCGTCCAGGATCGTCAGCAGCAGCGACAGGCGACGGCGCTGGCCGCCCGAAAGATCGCCGATGCGACTCCAGAGCTGCTGTGTCGTAAAGCCCAGGCGCTCGCAAAGTTTCTCGGGCGAAGTCTCCTTGCCGTCGATGACGTAGTACTTCTTATAGTTGCCGAGCACCTCGCGGATCGTGTCACCCATGTAGGGCTCGAGTTCCTCGAGCTGCTGCGACAGAACGCCAAAGCGCACCGTCTGGCCAATCTTCACACGGCCGCGCGTGGGCTCAATCTTGCCCTGGATCACGTCGAGCAAGGTCGACTTGCCGGCGCCGTTCTCGCCCAAAAGACCATAGCGGTCGCCCGCGCCGATGAGCCAGGTCACATCGGTGAGCACCTGCTTGGGCGCACCATCGGTATCCGCATAGCCGGCATCCACGTCGATGACATCGATGACCTGCTTGCCTAGGCGGCTCACAGCAAGGCGCTTGAGCTCCAGCTCGTCACGCACGGGCGGTACGTCGGCGATCAGCTCGCGAGCAGCCTCAACGCGAAACTTGGGCTTGGTGGAACGCGCCTGGGCGCCGCGGCTTAGCCACGCGAGCTCCTTGCGCGCCATGTTGCGACGGCGCTCCTCGGTAACGGCGGCCATGCGGTCGCGCTCCACGCGCTGCAGGATATATGCCGAGTAGCCGCCCTCGAAGGGATCTACCTGGCCGTCGTGGACCTCCCACATGCTGGTGCAGACCTCGTCCAAGAACCAGCGGTCGTGCGTGACCACGAGCATGGCGCCCTGGCCGCGCTGCCAGCGGGCCTTTAAGTGACGCGCAAGCCAGTTGATGGTGCGCATGTCCAGGTGGTTGGTGGGCTCGTCGAGCATGAGCACATCGTAGTCGCCAATCAGCAGGCGCGCGAGGTCCACGCGACGGCGCTGACCGCCCGAGAGCTCGCCCACCATGCCCTCCCAGGGCACATCGCTAATAAGACCGGCCAGAATCTGGCGCGTACGCGGGCTCGACGCCCACTCGTACTCAGGCGTGTCGCCCACAACGGCATGATGCACGGTATCGGTGTCGACAAGCTGATCCTTTTGGCCGAGTAGACCGATCGTGGTGCCGCGGCGGTGCGTCACGCGTCCGTCATCGGGCTCCAGCGTGCCGGCGAGCACGCTCAGCAGCGTCGACTTGCCGTCGCCGTTTTTACCGACAATACCAATGCGGTCGCCCTCGCCCACGCCGAGCGTCACGCTATCGAAAATATGCTTGGTGGGAAACTCTAGGCTGATGGAATCGCATCCCAAAAGAATCGCCATATGCCCTGCTCCTTCGTAGAGATTCAACGTTGTCCATGATAGCGAAAACCACCACAAAGGGGACAGGCACCTTTGTGGTGGTTTTGGGCAAGCGCACCAGCACACGACACAAAAAGGCGGGCCATCTCCCGCAAGAGATGACCCGCCTCTCCAATCAGTCCCGCGACAACCGTGGCCGCCGCGGGCCTCAAGCATGTCCCGGACTAGGAGAACATGCCGGTGAGGTAATCATTCAGCCGCTTATCCTTGGGCCGTTGGAAAATCTCGTCGGTCTCGTCGTACTCGACCATATCGCCCATGTAGAAGAACGCCGTGCGATTGGACACGCGCGACGCCTGCTCCATGTTGTGCGTCACGATAACGATGGCGCGGTCGGACACGATCGACGACATCAGGTCCTCGATCGCCAGCGTCGAGATGGGGTCGAGCGCCGAGCAGGGCTCGTCAAACAGAATCACGTCGGGGTTAAGCGCCAGCGTGCGCGCGATGCACAGGCGCTGCTGCTGACCGCCCGAAAGCGCATAGGCGCTCTTGTCGAGCTTATCCTTGACCTCGTCCCACAGCGCAGCACCGCGTAGGCTCTCCTCGACCATGCGGTCGAGCTCATCGCGGTCGGTGATACCGTGGCGCTTGGGCGCAAACGTGATGTTGTCGCGAATGGACTTACGGAACGGGTTGGGCTGCTGAAACACCATGCCAATGGACCGACGCAGCTCGTAGGTGTTCTCGGCCTTGGTGTTCACGTTGCGCCCACGGTAGTTAATCTCGCCCTCCACGCGGCAGTCGCGAATCTCGCGATTCATCAGGTTGAGGCTGCGCAAAAAGGTCGACTTACCGCAGCCCGAAGGCCCGACGAGCGCCGTGATCTCACCCTTGTGGAAGTCGAGCGACGTATTGTGCAGCGCATGGTGGTCGCCATAGTACACGTTGACGTCCTTGGTGGAGAGCACGACCTCGTCGCTCACGGCCTTGCCGCTCACGCGCACGTGCTTCTCGCTCTCCCCCACGCTCGACAGAAAGTCCTGGGTCTCGGACGTGGCCGCCTCGGTTGCGGGCGTTGCATTCATCTCGCTCATTCGGCCGTCATCTTCCTTGCCAGTTGCTTGCCCACGATACGGGCGACCACGTTAAACAGCAGCACGCAAATCATCAGCAGGGCGGCGGTTCCCCAAACGATCTGCTGGGCCTCGGGGCTGCCCTCGCCGTAAATCTTGTAGATGTGCACGGCAAGCGACTCACCGGGACGGAACACGTTCCAGGCGCAGGTGGGGCTCGACAGGTTAAAGCTCAAGAAGTTCAGGCGAACCGGCGAGCTCATGCCCGAGGTAAAGAGCAACGCCGCGGCCTCGCCAAACACACGGCCGGCCGAAAGCACGATGCCGGTCACGATGGCGGGCATGGCCTCGGGAATCAGGATGTGCAGCGTGGCCTCCCAGCGGGTGAGGCCCATAGCCAGGCACGCATCGCGCTGGACCTGCGGCACGTCCTCGAGCGCCTGCTGAATCACGCGCACCAGGATGGGGATGTTGAACATGGTGAGCGCGACGGCGCCGGAGATGATGGAGTACTTCCAGCCCAGCTGCACCGAGAACACCAGAAAGCCGAACATGCCCACGACGATGGAAGGCAGCGAGGACAGCGTTTCGATGGCGGTCGAGGCGATGTCGCGAATAGGCCCATCGGGCGCGTACTCAACCAAAAAGACCGCGCCGCCCAGGCTGATGGGCACCGAGATGATCAGGGTAATCAGCAGCAGATAGAACGAGTCGAACAGCTGGTAGAGCACACCGCCCTGGGTTCCGTTGGCGCGCGCAGGCTGCGTGAGAAAGCCCGGCTGGAACAGCGTCGAGATGCCCTCGAACAGGATGTAGGCCACCATGGAGACGACGATGAGCATGACGATGGCGACGATCGCCGTCAGCACGCCCGTGGCGATGCGGTCCTGCCTTTGGACACGCCCGAGTCTCGCCTCGTCGATATGGATGCGCGTGCTAGCCACGAGCCTTCGCCCCCTTGCGGCCAATGAGATGGATGATCAGGATGAAGATGAGGCTCATGCCCATCAGCAGAAGGCCGAGCGCCCACAGGACGTCGTCCTGGGCCGAGCCCTCGGCATAGACCGCCATGGACGTGGTGAGCGTGGTGGTGATGGTGGAGGCCGGCGACAGCAGCGACGTCGGCATGGCCTCGATACCGCCGATAACCATGCGCACGGCGAGCGTCTCGCCAAAGGCGCGGGTCATGCCAAGGATGACCGCGGTCATGAGCGAGGGCATGGCGCTCTTGAGCACCACGTGCCAGATGGTCTGCCAGCGGGTGTAGCCCAGCGCGAGCGAACCCTGACGGTAGCTGTCGGGCACGGCACGCAGGCCATCGACCGAAAGCGTGGTCATGGTCGGCAGGATCATGACGGCCAGCACGATGGCGCCGGGCAAGATGCCCAGACCCGTGCTCACATGGAAAACGCTCTTCATAAGGCCGACGACCACGTGAAAACCGATCAGGCCAAAGACGACCGAGGGAATGCCGGTCAAAAGCTCAATAAGCGGCTGAAAGACCTTGGAGCCAAACTTAGGCTGGATCTCGACCGCAAAGATGGCAGAGCCGATGGCGATGGGCAGCGCGATGAGCGTGGAGAGCACCATGACCGCAAACGAGGTGACGATCAGGGGCAGGGCGCCGGTGTAGGGCAGGCCATTTTCGGCCGTGTTGGCCAGGTCCCACTTGGTGCCGGTGAAGAACTCGACGACCGAAACGCCGTCCTTGAGAAAAGCCGAGAGGCCCTTTTGGGCGACCATAAAGATGAGCGCGGCAACGACAAGCGTCACGAGCGCTACGCACGCGCCCGTGACGCCCAGGCCCACGTTCTCAAGGTCGCGCTTTGGCAGCTGTTTTGCCATTGCAAACCTTTCCGGGGCGATTACTTATTTAGCGGAGACCTTGCCGCTGGCGTCCTTGACGACCTTCATAGCAGAGACGGGGATAAAGCCCTGCTCCTCGACGAGCTTGCCCTGGACGTCGTCGGAAAGCATGAACTCCAGGAAGGCCTTGGTGGCCTCGTCGGCGTCCTTCGCGCAGTACATGTGCTCGGTAGCCCAGATCTTGAAGGAGTCGTCGGTGACGTTTGCGCTCTTGGGCTCCACGCCCTCGACCTTGATGGCGTTGAACTTGGAGTCGTCGAAGTGCGAGAAGTCGAGGTAGGAGATGGCATTGTCGGTGCTGCCCATCTGAGTCTGGACGTCGCCGGACTTGTCGAGCTCGGCGTCGCCCTTAAAGTCGACGGCCTCGTCGCCAAAGACGGCGGCCTCGAAGGTGGCGCGGGTGCCGGAGCCTGCCTTGCGGTTGAGGACGACGATCTTGGCGTCGTCGCCGCCGACCTCCTTCCAGTTGGTGATCTGGCCGGAGAAGATGCCCTTGAGCTGCTCGAGGGACAGATCATCGACCTTGACGTTCTTGGAGACGACAGGGCCCATGCCCACGACGGCGACCTCGTGATCGACGAGGCTCTTGACCTGATCGGCCTCGAGCTTGGTCTCGGCGAAGACGTCGGAGTTACCGATAGTAACGGTGCCGGCGGCAACAGCGGTCAGGCCCTTGCCCGAACCGTTGCCCGAACCGGAGACGGAGACGTCGGGATTGGCATCCATAAACTTCTCGGCAGCAGCCTCGACGAGAGCCTGGAACGAGGAGGCGCCGTCGTAGGTCACCTCGCCGGAGACGGACTCGGCAGCAGCGGCGCTGCCCTCAGCAGCGGTGTTGGCGGCGTTGGAGCCGCCGCAACCAACGAGACCGAGACCGACGATGCTGGCAAGACCACCAGCGAGGCCGAGGAACTGACGACGAGAATAAGCCTGATCGAGCATGATCTTCCTTTCATACAAGCGACTCGCGGGCACCCTGCCCGCTTTGCTGTTTGGAAAGATACGGTCTCGATCGGGCAGCGCCCGCGTCAGCTGCGCTTTATTACGGGCATCTGATAGACCCTTACCGCAAGCGCGGCTCGGCTTTACAAACGAATAACAAACCCGCCACCAAGCATGACCCGCCTTTTACACCAATAAAAACAAAGTTGCGGTGAAATAGTTCCTGCTTGGCCATCAAATGGCCCATTCTAGGAACTATTCCACCGCAACTTAAAAAGCCCGGACGAAAGGGGTGCTAAGTTGTTAAAACGCCGCAGCCTTAAAGCTCAAGCTCGTTCAAACGTAAGATCGCCACGATATAAATCTTGAGCGCCTGCTTGAGCTGTTCCTCGTTGGCGCACTCGTTGGGACCGTGCATCTGGCCGCCCCACTCGGGCAGCTCCAGACCGGTCTCCTCGGGGCCAAACGAGACGGCGCGGGCAAAGTTGCGCGCGTACGTGCCGCCGCCCATGGCAAAGGGCTCAGCATGCTTGCCCGTAAACTCGTTATAGGTATCAATAAGCGCCTTCACGGCCGGATCGTCGGCAGAGACCGAGAACGGCACCTTCGCACGACCCACACGGCACGTCACGCCAAAACGGCCCACGAGCGGATCGAGCTGCTCGCGGATGGTATCGGCACTCGTGCTGTCGGGGAAGCGCACGTCGATGACCTGCTCAATATGGCCATCCGCCACGCGGATGACGCCAGCGTTGCAGGTAAGCGGGCCAAACGCCGGACTCGTCGCATCGATACCCAGGCCGCGACCATAGGCGTCCGCATGCACAAAGGCCAGGAACTTGACGAACTCGTGCTCGGCAGGCGTCAGCAGGCGCTCGTCGCGTGCACCAAACGCGTCCTCGGCCTCGCGCAGATACGCCACGATCAGCCCGACGGCGTTGATCGTTCCCTCTGGCATCGAGGCATGACCGCCAATGCCGTGGGCGAAAATCTGCGCATGCCCGTTATCGAGCGCCGTGATCTCCAGGCGGTCGCCGTTCTCGACCGGCGCCGGCAGCTCATCGGCGGCAATCGCAAGCTCGCAGATAGACTGCGACGGAATGGCGTTGCTCGCCTCGGCACCACTCCAGGACACAATGCGCCCGCCGTCGATCTTGGAGCTCACAAATGTCGCCCCAAACTGGCCCTTCTCGGCATTACAGACCGGGAACTCGGCATCGGGCGTAAACAGAAAGTCGGGGTTCGCGTGGTTCTCCAGATAATGGTGAACGTCGGACATGCCCACTTCCTCATCGCAGCCCAGCAGTGCGCGGAAGGTGTAGCGCGGAACAATGCCGTGCTTGAGCAGATAGGCGCCGGCGTAGAGCGACAGCACCGCCGGACCCTTGTCGTCGATAACGCCGCGGCCGAGCAGCCAGCCCTCGCGACGCTCCATCGCAAACGGGTCGGTGTTCCAGCCCGGGCCGGCGGGCACCACGTCCACGTGGCAGATGGTCGCGAGCTGCTTGTCGCCGCGGCCAGGAATATCGGCAATGCCCACAAAGCCCTCGTCATCGCTCGTCTGGTAGCCGAGCTTTTGCGCAATGCCGAGCGCGCAATCGAGCGCATCACGGACCGGGCGGCCAAACGGCGCACCGGGCTCCGCATCGGCAGCAACGGCCACAGACGGATAGCTCACCAGCCGCTCGATATCGGCGACGACATCTTCCCAGACCTCGTCGACATATTCGGCAACGCTCTGCTCCACCTGATTCATGGACGACCTCCTTACCAATGAGCGGCGAGCGCGCTCGCCCCTCACATTACGTCATTAGATAGCGAAAAGTTTAGCAAGCTCGGCCACCGAGTGCACCACCGCATCGGCACCCGCCGCCTCGTGCTCGCCCGGCGCCGCCGCGCCCGAATAGATGCCGATGCACGGCACGCCCATTGCGTGCGCGCCCTCCACATCGTTAAAGCGATCGCCGATCATCACGGCATCGTCGGCCGTCGCGCCGAGCGCCGCCAGGGCATCGCGGACCGAATCGGCCTTGGTCTCGCGTCCCTGCGGCGGATTCATGCCAATCACCGCCTCAAACTGAGAGAGCCCGAGCTCACGCACCATGTCGATGCACTTGGCCTCCATGCGCGACGTCGCCACGGCCATACGTTTGCCTTGGGCGACCAACCCATCCAGCAGCTCGGGGACCCCATTGAACACGGGATACTCCTCCGGTCCCAGTTCATCAAAAAAGGCGCGGTACTCATCGGCCACCACAAGCGACTCCTCGCGGGAAAAGCCGTAAAAGTCGTGAAAGCTCTTCCACAGGGGCGGCCCGATCATGCGGCGCAGATCACCCATCTGCGCTTCCGAAAACCCGCGCGCGGAAAGCGTCTTGCGCGTCGAGGTCATCACCGCCCGGCCCGTATCTGCCACCGTGCCGTCAAAATCGAACAGCACAACCGGCCGCTCGCAAAGTTGCAATGCCGCCATCGGCACCCTTCTTCCCCAGTTGATGATTTCCACACCACCGCTTCAAACTGTTGACTATTCAACAATTGAACCTAGCAATGTAGAGCAACTCCACTATACTTGTCGCACTTTGCTTTCAGAAGGCGGCGCTGCCGCGCCCCAACGAAAGGTGCAATTATGTCTTTTGCCATCATAACCGACTCCACGTCGGACATCTCCCCCGCCCGCGCCCAAGAGCTCGGCATTTACGTGATTCCGCTGCATGTGATTATCGAGGGCGAGGACCTGCTCGACCAGGTGCAGATTACCGCCGAGGAGTACGTCGCCCGCATGGCCGGCTCCGAGCAGCTGCCGCACACCTCGCAGCCGAGCGCCGGCGAGTTCAAGGCACTCTTCGACCGCGTACGCGCCGACGGCCACGATAGCGCGATCTTTATCTCGCTATGCAGCGAGTGGTCCGCCTGCTATGCCAACGCATGCCTGACGGCCGAAACCCACGAGCTCGACGTGCGCTGCATCGATTCGCGCACCGGCTCGGGCGCCGAGGGCCTGCTGGTGGAGTACGCGCTGGCCATGCGCGAGGACGGCCGCAGCCTGGACGAGACCGAGGCGCAGATCCGCGCGACCCTGCCCGACGCCCACCTGTTGCTGATTCCGCGCACGCTCGAGAACCTCGTTAAGAACGGCCGCGCGCCCAAGCTCGCCGGCCAGTTGACGCAGATGCTCAACATTCGCCTGGCCGTTTCGCCGGAGTGGAAATCGGGCGAGATCAAGGCCGTCAAAAAGGGCCGCGGCGCCAAGCGCATCGTTGCCAACACCATGACCGATTGCCTCGCATTTTTGGCCGAGCATCCGGGCTCCAGCGTGCGCGTACTCACGACCGGCGCCGCTGAGGAGCAAAAGCTCGTCAGCCAAGCGCTCGCAGGCCGGGACTACGTGGACGCCGGCACCGGCCCCATCGGCTGCACCATCGCCACCCATGTAGGCGTCGACGCCATCGCCATCAGCTACTGCCCTCGTTACCAGCCCATCCACTAGGGGCACCTTTACCACTTGCGGTGGAATAGGAACTGTTTTTGGCTTATCAGCCGCAAATCAATCCCTATTCCACCGCAACTTAGAAATCGGCGATCAGCCCAGCGGACCCTGAAACAGTTCCTGATGAGTGCCCATTCTCACCAGCCTAATCACTGGGTTAGTCTTATGGGGAAGATAAAGAACGACCACATCGACCAAGCCATCGGATAGGTGGAAATCGATGTGGCCGTTGTAGTTTCCGCCCGGGTTTGAGAGCTCGTGGGCGCCATACTCCGCCGGAAGTGACCCATGAGCCACAAGCTCTGCAACCGCCGCTTTAAACTCACTTTTTAGCTGCGGATGCATGCGCATCGTTCGTTTGTAGTCCACCTTAAATTGAGCCTCGACTTTAATCTCGAACATCGCTATTCCTCATCGAGGAATGACATAAGCTCATCAGCGTTATTGAATGACAGGCTATCGTCCGGCAAAATCCCCAGCTCATGAGCCTCGGCGATCACCATGGCGCGCCTCGTCACCTCGTTGGGCACCTCCGCCCTTCCTACAATCTCAAAAGGAATCTTTCGCTGATTTACCAGCTGCCGAACAGCAAGATTGAGATAGGAATTGAGGCTGAGGCCGACCGAATCCAAGAACTCAGTCGCCTGCTCCTTGAGCCCCTCTTCGATTCGAACCGTCGTAGGCTTAACTGTTGCTGTAGACATTTGCGACCTCCTCGCCCTCGTCTTTTACACCAGTATACCCAATACGCATGGCAATCTGATGTTAGATAACATCAGATTGCCATGCGTATTCATGTCGCGTGGGCACGATTGATCTACATCAGCCCGCTGAGCGCAATGTCAACGGCCTCGTTGAGGTCGTCGGTAATGTGTACCAGATCCGGATCGAGCGGGCTAATCATACCGGTGCTCATCACCGGGCCGTTGAGCCAGTCGAATAGGCCCTGCCAGTACTCGGTGCCCACCAGCACGAGCGGCATGCGCTTGACCTTGTGCGTCTGCACCAGCGTGAGAACCTCGAACATCTCGTCGAGCGTGCCAAAGCCGCCGGGAAATACGATGGCGCCCGAGCTGTACTTAACGAACATGGTTTTGCGCACAAAGAAGTAGCGGAAGTCCATGCCGAGGTTCACGTATTTATTGAGCCCCTGCTCGTGCGGCAATTCAATGCCTAGGCCAACTGACTTGCCGTTGACACTCGCCGCTCCCCTGTTGGCCGCTTCCATGATGCCGGGGCCGCCACCGGTGATGACCGCCACGCCACGTTGCGCGATCTTGCGCCCGACGGTACGCGCCGCCTTGTAGAGCGGATCGGTCTTGGGCGTGCGGGCGCTACCGAAGATGGTCACCGCAGGTCCAAGCTCGGCAAGCGCGCCAAAACCATCGACAAACTCTGCCTGAATGCGCAGCACGCGCCACGGGTCGGCATGCAGCCAGTCGGTCGAGTCCTCGGGCGCCAGCAGGTTGGCGTAGGTGTTGTCCTTAGGAATCATGGGGCCGCGCATGACCACGGGGCCGCGGCGGTACGTCTCGTCGTAGGCAGGCTCGCCCTCGACGTTCTCATTCTTAATCATGGGTACTCCTATCGAGAAAAAGAAAAACGGGCGGGGTCGACGCTGTGCGCCAAACACCCGCCCGAACATCAACTATTCGGTATGGTACCCACGATGCATCAAGTGCTTGCAAGCTATCGGTCATCGGTCGCGCAAGCGGTGTTAGCAAACGTGATGACCGGCCGGCGCTCGCCCCTTGCCGTTGCCCGCGCTCTGCAAGCGCCCGTGCTGCTCTTAGTAATCCACCGCCGCAGGGCTGTTCATCCAGTCGCTCACGAACGCGCCGTAGCGGCCCTCGATAATGGCCTGGCGGGCCCGCTGCATAAGGTTGAGCAGGTAGTAGATGTTGTGCATCGAAAGCAGAATGCCGCCGAGCATCTCCTTCTGCGTGACCATGTGACGGATGAGCGCACGGCTGTAACCGCCCGTGCACACCGGGCAGGTGCAGGTGGGATCGATGGGACCGTCGTCGTGCGCAAAGCGAGCGTTGCGGAAGTTGAGGCGACCCTCGCTGGAGAATGCCGTGCCCATACGGCCGGTGCGCGTCGGCAGCACGCAGTCAAACATGTCGATGCCCACGCCAACGCCGCGCACGAGCGTGGTCGGGTTGCCGACACCCATCAGGTAGCGCGGCTTATGCTTGGGCATGTACTCGCTCACGAGCGGCGCCAGGGTCTCGAACATGGTCTCGTGATCCTCGCCCACCGAATAGCCACCGATACCATAGCCCGGGAAGTCGCCGCACTCCTCCAGATGGCGCAGCGAGCGCAGGCGCAGATCCAGGTGCATGCCGCCCTGAACGATGCCAAAGAGCGCCTGGTCATCGCGGGTATGCGCCTTATAGCAGCGCTCGGCCCACATGCTCGACAGCTCAACGGCGCGCTCAACGTAGGCGCGCGTGGCGGGATAGCCCGGGCACTGGTCGAGCTGCATGCAGATATCGGAGCCGAGTTTCATGGCGATTTCCATGTTGTCCTCGGGCGTCCAAAACACGTGGCGGCCGTCGTAATCGTTGACGATAAAGCGCACGCCCTCATCGGTGAGCTTGACGGCATCGTTGTGGCTGAAGACCTGGAAACCGCCCGAGTCGGTGAGGATGGGGCCGTGCCAGTTCATGAACTTGTGCAGGCCGCCCAGCTCGGCGATGGTATCCTCGCCGGGACGCATGGACAGATGATAGGTATTGGCGAGCACGATCTGGGCGCCGAGCTTCTTGACAGTCTCGGTAGGAATGCCCTTGACGTTTGCCTTGGTGCCCACGGGCATAAAAATCGGCGTCTCGATGTCGCCGTGCGGGGTGTGCAGTACGCCGGCACGCGCGTGCGTCGTCGGATCCTCGGCAATCAGGTCGAATTTAAAAAGGTTCTGGTCCATAAACTGGAACTCCTTGGTTGCGGTTCATACGCAAACCATTATACGGGCAACCCGCAAGAAGCACCGACTCGACAGAAACTAGTGCATTAGGATCAGGTTCCCGCGCTAGTCGTTGGGTAGTCGTTGGGGACAGTCTTAAACGACTAGACGTTGGGGACAGTCTTCAGCGCCATCTTGCAAATGAGCGCCCCAATCTGCCGGCACTCAGGGACTGTCCCCAAGTGCCGGCAAGAGTGTCCCTTTCGACTAGTCATTTAAGAACGTCCCCAACGACTACATCCAACAGTCAAGGTAACGCCGATGCTCTGACAACATCAGCGAGCGGTCACCAGAGCGAACAAATTGGCATGAAAAGAGGACGGCATAGACCTTCTGGTCATGCCGCCCTCTTTGAATGACAAGTTGTCGCTCTGGTGACCGCGCAGCGTCGGCCCGTTACGCGGTTTGGTAAAACCGCGTAACTCCTACGGACGCTGGCCCATGCCACCCTCGAGGGTGACGGTCTCGCCGTTCATGTACTTAAAGTCGGGACCGCAGAGCTGAACGACCACGCGGCCGATTTCCTTCTCGACGTCGCCGTAGTGACCCGCCGGTGGCATGTGGACGTTGGCCTTGAACGCCTCGGGATAAGCATCCTGGAAGTTCTCGAGCGCAGCGGTCCAAGCAAGCGGGCAAACGATATTGACGTTGATGCCGTCCTTGCCCCACTCGTTGGCGGCAACGCGAGTCAAACCGCGGATGCCCTCCTTGGCAGCGGCATAGCTGCACTGGCCGTAGTTGCCAAACAGGCCGGCGCCCGAGGCAAAGTTGACCACGGAGCCCTTGGTCTCCTTCAGGTGCGGGTAGGCCTTCTGCATGTACAGGTAGGTGGCATACAGGCCAGAGTAAATGGCCAGGTTAAACTGATCCATGGTGTGATCGGCAATGGTCACGCCCGAGGCGCTGGCCTGAGCATTGTTGACGACGGCGTCGATGCGGCCGAACTCCTCAATAGCCTTGTCGATGACGTTCTGGACGACAGCCTCGTTGTCCTGACCAGCCGAAACATCGGCCTGAACAGGCAAAACCTTGACACCGTACTCGGCCTCGAGGGATTCCTTGGCGGCCTCGAGCTTGGCAACGTTGCGGCCGGTAATGACGAGGTTTGCGCCCTCCTTGGCAAAAGCGATATCGATACCGTAGCCGATGGAGCCAGCGGAGCCGTCCTTGAGCGTGGCCTTGCCGCCGCCGGTGACGATCACGGTCTTACCAGTGAAAAGTCCCATATAAAGTCCTTTCAAATCGCGACGGGCGCACCCGCCGACTGCGCGCATCCAAATAAACGCGACAAAAGCTGAAATGCAACTTTAACGGGTTCAAGTGAAAAGAAAAGGCCTCGGCAGGCGAACGGCATAACGTCTTTCGGCGAAGGGATTGTCAAGTACAAACTGGATAAAGTGGCCGAGTTTTTGCTATCGACGCGAGCCATCGAACACGTTTTGAAACTTTGCTGCAGCGCGCGGGATGTCGGCGCGAGACTTTATCATAGGGTGACAAACAACGATGAGGAGCACATGCCTATGACAGACGAGCTGGACCCCCAGACTCAACAGCATATTGATGATTCCGCAGACGTCGCCGCAGATGCTGACGCTGTGACCTGCGATGATATTGACCTCGACGACCCCATCTTGGACGAAAGCGCTACGGCGGAAACCCCCGGCGCCGAAGATGCAGGCGAGCAAAATGACGATGCGCCCGCTCAGGACGACACCCCTGTACAGGATGCTGCTCCGCAAGCTGCGGGCCCTATCGAGGTTTCTTCGGAAGAAGAGCTCGACGCCGTCATGGACTCCATGATGGATGCCGTCAAAGCGATGAAAGACGCCGTGGCCGACGCTGACGTTGACGCCGAGGAAGAGGAGGCCGCCGAGGCGGCCTCGACCTTTGTACCCGGCGAGACTCCGGTTGCCGACCAGGGCAGCACCATGCCCTCGTTTCTGCAGCTCGAGCATCCCACGATTGGCGCCGATGCGGTCGACCCGCACGCAGCAGGCTTTTCTGTGATCGAGGGCGGTACCGGCAATATCGCCGTGCCGCAGGCTGCCGATGCGGACGCTGCCGACACCGCTCGCCCGACCGCCCCGCACTCCTCCGCCGCGAGCCGCGATCTGGGGACCGCTGTCTCGAACACTGCGAACGCCGTGGGCACCTTTATCGCCCAGGGCGCCTCGGCCATGCGCGAGATGAACGCCGCGAAAAAGGCACTTGCCGATGCCCGCGCCCACCTGGCCGAACTTGAGCAGCGCATTGCCGATCAGGCCGAGGAACTCGAGACGCGCCAGGATATCGCAGGCCGCTACGACCAGATCGTCGCCGACCAGCGTCAGGCGATCGCCACAGCGCAAAAGACCGCTGCGGCAGCCGAGATTGACCGTGATGCCCACGCCGCCAAAGCGACAGAGCTCAATGGTCAGCTCGAACAAATGAAGACAGAGGATGACGCGACTGAGCTCCGCCTGAAGGCCGCGCTCGACGCCGTGGAGGCCCGCGAGGCGAGCTCTCGCGAGACCGGCAACCGCCTCGTTCGACGTCTTGAGGATTCCAAGCGCATCCGCGACAAGGTGAAGGCCGAGCGAGACGCCGGCATTGCGGCCGCACAACAAACCGTCGACGCCACGCGCGCCCAGCTCGAGACGCTGCGCCATGAGTATGCCGAGCTGCAACGCAATCCCTCGGCAAATCCCGCCAACTATACGGTGCGCACCAGTGAGCTCTCGATGCAGATTTCCGACACGGCAGATGCCCTGCGTAAAGCCGAAGAAGATGTCCCGCGCATCACCGCCGACCTTGAGCACTCGCTTGCCGCAGCCGAGCAGGCCGTCGAGCAGGCTCAAGCCCCTATCGCCGACGCAAAACGCGCGCACCAAGCCGCGACGACCGAAGCCGATGCCGCGCGCGACGAGCTGCAGACGGCGAAGACAGCCGCCGCGACTCGTCAGCGCGAACTGCGCGAGAAGGTCACTGCCGAGGACAAGGCACGCCGCGACCAGGAGCAGAGCATCGCCAACGCCCAAGCAGATGCCGCACATGCGCAGTCGATCATCGAACAGGCGACCGAGGTGCACGACCACCCAGAGATCACTGAGTCGCTTGCAGGATCCTTGGCCCGAGACAAAGCCGAACACGCCGAAACCGAGCGCGAAGTGGCCCAGCTCGAGGCTACCGAGGATGACGTACGAGAGCGCACCCGCGACTCACGCATCAAATTCACCGGTGCCATCGTCTGCATCGTCGCCGTGATTCTAGCGATCATCCTGGTCTGGCTCTTCGCGAGCAAGTAAACCAGTTGCCAAAAAACGTTCAACGCAGTTGCGGTGAGATAGTTCCTGTTTAGTCCTCAATAAGGCCAATTCAAGAACTATCTCACCGCAACCTATTTAGATCGACGCAAGGCAACCTATCCCTCTTGCACCAATCTCTTGACATAAGGACTGTCCCCAAGTGCCGACACAAAAGGAACGTCCCCAAGTGCCAACAAAGGCGACGCCGATGCCTTGGCAAAGTCAGCGAAAACCCGCCAGAGCGAGCAAGGTGCCTTGAAACGAGGCGGCATTGACCTTCTGGTCATGCCGCCGAAGTTGAAAGGCAGATTGCCGCTCTGGCGGGTTTGCAGCGTCGAGCCGTTACGCGGTTCGTAGAACCGCGTAACTAACAAATGAGCATCGCGTCGCCAAAGCTGAAGAAGCGGTAGCGCTCCTCGATGGCGGCGGCGTAGGCATCCATGATCTGGTCGCGGGTGGCAAGTGCGCTCACAAGCATCATGAGCGTGGAGCGCGGCACGTGGAAGTTCGTGATCAGCGCGTCGACCACGTGATAGGTCGAGCCGGGCATGAGGTAGAGCTGCGTCGTCGCGTTCTCGCGCACCACGATGTCGCCGCGGCCGAGCGTATCGGCCCCGTCCTCGCGGCCCTCAAAATAGCGCGCCGTCACAGCCGGATCGGACACCGGAGCATCGGCGTCAAACGCGCTTTCGAGCGAGCGTACTGCGGTAGTGCCGACGGCGATCACGCGGTGCCCCTCGGCCTTCGCCTTATGCACGGCGTCGACAACCTCCTGCGACACGTGGTAACGCTCGGTGTGCATGACGTGCTGCGTGGGGTCGTCCTCCTCCACCAGACGGAAGGTATCAATACCCACCTCGAGCTCGACGGCGGCAAACTTCGCGCCCTTGGCCTCGATAGCGGCCATGAGCTCGGGAGTAAAGTGCAGACCCGCCGTAGGAGCGGCAGCCGAGTGCTCCTCCTTCATGGCGTAGACGGTCTGGTACTTCTCGGGATCGCCCTCGTAATCGGTAATGTAGGGCGGCAGCGGAACGTGACCGGCAGCATGAATGGCCTCGTCGAGCGTGCGCGGCTCTCCAGCGGCATTGCAACCGGCCGGCTCAAAGCGCACCAGTCGGCCGCCGCGGCTATCGGTGACAAAGTCGACGACCTCGGCCGTCAGCACCACGGGCGCGCCCTCGGGTGCATGGGCGCCGCCGGCGCGATACTCAATCTGAGCACCGGGCTTCAGACGCTTGCCCGGCTTGACCAGGCACTCCCAAACGTGACCCAGCGGATCAACATCCTCGCGGCGCTTGAGCAGCAGCGTCTCGACCACACCGCCCGAGCCTGCCTTGCGACCGATAAGACGGGCCGGCATCACGCGCGTCTGGTTGATGACGAGCACGTCGCCCGGCTCGATATAGTCGATGATGTCGCGGAAGATGCGGTGCTCAACGGTACCGCCGTGCTCTAGCGGCGTTCCTGTCTCGGAGCCTTTGCGATCAACCACCAGCAGGCGGCAGGAGTCGCGCGGCTCGGCAGGCGCCTGGGCGATGAGCTCTTCGGGCAGGTTATAGTCAAAATCATCGGTACGCATAGACACGTCGGATTCTCCTTATATAGCTAAAGTCCGCTCTACATCCTAGCAGGCTGACGTCCCAAGTGAACTACTTTTTGGCGGCTTTGCGCTCGTCGCGGATGCGGGCGCGGTCCATGGCCGCCTCGACAGCCGAGAAGCGGCAACCACAGTAGTTCTGCCGATACATGCCAAGCTCGCGCGAACGGCGTGTCGCCTCGGGGTAATACGGGCGAAAATCGCGAATCACCGGGGTGAGCCCGTGTGCCGCCGCCAAGCGCTCAAGCACGTCATTGCAGGTATCGAACAGCTGGTACGGCGAGACGGCGAGCGTCGTGCCCACGTATTCAAACCCGCGCTCCCGAGCCACGCGGCACGCCTCGGCCAGACGCAGGGCATAGCACGCGCGACAGCGACGGGGCCGATCGGCACCCAGCGGGGCCACGCCGGCCTCCCAGCGCTCGCGATCCTCCCCGGCCTCGATGAGCTCGATGTCGCCGTCGGCACACCACCGGCGCAGCTCGTCCAGGCGACGCTGCCATTCATTGTGCGGCTGAATATTGGGGTTGGTCCAGCAGATCGTGGGTTCAAACCCCTCCTCGCGCAGCAGGCGAACCGGCTCAAGCGAGCATGGTGCACAGCACGCATGCAGCAACAACGACTTCATCAACATCCCCGTCCCAGAAAACTCACCCCGACATCATGGCAGCTAAAATAGCCCCGTCCCAAAAAGACTACTTTGCGAAAAAGCGCACGCCAAAGGACGTGTCCTCGCAGGCAGCGATGCGGCGGTCGCGCAAAATGGCCCGCACGTAATACCAGTCGCCCACACAGCCCGACAAATGCAAGCCAGCCGCCAGGTAACACAGCAGCGGATAGCCCGAGAGCGCAAAGCCCAGGGCAAACGCCACCGTCAAAACAACCGTGGGCGCCAGGCAAATGGCCATGTACCGCCGACGCGAATACACAACGCCCTCGGCGCAGGCATAGATCATCGCCGTCTCACGATTCGCGCCAAAGGTCACATGCGCGCCCGCAGGCGCCAGCAGCTTAAAAAACACCGCATGCACCAGCTCGTGCACGGCAAACGACGCTGCAGAAACCGCAGCCACACCGACCATCCAGCCCACGACGGTGGTCCAGCCGCCCGCCTCAGCCGCGTCCAAGTCCGCAGGCCCGCCCAGCAGCATAAACACCGGCACCAGGCACACGGCAAACACGCCGACTACGACCATCCCCCACACAAAGCAGGCGTGCAGAAAATCCTCGTCCTCAAACGCATGTATGTTGGAAATCTCATTCATAGCATCTTAGGATAGCGCCCCTGCCACGTACCCGTCCGCATGTGCGATAATGTCGAACGATATGCACGAATTGACCACCGCGTCGCCAGGCCTTGCGCCCGGCCGCGCTCCCACCATATGCGAAGGAGTCCCATGGCATCCAAATATTCCATGAACGACCGTCCCAGCTGGCCGCGCCGCGCCATCGTTACCGCCGGCGAGCCCTACGGCAACAAGGGCCTGCACTTTGGCCACGTCGGCGGCGTCTTTGTCCCGGCCGACTTCTTCGCCCGCTTCCTTCGCGACCGCCTGGGCCGCGAGAACGTCATCTTCACCTCGGGCACCGACTGCTACGGCTCGCCCATCATGGAGAGCTACCGCAAGCTCAAGGAAAACGAAGGCTACGATAAGTCCATCGGCGAGTATGTCGAGTCCAATCACTCCCGCCAGGCCGCGACCCTCAACAACTACAACATCAGCTGCGATATCTACGGCGGCTCGGGCCTTGAGCCGGCTGCGCAGATTCACAACGAGGTGACCGCCGAGATTATCGAGCGCCTGCACGAGCAGGGCACCATCTCCAAGCGCTCCACGCTGCAGTTCTACGATGCCAAGGCCGGCACGTTCCTCAACGGACGCCAGGTCATCGGCCGCTGCCCCATCCAGGGCTGCAAGTCCGAGAAGGCTTATGCCGACGAGTGCGATCTGGGCCACCAGTTTGAGCCCGAGGAGCTCATCGCGCCCAAAAGCCAGCTCACCGGCGAGGTGCCCGAGTTGCGTCCGGTCGACAATCTCTACTTTGACCTGCCGGCCTACCTCGACTTCATGAAAACCTACACCGCCAAGCTCGCCCAGAACCCGCAGGTTCGCTCCGTGGTCTCCAAGACCATGGAGGAGTGGCTGCTGCCGGCTCAGCTCTACATCCAGAACAAGTTCCGCGAGGCCTTCGACGCCGTCGAGGACCAGCTTCCCGAGCACACCGTGCTGGAGCCCGAGGGCAACAAGAGCAGCTTTACCGTCACCTTCCCCAGCTGGAAGGAGCGCGACGACGCCCACGCGGTGCTCGCCAACGGCGGCGTGCGCTTCCGCAGCGGCAAGGCGCTCGTGCCCTTCCGCATCACCGGCAACATCGACTGGGGCGTTCCGGTGCCCGAGGTCGATGGCGTCTCCGACGTCACCTGCTGGTGCTGGCCCGAGAGCCTGTGGGCGCCCATCAGCTATACGCGTACCGTGCTCGCGCGCGATGCCAAGGCAGCCGGCGTGACCGAGGGCGTCGCCGCCCAGGATGCCGCCCTCATGGGCGAGCCCGCTGCCGACTCCACGCAGGTCCCCGCGCCCACCTACCAGCACAGCTCGCTCGACTGGCGCGACTGGTGGTGCTCGGACGACGCGCAGATCTACCAGTTTATCGGTCAGGACAACATCTACTTCTACTGCATCGCGCAGACCGCCATGTGGGAGGCCCTGGGCTGGGACCTCACGCAGAGCACCGTCAGCGCCTGCTACCACCTGCTCTACATGGGCAAAAAGGCCAGCTCGTCCTCGCAGACGCCTCCCCCGCCGGCAGACGACCTGCTCAACCACTACACCTGCGAGCAGATGCGTGCGCACTGGCTGTCGCTCGGCCTGTCCGAGAAGCCGGTAAGCTTTAGCCCCAAGGCATACGACACGCGTGTGACCGGCAAGGACAAGGACGGCAACGAGGTACGCGCCTGCGACGACAAGCGCGTTATCGACCCGGCCCTTAAGGAGAGCGCCCTTTTGACCGGCGTGTTCAACCGCTTGGCCCGCAGCTGCTTCTACGGCGTCGCCGTCAAGGAAGGCGACGAGAGCCCCTACCGCAACGGCTGCATCCCCGCCGGTGCCGCTTCTGACACCGTGGTCGAAGCCGCCCAGCAGGCAGCCCTCGCCTTTGAGCAGGCCATGTACAAGTTCGAGACGCACCGCGCGCTTGCCGTGTGCGACGACTACCTGCGCGCCGCCAACAAGCGCTGGAGCGACGCCTCCAAGGCCGCCAACAAGCTCGAGGGCGAGCCGGCCAACGCCGCAATGACGCAGGCCCTCGTCGACGCCTTTACCGAGCTGCGCGTGGCGACCGTCCTGATGCACGGCATCGTCCCGGCCGGCTGCGAGCTCATCTGTGAGTACTTCGACATCGACCCGGTCGCCTTCTTTAGCTGGGATAACATCTTCGCCTCCACGGATGAGTTTGTGGAGAGCCTGGGCGAGAAGCCCGGCGAGCACCGCGTAAAGCCGCTACCCCCGCGCTTCGACTTCTTCAGCAAGCACGAGAGCCAGTACTAGGCAACCGCAACGCGCCCGGAAATGATTATTCTGGGACGGGGATAAAAAATCATTCCCGGGCGCCGCAAAGTAGTCTTTTTGGAACGGGGATCATTAAATGATTTTTTATCCCCGTCCCAGAATAATCATTTCGGTGGAAGGAAAGACGGATGTCCAAGCCGCGTCGTCGTAAGCAGAAAAAGCAGGTCAAGGCCGAGCTCAAGCTCAGGCAGTTTGCCGCCACCGAGCTTTCCGACCAGCTTGCCGCCCTTCCCTGCGCCGCCGATCTGCCGCGCTTTATGGTCGACACGGTCGCCGGCGCCTATGCGCCCGCCGATGCCGAGCTCATGATCAAGGGCTTCGGCGCCGCGGTCACACGCCCGGTCACGCTGCGCGCCAACACGCTCAAGGCGACCGCCGAGGACATCGCCGCCGCGCTCGACGCAGCCGGCATCGCCCACCAAACCGTCGCCTGGTACCCGGACGCTTTCATCCTGCCCGAGGCCCAGGTTTCCGACCTGTGGGACCTCGACATCTACCGCGACGGCAAGATCTACTTGCAAAGTCTGTCGTCCATGATGCCGCCGTTGGTCTTGGGCGGCCAGGCCGGCGAGGACATCCTGGACATGTGCGCGGCCCCCGGCGGCAAGACGACGCAGATCGCCGCCCTCACGCAGGGGCAGGCGCACCTTACCGCCTGCGAGATGAGCATTCCCCGCGCCGAGAAGCTCGAAGCCAACCTCCACCGCCAAGGCGCAAAAAACGTGCCCGTCATGCGCATCGACGCACGCGAGCTCGACGAGTTCTTCCGCTTTGACCGTATCCTGCTCGACGCTCCCTGCACCGGCACGGGCACCGTCGTCAGCGGCAACGAGAAGAGCCTGCGCGGCCTCACCGAGCAGTTGCTGAGCAAGTGCGCCCGCTCGCAGCGAGCACTTCTGGACCGCGCCATGGGAGCCCTCAAACCGGGCGGCACGCTCGTCTATTCGACTTGTTCGATCTTGCCGCAGGAAAACGAGGACGCCCTGCAAGAGGCCCTCGACAAGCATATGGACTGCGAGCTCATCCCCCTCGACGGCACGCCAAGCGAAAGTGAGGCACGCCGCGCCCAGGAAGCTGGCGAGAAGCCGCGCATCGAGTCCAACGCCCTGACCGAGGCCATTGCCGCGGGTCAGGTATCGGCCATCGCCAACGGCCTGCCCGGCACGCTCACCATTCCGCCCAGCCGCGAATTTGAGGGCTTCTACATTGCCCTGATCCGAAAACGCAGCTAGCGTACGGATCCAAAACTCAACAAGCTATCTCCGTGCGCGTTTGTCCTGCTGGTCGCGATGCTGTTTAAGCATCGCGCGCTCCTTGCGTTCGGCCCTTTTGCCCTTAATGGCCGTGACCACAAAGTAGATGACCGCGGCGGCAACGATTGCGCCCACGCATAGGCCAATCGAGCCCAACATTGCCGAAAATTCCATACCGCGTCACCTCTCTTTTAAACGGGACTTTCAAGATAGCACCTCGATCCCCGCCACCACAGCTCCTTCACGTTCGCCGCCCTTCGGTCTAACGGAGGACGCGGCGGGGAAAAATCAACTCGTCAAACGATTTAGCAAGCACAACGCTGCCGGCACCCTGCCGGCCGTCATCACATAGAATCGAGCCTCCATGGATACCCTCAACGATCTAAATGAGCGCGTCAACGCCTTCGTCGGCACCAGCTCCTTCGACACGCCTGCCGCGGCAAACGACCAAGCCCCCATCGATGTGCCCGCCGAGGTTCACGAAGACATCGTCGCCTCGGTCGATTTCTCCGAGGTCGAGCTCGCAGACGAGTTCACCGAGCCCCAGGTAGCCGTCACGCCCAACGGCCTGCTCCCTATGGAGCCCCTGCCCATCGACGGACGTCTGCGCAAGGCTGCCCTTCGCATGCCCGACGAGATCGAGGAGGCCAGCGGCTTCACGCTCTTCGGCCGCCGCATCAAGTCGCTCATTTACACCACCGATGTCGCGGTTATCCGCAACTCCAACGCCGATGCTGTCTTCGCCGTTTACCCCTTCACGCCGCAGCCGGCCATTACGCAGGCACTGTTGACCGTCGCCGAGTGCCCGGTCTTTGTAGGCGTGGGCGGCGGAACTACGACCGGTAAGCGCTCCGTTCAGATGGCAGCCGTCTCCGAGATGCAGGGCGCGGCGGGCTGTGTGGTCAACTCCCCCGCTACTGCCGAGATGGTCGAGCACATCACCAACATCGCCGACATCCCCGTCATCGCCACGGTCGTACGTTGCGACGACGATGCTCACGCAAAGGTGCGCGCCGGCGCCAAGATTCTTAACATCGCCGCCGGCAAAAACACGCCGCAGGTCCTGCGTGAACTGCGCGAGCACTATCCCAACCTGCCGCTCATCGCGCCGGGCGGCAAGACGCCCGAGAGCATCCGCGAGACCATCGCCGCCGGCGCCAACGCCATCATCTGGACGCCGCCTTCGGCACAGCAGCTACAGACCGACATGATGCAGCGTTATCGCAAGATGAAAGAAGACGCCACGCCCGTTATCTCGCGCGACGATGTGCCCATTATCGACCAGGTCGCCGCCGCCGAAGTCAGCCAGGTCGAGAACATGAATCCCGACGTGCCGATTCCCGACGAGGTCATCGAGCGCGTCGCTTCGATCCACGAGCGCGTCGAGGAGCGTCGCGCCAACCGCGGGCTCAAGCCCTCACTGCACGGCTTTTTCTTCCGAGGAAAGAAACGCTAGCAAAACATCTTGGCCCGCCCCACAAACGTGAGGCGGGCCGTTTTCGTTTGAGCAATCATGCAGCGATGTGATGGGGCAAATTAATCCACGCGCTTGTCGCCCATAAAGAAGAGCGCCACCGTACCAGGTCCGGTATGCGAGCCAATCAGAGTACCGATGTTATTGATCTCAATCTTGCCTTTAAGCTGCGGAACCTGTTTCTCAATCAGCGCCGCAACTGCCTCGGCATCCTCGCGGCACGCCGAGTGCGACATGATGCACTTACCCGAATAATCCGCACCGTCCTGCACGTGTGCCATCATGGTCTGAGCCATCTCGGAAATCGCGCGCTTCTTAGTGCGAATCTTCTCACGTGGCGACAGCCCACCTTCGCAATCGACCGTCATAAGCGGGCAAATCTTAAGCGCCGTGCCGATGATCGCGCTCGCAGCCGAAATGCGACCGCCGCGCAGGTAGCTCGACAGATCGGTCGAGAAGAACCAGTGGTGCAGGTTGAGCTTGTGCTCCTCGATCCAGGCAGCCGTCTCGTCGAGTGAAGCCCCGCTATCGCGCACGTCGGCGGCACATTCCGCCAGCAGGCCAAAGCCCGAAGACGCCGCCAGCGAATCGATGACGCGCACCTTGCCGCCCTGGGGATAGCGATCCGCGAGCATCTGCGCCGCAACGCAAGCCGAGCCATACGTACCCGAAATACCCGACGACAACGTCAGGTGCAGCACGTCTTTACCCTCGGCAACAAGCGGCTCCCAAAACTCCTCGTACTCACCCACGCTCACCTGAGACGTCTTGGGCATGGCGCCCGCGGATATCTGGGCAAAAAACTCGTCCGGCGTAATCGACTGATACAGATCGTCCGTATAGACAACATCGTCGATCTCGTAATGAAAACACACGACAGGGATATTGCGCGATTCAAAGAACTCCCGAGTTCGATCGGCGGCGGATTCACAGGTCAGGACAAAATCACTCATATGAGGCTCCTTACTCATTGCTGCGCAAATTATCGCACAGTGAGCCTACATACGGTACATATGTCCACTATTTACCAAATCGAACCAAAAATAGCGAACATCTTTACCACCATCGTCTCCACCGGCCCCACGCATAAATATCTGAGAAAACACCCTCTGTCGTCTCCACTCAACCGCCATATCTACCTCAACTAAATCGATTTACCAAACCGTTCAGCCGACAATTCAGCCGCTGGCGCAAAATCGAAACAAAAGCGGCGCATACTGATAAACGTTTGACGCTGTTTATCAGTTTTACCAGCTCCATCGGAAGGTGTTTCATGGTCGCATTCGATCGCAATCCGCAAGACTTCAAGTATCTGCGCCTGCTGTCGAAACAATTTCCCACCGAGCAATCCGCGTTTACCGAGATCATCAACCTCTCGGCCATCCTCAACCTGCCCAAAGGCACTGAGCATTTTATGAGCGACGTGCATGGCGAGTACGAAGCCTTTATGCACATCCTCAACAACTGCTCGGGCGTCGTGCGCGAGCATGTCGACGAAATCTTTGGCGAAACGCTCTCCTTTGACGAGAAGGGCGAGCTGTGCACGCTCATCTACTACCCGCGCGAGAAGATCGAGCTGGTCCGCAGCCAGCGCGAGGACTCGCCCACCTGGTACAAGACGATGCTTGACCAGCTCATCATGGTCGCCCGCTCGCTTTCGAGCCGCTATACGCGCTCCAAGGTGCGTAAGGCCATCCCACGCGATTACGCCTACATCATCGACGAGTTGTTGCACACGCACCCGGACGAGAACAACTATCGCGTGCGCTATCACGAGCGCATCGTGGAGTCCATCCTGGAGACCGCAAGCGCCGACGACTTTATCGAGTCGCTTGCCTCGCTCATCAAGCGCCTGGCCGTCGACCACCTGCACCTGGTGGGCGACATCTTCGACCGCGGTGGCGGCGCGGCCAAGATTATGGACCGCCTGCTCACCTACCATTCACTCGACATCCAGTGGGGCAACCACGACCTGCTGTGGATGGGCGCTGCGGCCGGTGAGCCCGCCTGCATCGCCACGGTGCTGCGCAACAACCTACGCTACGACAACTACGAGATCCTGGAGAACGACTACGGCATCTCGCTGCGTGAGCTTGTCGCCTTTGCCGATGCCACCTACACCACCGGTGAGTCCATCACCCCGCTGATCAAGGCCATCAACGTGCTGCTCTTTAAGCTCGAGGGTCAGATTATCCAGCGCCACCCCGAGTTCGACATGACCGACCGCCTGTTACTCGACAAGATCGACCACGACACCGGCACGGTCACGCTCGCCGACGGCAGCGTGTGGCCGCTCACGACCAACGACTTCCCCACCGTCGACCCGACGGACCCCTATACGCTCACGTCTCAGGAGCAGCACATCATCGACAAGCTCGTGTCCGAGTTTGTCACCGCCGATCACCTGCATCGCCATATCGATTTCCTCTATTCCCACGGCTCGATGTACAAGGTCGCCAACGGCAACCTGCTGTTCCATGGCTGCGTGCCGCTCAACGAAGACGGCACCTTTAGCAGCATGAACTGCCTGGGCACCTGGCACGCTGGCCGCGATTATCTCGATTTTTGCGACCACATCGCCCGCCGCGCCTGGCGCGTGGGCGACCGCGACGCCCTCGACTGGATGTGGTACCTGTGGATTGGCTTTAACTCACCCGCCAGCGGACGCCTGGTGCGTACCTTTGAGCGCGCCTATATCGCCGATAAGAGCACCTGGGTCGAGCCGATGGACCCGTACTTTACGCTTACCAAGTCGCCCTCGGTCTGCGATGACATCATGCGCGAGTTTGGTGTCGCGCCCATGGCATGTTCACCGACCGGCCACATCATCAACGGTCACACGCCCGTCAAAACCACCAAGGGCGAGCAGCCCATCCGCGCCGAGGGCAAGCTGCTGGTCATCGATGGCGGCTTCTGCCGCGCCTACCATCCCAAGACGGGCATCGCCGGCTACACACTTATCTCGGGCTCGCGCGGATGCCGCCTCAAGTCGCACCGGGCCTTTACCACGGTTGCCGAGGCACTCACGCGCAACGTGGACATCGAAAGCGAGACCAACCGTTTTGACCAAGCAGACCGTCGCCGCATGGTGAGCGACACCGATACTGGCGCCAAGATTCGCAGCCAAATCCAGGACCTACGCCAGCTGCTCGATGCATATAGAAACGGTGCTATCGAGGAGCGCGCCTAGCTCCACCCGTGGGGATTGGCTAAACTTGCTGAGTTTGTCATCCCCGCGGCGCTTCGGCGCCAGCTTAAGGCAGGTACCATGCAAAAGCTCCTTGCGCAGATCATGAAATTTGGCGTCGTCGGTGTCATTGCCACGGTTATCGACTTTGGCATTATGAATCTGCTCCACTACGGTCTGGGCCTCAACATCCTAATCGCCAACACCAGCGGCTTTATCGTCTCACTCATCTTTAATTACGTCGCCAGCATGAAGTACGTGTTTGCGCACAAGGAGGGCATGAGCCGCCGCCGCGAGTTCATTATCTTTGTCGTGCTGTCCGTTATTGGCTTGGTACTCAACGACGGCATCGTGCTGGCCCTCAACGCCGGCCTGGGCCTCGAGGCCAATATCGCCAAGATTTGCGCCACCGCGCTCGTCATGGTCTACAACTTTGTGACCCGAAAGATCTTCCTGGAAGGCGACGAGACCAAGTAACTCGCAGCCTTACAGCTTTACGATGCCCTCGGATGACGCGCGTCGAGCGTTTTGTTGTTCGTGGGCTTTGCTCGTTTACGGGCAAATTTTCAACGTTTGCGGATTAGCTCTTGAAAATCTGGCGAGTTCGTATAGTTCTTGGCAAAGACCTTACGTTTCCCTTGCAAAAGCTCTAAAGTATCCTCTGCTCGATTCATCAACGCATTGGATGTGATTACGTGCGCAAGGCACTGGCACAACCTCATACCAAGCAGTTCCTCAAGTTCGCTGTCGTGGGCCTTATCTCCTTTGGCATCGACTGGGGTATGCTCATTGCGCTCGTCGAGCTGTTCCACCTCGACTTTTTGATGAGCACCACGGTCTCGTTCATCACGTCCGTCGTGGTCAACTACTGGCTCAGCATGAAGTACGTGTTCGACCATCGCGAGGGCATGAGCCGCAAGCGCGAGTTCACGATCTTCACCATCCTGTCGGTGATCGGTCTGGGCCTCAACGACCTGTACATGTTTGTGGGCGTCACGTTTTTGAGCATCGGCTACCAGGCCATGAAGGCCATCGCCACGTTCTTGGTCACCTGGTACAACTACTTTAGCCGCCGCTTCTTCCTCGAGGGCGCACGGTCGTAGTCGATTCATTATTAGCTTGAATGTATAACCGGTTGGAATTCCCGTTCCAACCGGTTTTTTGTTTGCCGAGAGGCCCGGCGACCCGGTCTCATTCGCATGAAAAACGGGCGGCCCGGATGTTTGTCCGAACCGCCCGTCTGGCGCGCTATGTCGAGGCCTCTAGCCTGTAACGTAATACCAGACCACGTTGTCGCCGTTGGAGAGAACGTAGTTGCTGCAGGCCGTCATGGGCGTTGTGCCGTTGACGGAGTACATCCAGCCACTCGTGCCGCCGTACTGTTTCTCGGCCAAACCACCAATCGCGGAGACATACGTGCCGTACGACGAGCCATGTGCGTTGACAGAAAGGCCCAGCGCGCACAGGGCATCGTAAACGGTGGCGCCTTCGTTAAAGGTAAAGGTGCCACCAGAGGACACAGGATTGCCCACAGCGCTCGATGTAACCGAAACCGTCACTGTTACGTAGCTGGACTCCTGCGAGCCGCTCTGGCCGCCCGAGGAGGCGTTTCCACCATTAGAGCTGGAGGCTCCATCAGACGACTGGCCGCCGCCCGAAGAAGCACCGCCAGACACATTGGAAGTATCGCCGGCTCCCGTATTCTGGGCAGCGGATTTATCTCCAGACTTCTTGCCGTCCTGACCATCGGACTTCTTGCTATCCGAGCTTTTATCCGATTCCTTGTTTGAAGACTCGGAATCGTCCTTGGACTCGTCTTTTGCGTCATTCGATGACTTGGAATCCTTGGAACTGGCCTCGACCGAAGTCGTAGTCGAGCCAGACGCCTTGGTGTCCTTGGTGACGACGCTCTCCCCCGTCACGGTCTGAATGATCCAGTCGATGGACCAGGCACCGCTTGTGGAAGGATGGACGAAACCCAGCGAGACGACGATCAGAATGGTGCACGCGGCAGTCAGAACGCCAAGGAGCGCCTCGCAACGAGGGGCGGACGCCGCCGAAGCGGCGCCCTGTTGCTTTGCATCGTCGAACTGAATGAACGATGAATCTGGTTGCTTGGGGTCAGCGTCCTTGGATTTATTGGACACAGCCCTCACCTACCGACGTTTGGTGAACACGAACACGCCGACGATGGCGAGACCGATGACGCCGGCGGCAACGCCAACGATGGCGAGCGGATTGGTGCCAGCCTCCTGCTCGGAAGCACTAGAGGACTTCTTGGCAGTGGTCGTGGAAGCAGCGCCCGTATCGGACTTGGAATCGGACTTCTTGTCGGACTTGCCGTCCTTCTTGTCAGACTTCTTCTCGTCCTTCTTATCGGACTTATCGGAGTCCTTCTTGTCGGACTTGTTTTCCTTGGTCTCGGTCTTGGTCGACACCGTCGTCTTGGTCACCGGCTTCTGGCCCGGGGCAATAGCGCCGCCCTTCGAGCCGGAGCCAGAACCCGCGCCAGCGCCAGTGCCGGAACCAGTACCGGTACCAGAACCGCCGCCATTCGAACCAGCGCCGCCATTACCGCCAGGGTTAACGGCATTCTTGGTCCACTTGGCATACAGCGTCAAATCGGCCGTCACCGGCGTACTGAAGTCATACGCCTGCATGCAAGCCTCATCGGTATACCAACCGCCGAAAGTGTAGCCATCGCGCGTCGGATCTGCCGGCTTGACCAGCTTGCCATCGGCCGTAGCAACAAACTTAGTGTCGCAAGCAGACCCGCCATTGGAATTAAAGGCAACCGTCCAAGACTCAACAGCCCCCAGCTTGAACAAAGTACCCGAATCATTGATGTAGTACAGGTTGCCAGATGCATCGGCAATGACCGGAGAGTCACAGTACTGGTAATGGCCAGCCGCATCATAAATCTGCGTCGCCTCTGCATCGCCGAGCGTATAGCGATACACGCCACCACCAGCAGAGTAGTTAACGTAATCCTTGCTATCCGCGCTGTTAACGGTGAAGTACACATAGGTCTTGCTGCCCTGAACGCTCACCAGCGGAGTAGCAGCAATACCGTTAAATCCGGCCGGTAGTTCTTTACCGTCAGCAGCGGTGACCATCGTGGTCTTACCAGTCTTCAGATTATAGAGAACCAGAGCAGATCCAGTAGCCGTCTGCCCACCGGCAATCAAGTTCTCGCCAGACACCGCCGGGGCGCTCATGTTATTCGTAAGACCCAGGTCGACCGTCTTCTGCTCGCTCAGCACGCCCTTCGCCGAAAGCGAAATCACATGGAGCTTTCCATCGTGCGTCATCTGATAGAAGGTCGAACCATTGGACGGATCGGCGACACAGTCGGCGTTCGCGAGAGCACCGAGCTTCATAGTCGAAACGACATCGCCCGTCGTCTTATCAATGCACTTAAGCGTGCCCGCGCTCGTAGGAACAATGGCGTACTTATCCGTCAGCGCAGCACCAGTCCAATAATAGCCCTCGGAAGGGTCAATGTTCTGCCAAGAGACTTCGCCCGTGGCAATCTTGATACGCTTCAGGGAGCCGTTGCCGTAGGTCGCGTTGTAGTTCTCGTCATACGAAATAACGACCGTACCAACATAGACGTACTCGCCGTCCGAAACGACGGTGCAGGAGCTCTGCGTCAAGTCCGTCAAACCAGGCGTCAGCCACTTGCAGATCAGCTTGTCTGCAGTAATCGCCTGGACCGCACCGCCGTTGAGCGGAACGATGATAAGGCCGTTGGTATAGATCGGACGAGAGGTATAGCTCACCTTGGAGGCAAGCGGCGCAGAGGCAACCTTTTTGCCCGTGGACGAATCGATCTTAATGAGCTCGTTCTCGGTCGCGATGTACACAAAACCGTTAGCAATGACAGGCTCGCTGCAGTTGGCATACTGCTGGCCAGACTCGGCCTTCCAATCGAAGGCCCACTTAAGACCGGCGGCCTGCGCAGGCGTCTTGGCATCCGTTACGGTCGAACCGTTGCCACTGTTGCCGTAGCCGGCCCACTCGGCATCCCAATCAGGAGTCGTCGCACTCGGGTCCACGACAATCTTGTCGGGATCGGGCATGGGCGATTTATCAGTTGTATAGGCAAGCGTAACCTTATCGCCGCTCTTGAGCGTAATCTGATTGGCGCAGAGTAAGGAGGGCTCTCCATTGATATACAGATGCCAGTATTTATTGGTCGCACCATCATAGCCGTACGTCTTGCCTCCGAACGGCGAGTCGATGGAATTGAGGAACCAGTACTCACCGCTCTGGGAGCCGCTGTACGTAACGCCCTTTGCCTTCAGAACCGCTTCGATAAGGTTCTGGGCCGTAGAGCCTTCGGGCAGAGAAACATTGCTTGCCGAGCCCCAGCGAGTATTGTTGCCGTTGGCATCGGGACCGATAACATCGACGGACCCAAGAACCTGACCGGGGAGGGCATCGGCGTCAGCACCATACATAAAGGTGACGGCGTCACCCTCCTGGAGCTTGTAGGCACCGGCGCCAACGTCGGCGAACTTGCCATTTACGTAGAAGCGCCAATAGCTATTAGTCGCAGCATCCCAGCCATAGGACTTACAATCGAACGGCGAAGTAATACCGTTGAGGAACCAGCCCCAAGGCGATTCGCCAGCATCGAGAGTAAGGCCGGTCTGCTCAAGGAGATCCTTGGCAGTAGAGCCTGCCTTGAGACTCGTCTGGCCCGTCGAGGCCCAAACCTGCTGCTTGCCGTCCTTGTCCTTACCGAGGACCTGAACGGAAGCATGGACGGAATCGGACGGCAACTGGTCGCCCCAGCCACCGTAGAACCACGTAACGGTATCGCCAGCATGAATGGTGACATTGTCTGCCGTGTAGTCGCTCGACTTGCCGTTGATGAACAGCTGCCAATAGGTCGAATAATCGAGCGGCGTACCCAGCTCAACGCCGTTGTACTTAAGGCTCAGAATGAAGGAGCCCGCAGCAACGGCGTCGATGTCATTCGCCTCGAGCGCGACCTTCGTAAGGTCAAGTGCGCTCGAGCCGGACGTCACCACATACTGCGCGTTATCGACCCAAGTCTGAGTCTTGCCTTGGGCATCGCGACCAATGACGGTCACATTTGCGGCAACCTGGTCCTTAACGACAGGGGACGAGCTACCAGCCGTATAGGCAAACTCAATCTTCTGCCCCTGGGTGAGCTTGACGCTGCTCGCGCCAACCGAGGAAGACGCGCCATCGACGAACAGCTGCCAGAAGGCATAAGTCGTCGGATCGTAGGCAAGCGTGCGGCCATCGCTCGGGGATGTGATGCTTTTGAGGTAGAACCCGTATGCCGTGTTCGGATCGTAGTCCGCCTTGAAGCCCGTCTTCTCCTGCAGCTTAATAAAGGCATCCGCAGCCGTCGCGCCCTCGTCGAGCTTGAGCTGCGTAGGTGCCACCCAGGTCTGAGCCTTGCCGTCGGCATCGGTGCCGATAATCGAGAACGAGACCTCGACTTGCTTCTTGGCGACATCGCCGGTTTCCGTCGGGCTCTCCGTCTGGACGGCAGCCGCGGCGGCAGATCCTGCTTGGTCAGCGGCTACCGTCGAAGACCGCTCGCTCGCGGCAGGGTTCTCCCCCGTCGCCGAGCCTTCGTCGCCAGCCGCCGCCCCTGTTGTGGCAGCACTAGCCGCGGGCGCGCTCCCAGAATCCGAAACCTCAGCGTTGCCCTGGTCGGCAGCACCATCCGCAGGCGCTGCGCCCTCGTCCGGCGTCGTAGCCTGAGCCACAGCCTCGGCAATGCCCTCGGCGCCCTCGGCCCACAGCTGAGCCGGCGTGGTGCCAAAGGCCATCGCGAAGGCCAGGAATGCCACCAGGCCGCGCTTGGCTACGCCGCGCGCAGTTGCGCCACGGCGATGCGAGACGCGCTGGCGCTCGTCCACAAACATATCCATTTGTCTCCTACTGTCTGTACTTGGAGCGTTGCCTTGAGGCTGCCCCACGTCATCGCGCATGTTGCGCTCGAGTTCCCCCATCGGGATCTCTCTTCCCTCCAGAGCCCTATGCACACCGGCAGCATACGCCGCAGCCGCATGCAAGATGGGAGGCGATCCGACTTAACCTTAACGGCTCAGGCGCGCCGTCCGATCTGCGACGCGAACATCCCGAGCCAAGAGGAATTACGGTTACTGGTACAGCCGGGGACTTGCACCCCGATTCTCCCAAACGCGCAGGAAAACCGCGCATTTGTGCGTCTCCGCACCACCATCTAGGCCATCGATTATTACCGTCAGTATGGTATCACGCAAAAGGGCCTCGCACGCAGGCGAAGCCCAAGGGTAAAAGCTATTGTTTGCGATAGGAAAATACGGTGACGGTCGCAGCCTCTAGTGCTTGCCGCCGTGACTGTTGAGCCAGATATTGCGGCCCAGCATAAGTGCCAGCACCAGCGCGCTGACGTAGCCCAAAAAGCCAATGACCGGAATGCCGAACACAACCGGCTCGATGCGCGCGTAGTACACCACCGACGAACCGATAAACAGGCCGGCGATCACAATAGCCATCGACATGCGGTCGATAATCCCACCTAGCTGTCGCAGCGCCTTATCGCTGCTCATGATCTGCGTGTTCACCTTAAGCTGGCCGCGCGTGAGCATACGCGAAGCCAAGCCCAGATACTCGGCTGCCTCGAGCGAGCCTTTTGCCGCACGATAGCTGCTCGCGGCAAGATCGCGTCCCATATCACGTACGCGCGCATAGGTGCTCTTCTCGTTTTTGATGTGCGCCTGGATAATCTGAATCATGTTGACGTTGGGCATATACTCGGTCAGCAAACCCTCGAGCGTCACCATGCCGCGGGCGAACATCGTCACCACGCTCGGCAGCTCAACATCATTCTTACGCGCGAGGTTTAACAGCGAGGTCAAAAACTCGCCGATATCCAAATCCTTCAGGTCAAGGCCCGCAAAGTCAGCCACGATAAAGTCAAGATCGGACAAAAACGCTGAATGATCGAGCTCTGCCGAATCGCCACGCGTCACGGCGAAGCGCATGAGCGAATCCTTGAGCTTTGGCACATCGCCCTCGGCCACGGCGAAAATCATGTCCTTGACGATACCGCGATCGTGACTCGACATGCGTCCGACCATGCCCAAGTCGATAAAGTAGACGATGCCTTCCTTGAGAATAATGTTTCCCGCATGCGGGTCGGCATGGAAAAAGCCGTCATCGAGCACCTGCGTCGAGTAGTCCTCGACGATTGCGGCACCGATCTTTTCCAAGTCATAGCCCTCGGCCACCAAGCGTTCAGGATCGGCGATCGAAATGCCGTCGACGTAGTCCATAACCACCACGTGCTCGGTGCACAGGTCCAGATAGGATTTAGGGCACGTCACGCCATGAACGCTCTTATGGAACTCGTAGAAGTCGTTGAGGTTTTTGGCCTCGGCCAAAAAGTTGGTCTCCTCGCGAAACGAGGTCCACAACTCCTCGACTACGCCGTGCAGGTCAACGAATTGATCGGTGTTGACGAACTTGGAAACGATACGCACCACCGAGCGGATGATATCGATGTCCTGCGCCATAACCTGCTGCGCACCGGGGCGCTGCACCTTGACGGCCACGTCCTCGCCCGTCACCAGACGAGCGCGGTGCACCTGCGCGAGCGATGCGCTACCAAGCGGATTGGGGTCGATCGCATCGAACATCTCTCCCAGGCGCAGGCCGTATTCTTCTTCCAGACAACTGAGTACGACCTCGTACGGCACCGGCTCCACGTCGGACCGCAGACGACGCAGCTCGTCGCAAAAGCGTTGCGGCAGAATCTCGGACCGGTTGGCCAGAATCTGCCCCATCTTGACGAACATGGGGCCGAGTTCCTCGAGCAGACGGCGCAAACGAACCGGCGTGAGGTTGTCCCACACGCGGTACTTTTTGACCAGGCGAACAATCTGCCCGATGCGCTCGCGGCGACCCGCCGGCGTGAGCTGGTATTCCTCGTCCGGCGCCATCGCGTCGGGCTCCTCGGGGACCATATCGACAGCGCGCGGCTTCTTGCGAGCGCCCGAGACGGCGGCATCGACCTCATCGACAACCGCCGCCTCGTCACCCAAGGGATCTAGATTGTTGTAATCGGTGGTGGAATCTGCCATCTGCGCTGCTACTCGGCCTCTTCGGTATCCTTCGCATCGTCGGGCTCAACGGACTCGACGGGCACCGAGGTCACGTTGTCCTCGACCGAATCGACGATGTCGCGCACATGGGCCAGGAAGGCCGTACGCTCGGGCGCGGTCATAACGCGGACGCGAGCCAGAATGAGCTCGTCGAGCACGCGTTGGGCCGCGGTCTCGCCCTGCATGCCCAGACGCTCGGTCAGATCGGAGATGGTACCGCCGGCCTGCTCGAACATGTCGGACACGCTGCGGGCGATATCGGGGGTGGCGGTGTCCTTGCGGACCTGCTCGCCTTTGGTGTTAAGGTCGTCGAGGACCTTCTTGCCGCCTTCGACAGCAACGGCGGCAGCGCCAAAGCCCACGTTGATGGCACCGTTAACAAGCTGATCGAGTTTCATAACCATGGTTGTCTCCAATCACAAACAACTGCATTGGCGTTCTTGTACCCAAGATTGAGTGAAAGCGACAAAGCGTTTTAGCGCTATTCGATCGACGGGAAATCCCTATCTCACGTTGTCGTTCATCGCGAAAGAGTTCTTCATGGCGCAGCTCGTGGTGTAGAGCACCTTGCCCAACAGGGCATCGGTCTCCACGCGCACGAGCTCGGCAAACTCCTCGTTGGCGCGTGCAAGCTCGGCAGGCACCTCGGCCTCGGGCAGAACGGCTACGGCAGCGTCGACGTCATGGATCTGCTTGTGGCCCATGCCGCCGACCTTCTCCTGATAATCCTCGACTGCGCGGCCGCACTCATGGAAGCGGACGTCGGCCAGCGCGCCGATCAGGCGGTTGGCCCAGTAGAAGTTTTCGGACGTCACGCGAGCCTGCGTGTCGGCAAAGTGCTCGGGCATGGTCTCGACGTTGGCGTACAGCGGAACCAGCGCGTTAAACGAGTTGGAGCCAAAGGCCATCCACTGCACGGCGCGGTAGGCCGGATGCGCATAGGGGCGCAGCTGCAGCACAGCGAGCTGGCTGTTGCGGTTGATGCCGATGGGGCGATAGGCGCCACGTGTGGCGGGCGTGCCCTTGCTGCCGTAGCAGTCGTACTCCGTGCCCTGGTAGTGGCTCGAGAGTACGTACTTGATGTCCTCGATGGTCACCTTACGCTCGGGCACGCGGCTCCAGGGGATGTCATCGCTCTCGGGCGTGTAGTCGGCGTCGGGGCCGTCCCACACATCGCTGGGGTTAAGGCAGCGCTGCATGTACCACGCGCGCGGCGTGTTGTAGACATGGTCGCTGTCGCTGTGCGAGCCAAAGGCCTCGCGCGGGTTAAAGACCGTCGCCGGGCCGTCGCCATCGACGCCCAGCGTCAGGTCCAGATGCCACTCGGCCATCCAGGCACGCAGGTCGGCGGAGCACATGTGGTCGGCCTGGGCGCCCTCGGCGTCATCCAGGTCAAAGCTGTCGATACCCAGTTGGTTGGGCATGGTCACATAGGCGTCGTCGGGCACGCGCTTGGCGATCCAGTGGTGGCCGCCGATGGTCTCGAGCCACCAGATCTCGTCCACGTCGCTAAAGGCGATGCCGTTGTTCTCGTAGGTACCGTAGCGCTCGAGCAGGTCGCCCAGGATACGAACGCCGTCGCGGGCGGACTTGGCGTAGGGCAGGACCAGGGTCACCATATCCTCCTCACCCAGGCCACCAGGCTGCGCCGGCACATAGCCGTCCTCACCCTCGTTGCCCTTGGCGGGCACGTAGTCCACAAGCGGGTCGGCACCGCGGACGCGCTCGTTGGTGGTGAGCGTCTCGGTTGCGGACATGCCCACATTGAGCTCGTTGAAACCGGCCTCGGCCCAGATGCCGTGGCCCGGAACAACATCGGGGACGCTCGTGTAACGCATGGGGTTATCGGGCAGCTCAACGGTCAGGTGGCTCAGGACGCTCGTGTAGACGCGCGGCTGCTCGTCGGGATGCACCACGCGCATGCGCTTGGGCTCAAACACCCCGTTGGACGAGTCCTCGTTACGCGCGACCAGGGTCGACCCGTCGTAGCTCGCGTTCTTACCGACCAAAATCGTTGTGCACGGCATGCGCATCCTCCTTGAGCGAAGAAATCAAACGATAACAGTGTATCGCTTCGGCGCAGAAAGGGCGAAACCACGGCCTCGGCAGCCCTTGTGGTCAAAAACCTATTTCGATGCGCGCTCGGCCGCTTCGATCACGTGTTTGGCGAGGATCGCCGTCGTCACAGCGCCCACGCCGCCCGGCACGGGCGTGATGGCGTTAACGACCGGCTCCGCAGCATCAGAATCGACGTCACCCACCAGCTTGCCAGCGGCCTCGTCCCAATTAATGCCAACATCGATGATCGTCTGGCCCTCGCGAACCGCATCCACGCCAATCGTACGTGCGCGCCCAACGGCCGCAACCACAATATCAGCCGCACGGCACTCGGCAGCAAGGTCGTGCGTATGCGTATGGCACGTCGTCACAGTCGCATTGCGCGCCGTAAGCATGGCGGCAACAGGACGCCCGATAACCAGCGACCGACCGACAACCGCGACCTTGGCCCCATCCAGCTCAACGCCGTAATGATCCAGCAAAGCAAGCACGGCTTCGGCTGTGCAGGGGGCAAAACCCTCGCCGCGCCCCGAAAGCGTGGTGAGCAGCGAAGCCGGCGTCATGGAGTCAACGTCCTTGGCAGGATCGAGTGCCGCGGCAACCGCGTCCTCGTCAAGGCCGGCGGGCAGCGGGCGGAACATCAGGCAGCCATGAACAGACGAATCGGTATTAATGTCCTCGATGGCCGCCAACAGCTCGTCCTGCGAAACATCGGCAGAAAGCAAAACGCGACGAGCCTCAATCCCCACTTTTTCGCAGCGCTTGAGCGCACCGCGCTCGTAGGATAGGTCGTCCTCGCGTTCACCCACACGCACGATAGCCAACGTCGGAACAACGCCGCGCTCGCGCAGGACTGCGCAGCGAGCAGCAAGTTCCTCAGTCAAAGCGCGAGCAACGGGAGCACCCTTCAGCAGTTCAGCCATGACTATCCCCTCTTCCTTGCAGCGTCGGCGGCGCGGCGCGCCAGCGCATCGGCGCGCGGCAACCACGTGTCGAGCAACTCATCACACGCCGTCTCGAGTTCCTCAGCACGAGCGCGATCCTTCATAGACGTGGTGTTGGCAAAGAGCGTCAAGCTCGCGCCCTGCATAGCGGAACGGCAGAACACGGCGCCGCATGCCACGTCGGACAGCAACTGGCGCGAACCCTTGTCGGCCATGTCCTCGAGCAGCGCCAGCGCGCGCCCGCAGGCATCCATGATCCGGTACGGCGGCATGGCCGCCACGCGCAACGCGTCCTGAATCGCCGCGGGTCGAGCCGGGTCCTCGCGCGGAATACCGTATGCCGCAGACACCTGGCCGTATGCACGAACATCCTCGGCAACCAGACCCACTAGTTCCTGCGCCAACTCGTCTGCCTGGGCAAATGCACGCGTCAGATCGTCCGCCCGATCGCTAAGCGCGGGATTGGTCGCCCCGTAGCGTGCGACCATCCCACAAAGCGAGGCACCCAGCGCGCCCACAAAGGCACTCGCGCTACCGCCGCCGGGAACCGGCTCGCGCGCGGCCAGCGCCTCGGCAAACCCACGGCAGGTCTTGTCCATCATCTCTTGGCTCATACGTATGCACCTTCAAGTCATATAGATCGGTCGGGCGGCAACCGCCGACCAACCGCATCAAACACGTAATGATGCTAAGTCTAGCCCATAAGCACATGAGCGTCAGCACACCTGGCCATCGCGGATTTCTATGACGAACGATAGGCGTCGACGCCGCAAACATGGGACACATGGCCCACCTTTCGAGACTCCCGGACGTCAAAAACTGGGGCATATCTATAAGTAAGGAACCCGTTGGGGCACGGCCACTCAACGGCCGCAAACCACGAACGGAGGTATCGCCGCACCGTACGCAAAGACATCCGCCGCAAACGGAAACAACGCCCTGACGCCCCGCGGCACCGCGATGTCACCAAGAGACAAGGAGGACGCCACCATGAAGAAAAAGACCCTATCGATCCTTTCCCTTTGCATCGCCCTCTTTGCCGCGCTCGCCCTCGTGGGCTGCGGCGGGAACGCATCGGGCGGAGGCAGCAGCGCCGCCAAGGGCGAGAGCAAGGAAAAGGCCCCCGTCGCCAAGAAGACCGACTTTATCTGGTTTAAGGTCGAGATGCCCGAGGGCGTTGGCGTAAGCGACTCGGCAGGCAAGAACGCCGACAGGGTCCAGCTCACCTTCCCCGAAGACGAGAACGCCTCGGCCGATCGGTTTATCCCCGTTTGGAAAAAAGCGCTGACTGCCGAGGAATCCCACGCCGACCAGGCGGAAAAGAAGGGGGATACGTTCCAGTGGAAGGATGGCGGGTCCGTCGAGTATAACGGCAGGACGTGGCTCGTCGGAACGTACGAGGACAACAGTGGCATCACAACCCTCCTCTTTACCGACGTTGAGCCGGGAAGCATCTATGTCCTTATCTCGAACTTCGACCTGCACAAGAAAGAAGCCGAGGCGCTCCTCAACTCCATCGAATTCCCCGATGACATGGCAGAGGCAGTTTCCGAGGCGCGCGAAGTCGAGATTTCGAGCATCGAGCTCAAGTAACGGGACACCCGCACGCGCCTACGCGCACCTGCGCACATGCGCCCCATTAAAGCAACGGGCACCCAACCCCGGGGAGGGCCGACAGCATCGGCCCTCCCCTCTTTTGGACCCGCGCATATTGCCACTTGTCGGCGCAATTCCAGCCCTCAGAATGGGACACATGGCCCACCCGAAGGAGCCGCTCGCGCGTACAGTAAAGACAGGTAATCCATGGGCGGTTACAGACCGAGGAGGACACGACCATGAAAAAGAAGGCCTTTGCGATTCTCACCCTCTGCATGAGTCTTTTTGCCGCAGTTGCCCTGGTGGGTTGCGGTGGAAGCGGTGGCGCTGCCGGCAGTGGCGGTGGCGGCGGAGCAGAAAAGCCAGCCGTGGATATGAGGACCGACTTCATTTGGTTTAAGGTCGAGGTGCCCGAGGGCGTCGAAATCACGGACGTCGCAGGCGACACCGCCGATAGGGCCCAGTTTAAGTTCACCGAGAGCGAGCACGCCAGCGATCGCTTCATCCCTGTCTTCGACTCCGACAAGAACGCCGACGAGCTGTTCGACTACGAGGCCAAATGGAAGGCCAACTTTGAGTGGACCGAGAATGATCCCGTCAAGTACAACGGCAAGACTTGGCGCAACGCTTCCTATACACACTCGGGCGGCGTAACGACTGAGTACTTCACCGAAGCAGGCGGCGGCAGCGTTTACGTGAGCATCGACAATGTCGAGGAGCACAAGGACGCCGTCGAGACCATGATGAAGTCTCTGGAGTTTGCCGATGACATTGCCAAGGCCAAGACCGAGGCCATGGACGTCAAGCTCGACGATATCGAGATCAAGCGCTAAGCGACTGGCGAGCGCAACGGGAAACACGGTCGCAGTGCAAACAAGCGACGGTACCCCAGCGCTTCGTACCCAGGGAGGGCCGGTAAACCGACCCTCCTTTTCTTATGCCGATAGCCGGCGAACGCGAGGGTGCCGGGCGGCAAAACCACCCCCAGCGCGGTAGCAGCACAAATAGACAAGCGCCCCAACACGTCCGCCCACCGATTTATTGCGCCGCGCAGACAATTAAACCAGCATCTTTAAACATCTGGGCAGTATAGTGACCAAAACTATCGCATAACCGCACTCTGCGAATGGAGAAGTTATGACCGAACACCATGCCATCAGCCGCCGAGCGTTTACGCTGGGCCTAGGGCTTGCGGCGTTGTCACCACTTGCAAGCCTGCCCGAAACCGCAGCGCCGGGCATTCCCCTGCGCGCGGCATTTGCAGAAGACGCACCCACACCGGCGGCCACCCTCGACAAGTTCGTCATTCGCCTTCGCCCCGCGGGCTATTTTCGCACCGCGAGCGTCAACCAAGACGGCAACGTACGCGGCAACGTCTGCCACCTGTTTAACGACGGCACGTCCAGCAAGCTCATCCTTGAGAACGTAACGACCAAGAATGACGATACAAACTGGTATGCTATCCGCACCTTGCTCAATTTCGAAGAGCATAAAAAGACGGGCTACAGCATTTGGTCGGTCGACGACGACTCTGACAAAGATGGAAAGGTCATCCACGTATGGGGCGGCGAGTATGACAACAAGCCCAGCCGCGCTTTTGCGTTCGAGCGTCAATCAAACGGAACCTATATCATCCGAGACCGCACGGTCGAGAAAGAAACCGAGAAAAAAGACATTAAGTACCTGGCAATAGAATCGAACGGCGAAGACCAGGACAACAATAAGATCTGCCATAAGAGTAAGAGCATTCCGTGGGAGCTCGAACTTATCGGTTACGACATGAAAAAGAACGATGCCACGGTTAGCAGCCTCGACTGGATCACGTACAGCAGCTACGTCGATGGGCCATGTTGGATGAAATACGTCGACGACAACAAGTTCCTCGACGAGCTGAGCATCCCGGGTACGCACGATTCGGGCACCTGCAGCGTGGACAACGACACTGAGCCCCAATCCTCGCAAGTAAAATGCCAGCAGGATTACATTCCCACGCAGTTGCTCGAAGGCATTCGCTATTTTGATATCCGGCTCGGAAAGGGCGACGACCCCGGTATCGACCACGGGGATTACTACCTGCTCAAAAAAGACGCGTACTTTATGCATCTTTCCGATGTCATAGGCTACTTCAAAACGTTTTTGAACGAAAACCCGACAGAAGCGCTCATCATGCTTGTATCACGAGGCAACGACGAGGCTACCGACGAAAGTGTTACGACGGCTTTCGCCAAGGTTTTGGACGACAACCCCAAACTGTTCTATACGTCGAGCCGAATCCCCACGCTACACGAGGTGCGCGGAAAGATCGTCCTGCTGCGTCGATTTAAACTCGCCGGCGACAGCGTAGACGGCCACACGTGGGGCCTCGACCTCACTGAATGGGACGACAAAATCAAGGCGCATTCCGGAAAGTCCATGCGCCTCGTCCAAGACGCGCGAGGCTTTGAGGCTGCGGGCAATGCGGGTGCCAAAGAGCCCTATTGCACCAAGGTATATGCCCAAGACCATTACGACTGCACGGGATCCAGTAAGATCGACTGGGTCGATATGGCCCTGAATGCAGCGCCCGATCTCAAGCGCAGTCCCGTAGATATCACTGCCGAGGACGGGACAACGGCGCAGGTGACGGAGCGCTGCTGGTTTATCAACTACACGAGCTGCACGCAATACAACCCATTTACCGCAGCGCGAGTGGTCGACGAGCACCTGTACAAGAGCTCGTATATAAACAATAGCGGAGTTGAGAGCACAAAGGCGGACTGCCGCAAGCACATTGGCATCATTGCGTCCGACTTTGTTGATGCGGCACTGGCCCGAAGCATCTACCAGCGCAATTACGATACGCAGCACAAGCAGACGGCTTCGTGCTACCTCCCAGCCCGCATGCACATGACATATGGCGACTCGCTGAGCGACGCCTCGCTCCAGGACGGCAAGACCGTTGGCGAGGGTCATTTCCGCCTCGTCGACAGCAGCAACGTACTCAACGTGGCGGCTTCGGGAAGCGCTTTTGCCATCGAATACGTTGATGTCGATGCCTTGGGCAATGAGACCGTTATAGGGCTGCAGGGATCCGTGCCCATCGATATCGATCCGCGCGTGCTGACGCCTCATTTTGAGGGACTCGAAGGCCTTAAGGCCGGCGAGGACGTGCGCGCCAAGGTCACGGCGCCGCTCGACGGCAAGCTCGAAAACGATGCCTGCACGGCCCAACTCGAGTTTATGCACGATGCAAACGGTGCTCCAGGAACGGTGATGGGGTGCTCCAGGAACGGTGATGGCCGAGGGCGAGGCATTTGCCGCGGGGACGTATTGGGTGCGTGCGAAAGACCTGTTGGGCGACGCGGCACAGAACTACATGCTCGCCAGCAATGGAGCCGTAAGCTTTACCGTAGCGGCCTCGGGCAGTACAGGCGGCACCGGCAGCGGCACGGGTTCCAACGCAGACGGCGCTGATAAGAATGGTAAGGGCAACAAGGGTAAGGGCTCGGGCGGAAAACTCGCCGACACGGGCGACGGCTCTGGCATCGCCGCCGGGCTCGCCGCTGCCGCCATGGCGACAACGGTCGCTGGCGCGGCGATGCTTGCCAGTGACCGCGAAAACGCTGGGGACGATAGCGAATAGGCAAGCCGGCCTTTTAGACACATCGACTCAATCGGGGGCGCAGGATACCGTTCTGTGCCCCCGATTTTTACCTTGGCCCAAACGCCGCCATAGGCTACATCACCATGTTCAGCGCGTTAACAAACTCCTGGGCCTTCGCACGACTGCTCAGGCTAAAAACACAAGCAGTCAACAGCCTGTTACGCAGAAAAACATCGCGGCCTTTGATTCTATTGACGCCCGTGATGTCCTTAAGATAGACAATTTCGGTGTGCTTGCCACCAAAAGCGCCCTTCTTGAGCACCTCGATACGGTTGGGGTAGATCTTGACGTCTTTAAACCTACCCGAGCCCTTGTCCTGAAACAGCAAGGTGTTGTTGTCCATGCATGTCACTCCCATGGGGTTCGCGAAAGCTGTCTCTATTGCCAAATTTTAGTCACCGCAAGGCCCCCATGCGAAGTTGCCAGACAGCGCAGCGATTCGTGTCCGTACGAGTCTTTAAACTAAATGCAATAAAGATGCGTCCTCAAGAGGAAAGTCGGGCGATATTGATGAGTGAACTGGCAAACCGCGGGGAATCGGCAATCGTGCCAGAAGTTTTTTACAAGCAGGTTTCCTCGATTTTCAACGCCGCTCGCGACAAGGCCTATACCGCCGTTAACTTTGCGATGGTTGAGGCATATTGGGAGATCGGCAAGAGTATTGTTGATGAACAGGGCGGAGAGGAGCGCGCAGCATATGGAGAGGCATTGATTGCGGGCCTCTCCAGAAGGCTTACCGCGGATTTCGGAAGAGGCTTTGGCATCGCAAACCTTCGCAATATGCGTCAGTTCTTTCTTGCGTTTCCAATTCGCGACGCACTGCGTAGCGAATTGAGCTGGACTCATTACCGCAGGTTGATGCGCATTCCCGACCCTGATGCTCGCGCCTGGTACATGAACGAATGCGCCAATTCTCGCTGGAGCACGCGCCAGATCGAGCGCCAGATCAACACCATGTTCCGAGAGCGCCTACTTGCCAGCAAGGACAAGGAGGCCGTCACCCAGGAAATCCAAAAGCGCGCCCCGGCTCGTCGCCCCGAGGATATCATCCGCGACCCATATGTGCTGGAGTTTTTAGGTTTCTCGGACGATACTGCGTTTCGCGAGAGCGATCTAGAGCAGGCGCTCATCACGCATCTTCAGAAGTTCCTGCTGGAGCTTGGCCGTGGCTTCGCTTTCGAGGCGCGCCAAAAGCGCATCACCTTTGATGGACGCCATTTCTATATTGACCTTGTTTTTTACAACTATCTGATGCGCTGCTTCGTGCTCATCGACCTTAAGACGGACGATCTTACGCATCAGGACCTGGGCCAGATGCAAATGTATGTGAACTACTACACGCGCGAGCTCATGAACGAAGGCGACAATCCGCCCATAGGCATCGTGCTCTGCGCGGACAAAAGCGATTCGATCGTCGAGTACACGCTGCCCGAAGACAACGACCAAGTGTTTGCCGCCAAATACCTGCCGTATCTTCCAAGCAAGGAAGAGCTGGCGCGCGAGCTGAGTGCCGAGTACCGCGCCATCAACGAAGCGACCAATGGCGAAACGCAAGTGTAGCAGCACGTTGCGACCGAAACGCCCGCACGCCTGTGAGCCGTCCCGCGCTGCGCTTCCCTACTTCCCAAAGATCGCAGCGAGCAAGCCCTTGCGTTTGGGCTTCTCCTCTCGGTAAGAACCCTCGGCGACCGCTGCAACCTGATGCTGCTGCTCGCCGCCTCCACGGCGCACGATCTGGTACAGAAACGGCGATTTAACGTATTTGACCTCGATGGGCGCGGCATGCACGGTACTTTCGCCGGACAGATGCAGGCTCGGGTTGAGCGGTGCGACAATGTGCGTTTCGCGCTTATCGCTAAACACCACCGCTGCCGCACGACCCGTCTGGCCGTTTACGGCAATGCGCACCTGCTCGCCATCGCGGCCATCCGTTGCCGGACGGTCGACAAAGTAGACCGGCACCATAACTAGGCCGTCCTTGTGCTTGCGGGCCTTACAAGCCCACGTGCGGATACTCTTTTTATTGAGCCCCAGTACAGCCTCAGCGTCGTTGCCCGCAACGTCGAGCGCCAACTTATCAATGACCACCTGGTCCTTGGTAGACGCATCGACGGAGACGACGCGGAAATCGCCTTCCTGCATGGCGGGATCGAACGGACCGACCTTGGCAAAGTCCCACGGCTCCAAAATGCCCATGAGGCGAATGTCCAGGTAGTTTGCCCGCGGATACGCCCAGTCGAGCACCTCGTAGTACACCAGGGTTTCCTTGCTCAGGCCCTTGCCCGGGAAGGACGCCATCATGCGCAAATCCGCGAGCGCCATGGGGAAGTAGAAGAGCATCATGTCGTTTTGGATCGCATCTTCTACATCGTGCCCGGCAAAGGCGTCGGGGTACTGACGCACCAGCTGCAGTGCGTTGGCACGCGCCTGCTGCGGCGAGATTTCGCATGGAATACCCTGCTCCGGCACATACTCCGCACCCACGCCCAAGGTCAGGCGCTTGCTAAACGTACCGGGCTTGAGCAGGTCGGCAATGCCGATCTTGTTGCCGCAGGACGGGCACTCAAACACACGCTGCGTTGACTCGCCCTCAAAGGACGCTCCGCAGAAGGGGCAGGGAATGCTCACATGCGTGGCCTCTTGGAACTCCTGCGCCGTGCCGCAATCCTCCCACAGCAGATGTTCCAGGACCGACTGATTGCGCCAGTGCGAATTGAAGAAATACCAGTCCGGGTCCTCCGGGCGCTCGAGTTGCGACACATGCGTGAGCTTGAGCAGTCCATCCACCACCGTCAACGGCGTATGGCGAATGCCCAAAGCGCTCTTGGGCTCTCCGGCGTCCGCCTGCCACGGAATGACCGCGCCGCAATAGGCGCACTCAAAGCTGCGCTTAGCCTGGTGCGAGTACATAGGGCCGCCGCAGTTTTGACATTTAATGGCAAACATCTCGTCCATGGAAACGTCCTCCTTTGCACAGGGGCTATCGACGTTAAGTATGTCGAGCAAACAGGCACATGCCCATACCCATGTGGCCCAAAATGGACCACCCAGGCAGACGAGAAGGCTCGCTCGTTAGCACCGGCAGACCATTACTGCATTTTCTGAGCATCGGTGCACAGCGCCTCCGCGCGAGCTACACTATCCCCTTAAACATGATTGTGAGGACGACCGCTATGCTATTTGTAAATCGGCTGGTACATACGCTTGTTCCCGGCAGCGAGGGCGAGCCGGTCGATACCTCCTGCCGCACCAACGCGGGCTTCGCCGCAAGCCTCATCTGCATTGGCCTCAACATCACTCTGTGCCTGGCCAAGGGCATCGCGGGCCTGCTCGCCGGCTCTGTCTCGCTCATCGCCGACGCCTTCAACAACCTCTCCGACGCCTCGAGCAACATCGTGAGCCTGCTCGGGTTCCGCCTTGCCAGCCGCCCGGCAGACGAAGGCCACCCCTATGGCCACGGTCGCTACGAGTACCTAGCCGGTCTGTTCGTCGCCGTCCTGGTTTGCGCCGTCGGCATCAACCTGATCCTCGAGTCGGTCACTAAGATCATCAAGCCCTCCCCCACCGCCTACACGCTGGTCTCCCTAGCCGCTCTCGTCTTGTCCATGCTCGTCAAATTCTGGATGGCCGCATTCAACCGTGCGCTGGGCAACCGTATCGATTCCGAAACACTCATCGCCACAGCACAGGACTCCAAAAACGACGTCATCACCTCGGGATCGGTCCTGGCCGCAGCGCTTATTTCGCAGACGACCGGCTTTGACCTCGACGGCTGGGCGGGCCTGGGCGTGGGCGTCTTCATCTGCATCAGTGGCATGGGCCTGGTGCGCGACGCCATCAGCCCGTTGCTGGGGCAAGCGCCCGACCCCAAGCTCGTCCAGGCAATCCGCGACAAGATCATGTCCTATCCGCAGGTCTTGGGCACACACGACCTGATGGTGCACGACTACGGCCCCGGTCGTCAGTTTGCCAGCGCCCACGTGGAGATGCCCGGCGAGGGCGACGCATTTGAGCACCACGAGATCCTGGACACCATCGAGCACGACATCAAGCGCCAGATGGGCATTGGCATCACGCTGCACTGCGACCCCATCGCGACAACCGGCGATGATCTGCGCGGCTGGGTCAAGCGCGGCGTCATGCAGATCGATCCCGCGCTCTCCATCCACGACCTGCACGAGCACGACGGGTTCGTTTCGTTTGACCTGGTGCGCCCCGACGGCTTTGACATATCCGACGAGGAGCTGCTGGAGCTCGTCACGCGCATCGTGCACGAGCGCCGGCCCAACGTCTCATGCGTCGTTACGTTTGACTCGGGCTTTAGTTCGCCCGACCGTCCAGCAGAGCAGCTGTAGCCCGCTTAACAGCTAGTTTCCCTGCGCGCCCGAGATGCCGTTTTGCAGTGCGTTCCAGGCATCCGTCGCCATGTCGCCCAAGTTCTGCGCGGTGTCGCCCAGGTTTTGTGCCGTATCGCCCAGCTCTTGCGCCTTGTCTCCCAACTCCTGTGCCTTGTTGCTCAAGTCCTCCAGCGTATTGGAGCTCGAGCTGTCGGTACCGCTTTGGCCGCCGGACGAGTTGCCCGAGCTGTTCTTGTGCGTGAGTTGAATTTCGAGGTTGCCGTTGTCGTTATAGTAGGCAGAAGTAACGACCCAGTTGGCATCGATGACGGGCGTTGAGCCATCATCAGTCAGGACCACGGCATTCGAAAGATCGGCGCCGCGCGACTTGAGAAGCTTTTTGGCGTTGGACCAGTACTGCCCCGGGATATCGCTCAGATCGACGGTGCTAGACGAGGCGGACTCGGTTTGCTCGGCAGTGGTATCGGCCGTTGAACTCCCTCGCTTGTTGAGCATGCCCGACACGATGGCAAACACAACCGACAGCGCAAAGAAGATCGCCAGCACGATGAGGATCTTCTTGATCACGCTCGACGAACGCGACGGCTTCTTCTCCTCGTCCTCGCCATATTGCGGAATCGACTTGGGGTACTCGCGATACGGCTCGCGCGACTCGTAGCGAGGCTGCGCCGTGCGAGGCATATACGTCGTCTGCTGAGGCTGCGGAATGGGATTCTGCGGCAGGTCATCATAGGGATTCGGTGTCGAAGCGGCATAAGAATCCTGCGACGCATAATCAAACGGGTCCGGAGCTGCGTTGCCATAGGGGCCTTGCGAAGATGCAGCGCAAGAATCCTGCGCCGTGTCGCCATAGCCCATAACCCGGGTGGGCTCGGCAGAAGGCTGCGTCGCGGCGGGGTCGGTATATCCGGGGTTGGGAACAACGCGGGTCGCATCGGCGCTATCGCCAGCCTGCGCGGAACCGTAGCCGCCCATCACGGTTGTCTTGTCCTGATCCATGCAACGATTCCTTTCCGTCGCGCGTGAGCATCAAATTATCCATGCATTCTACCCGCGCAAAAGCCTATGATGGGCAGAGCCCGTCGGTATCTACAAGACATGCGCGGGCCTAAGGATAAAAAAGCCCCGCCGGGCCTTGTGGGCACGGCGGGGCGGACAAGCAGCTATGGGCAGCAGGCTTAGAACAGGCCGGTGATGTTGCCGTCGTTGTCGACGTCGATGTTCTCGGCCGCAGGGACCTTGGGCAGGCCCGGCATGGTCAGAACACTGCCAGTCAGTGCGACCACAAAGTGGGCACCGGCGGAAACCTTGAGCTCGCGCACCGTGATGCGGAAGTTCTCGGGAGCGCCCAGGGCCTTGGCGTTGTCGCTAAAGCTGTACTGCGTCTTGGCCACGCACACCGGCAGGTTGCCAAAGCCGTTCTCGCGCAGCTCGGCGAGCTGGCGCTTGGCGGCCGGCGTAAAGTCAACACCGTCGGCGCGGTAGACCTTGGTGGCAATGGCCTCAAGAGCGTCGGCCACATCGGCGCCGTCCTCATAGGCAAACTTGAGCTCGCTCGGCTGCTCAATCAGACGCATGACCTCATCGGCAAGCTCGAGCGCGCCCTCGCCGCCCTTGGCCCAGACCTCGGAAAGCTTAACGTTGACGCCGAGCTTCTGGCACTCGGACTCGATGAGCGCAAGCTCGGCCTCGGTGTCCGTCGGGAAGCGGTTGATGGCGACCACGCAGGGAAGACCATAAACGTTCTGGATGTTGTCGACGTGACGCAGCAGGTTGGGCATGCCGGCCTTGAGTGCCTCGAGGTTCTCCTCGTTGAGGTCGGCCTTGGCGACGCCACCGTTGTACTTCAGCGCACGAGCGGTCGCGACGACCACGACGGCGCTGGGGCGAACGCCCGTCATACGGCACTTGATGTCGAGGAACTTCTCGGCACCCAGATCGGCACCGAAGCCGGCCTCGGTAATGGCAACATCGCCAAAGCGCATCGCCATACGCGTGGCCATGATAGAGTTGCAGCCGTGGGCGATGTTGGCGAAGGGGCCGCCGTGGACAAACGCGGGCGTGCCCTCGAGCGTTTGCACCAGGTTGGGCTTGAGCGCGTCCTTAAGCAACGCGGCCATGGCACCCTGGGCCTTAAGGTCGCGGGCACGGACGGGCTCGCCGGCAAAGCTGTAGCCGACGACGATCTCGCCCAGGCGCTCCTTGAGGTCGCTGATGCTCGTAGACAGGCACAGGATTGCCATGACCTCGGAGGCGACGGTGATATCGAAGCCGTCCTCGCGCGGCACGCCCTGGGCCTTACCGCCAATACCGTCGATGACGTGGCGCAGCTGACGGTCGTTCATATCGACGACGCGCTTCCAAGTGATGCGTTTAACGTCGATGCCAAGCTGGTTGCCCTGCTGGATGTGGTTATCAAGCATGGCGGCCAGCAGGTTGTTGGCAGCACCGATGGCATGGAAGTCGCCGGTAAAGTGCAGGTTGATATCCTCCATGGGGATCACCTGAGCCCAGCCGCCGCCGGCAGCACCGCCCTTAACACCAAAGACGGGGCCGAGCGAAGGCTCGCGCAGGGCCACGGCACTCTTGACGCCGCGACGACGCAGGCCATCGGCCAGACCGATGGTCGTGGTGGTCTTGCCCTCGCCCGCAGGCGTTGGGTTGATAGCGGTCACGAGGACGAGCTTGGCCTGGTGATCGGTCGGCTCGTTGAGCAGTGAATAGTCGACCTTAGCCTTGTCGAAGCCGTACGGAATAAGGTGCTTAACGTCGACGCCGGCGTTCTTGGCCACCTCGGTAATAGGCAGCGGCGTGACAGAACGTGCGATTTCGATGTCAGTAGGCATGGGCGGTCCTTTCGTTACCGAATGAGAAAAAGACCAATTCAGCATAGCACGGGCGCGCAATAGTAAAACGCCCATAACCGATGAACGGCGATATGTTTACCCGATGCCCGGCGATAGCCCAACAGCCCGCCAAAACAAAGCGCCCTAAACGGTAGGTTCAATCCCCAGGTGCTCAAAGGTGCGCAGGGTTGCCTGACGGCCCTGCGGCGTACGAATCATCAACCCGCACTGCAGCAAATAGGGCTCATAGACATCCTCGAGCGTGCCCGGGTCCTCGCCCACCGCGCTGGCAAGGGTCGTAAGTCCCACGGCACGACCGGAGAACGTCTTGGCAAGCGTCTCCAAGATACGAATATCCATCCAGTCCAGGCCGAGCTCGTCGATCTCGAAGAACTCGAGCGCCTGGCGACAGATATCGAGCTCGATGGGACCGTTGCCGCGCACCTGTGCGTAATCGCGCACGCGCTTGAGCAGGCGGTTGGCAAGACGCGGCGTGCCGCGCGAACGCGAGCCGATCTCAAGTGCACTGGGATGGTCGATCGCCACGCCCAGAATAGTTGCCGAGCGCGTCACAATCTGCGCGAGCTCTTCGACCGTGTAGTAATCCAGGCGATATGAAATGCCAAAGCGGTCGCGCAACGGGCCGGTCAACATGCCTGAGCGGGTCGTTGCTGCTACCAGCGTAAACTTGGGGATATCCAGGCGAATCGAGCGCGCCGCCGGACCCTTGCCAATCACGATATCGAGGGCAAAGTCCTCCATCGCGGGGTACAGGACTTCCTCGACCGAACGGTTGAGGCGGTGGATCTCGTCGATAAACAGCACATCACCCGGCTGCAAGTTGGTAAGGATGGCCGCCAGGTCGCCCGTACGCGCGATGGCCGGGCCACTCGTCGTTTTTATCTGAGCGCCCAACTCGTTGGCGATTACGGTGGCCAGCGTGGTCTTGCCCAGGCCCGGAGGACCCGAGAAGATCACGTGGTCGAGCGTCTCCCCACGGCTCTGCGCCGCTTCGATCAACACGCGCAGGCTCTGCTTGATATGCTCCTGGCCGCAGTAATCGTCCAGGCGCTGGGGGCGCAAAGTGCGATCGACATCGAGGTCCTCGGCCGTCAGCTCCGAGCCCACCATGCGCTCGCCGTGCGCCATGGATGCCGCCGGCGAGTTGCCGGGCGTCGCCCACAGGTCCCGAGAGTCATCGGCTTCCCACATCACGCATCCATTCCGAGTCGCTTAAGCGCCGCGCCGAGCAAATCCTCGACACGCATATCCTGCCCATCATACCCGCTCAGAGCGACATCGGTCTCCTGCGGGCTAAAGCCCATGGAAAGGAGTGCCGCACGGGCGTCATCGATCGCCGAAGGAGCGGCGGCGGGCACGGGCATCGCAACCTGACCGGGGATCGCATCGACCGGCACAAAGCCCTTGTCCTTGGCAAAGGTGCTCTTGAGCTCCAAGATGAGGCGCTGGGCGGTCTTTTTGCCCACGCCGGGCACCTTGGCCATGCCCTTGTCGTCCTCGGCCATCACCAGGGAATACAGCTGTCCCACGGTATAGGTGGAAAGTACGGCGAGCGCCAAGCGCGGGCCAACGCCCGAGACGGACACAAGCCGGTCGAACATCGTGCGCTCATCCTTAGAGGAAAAACCGAAAAGTGTCATAGCGTCCTCGCGCACCTGCATACGGGTATAGAGGCGCACCTCACCGCCGGGCGTAGGCAGCGTGGCCGCAGTGCCGCCAGAAATGCCGAGTTCAAAGCCAACGCCCGACACGTCGACGACAGCAGAGCTCATCGTGGCCTCGACAAGCGTTCCGTGGAGCTGGGAAATCATCAGTATCCGGTTCCTCTCTGTTGATAGAACTCGCCACCGGTGAGGGCGCGGGTGCGGCTGAGGTTTACGTGGCAGATGGCGCAAGCCAGGGCATCGGCGGCATGGTCGGGATGAGGGTCGTGGTCGAGCTGCGTGAGCGTGCGCACCATGTAGGCGACCTGCCGCTTGTCCGCGGCGCCGGTACCCACCACAGCCTGCTTGATCTGCATAGGCGTGTACTCGCCGATCTCGAGCGCGCACTCCGAAAGCGCCACGAGCGCGGCACCGCGGGCATGTGCCGTGGGGATTGCCGAGCGGACATTAGCGCCAAAGTAGATGCTCTCGATAGCAGCAGTATCGGGTCGATAACGCTCCACGACGCCCTTGAGGTCGCGGGCGATATGCGACAGGCGCACCGCGAGCGGACTACCCGCGCTGGTCTCGATACAACCGTAGGCACGGCAGCGAACCTCGCCGCGCCGCTCCTCGATAATCCCCCAACCCGTATGGGCCAAACCGGGGTCGATACCCAAAATGACCAAGCCAACCTCCCCTCGTCACAAGTACAGCACAAGGCAAGGCCCTGAGCATCATTCACGAACGTCTGTTCTAGAATAACACAACGGGGCCAAGATGCTTAGTTGAAGTGTCGGGGTTGGAAGCGAATCCTATCCCATAGTTAGTTTTGAGAGAAAAAGGGAAACTGCCTCGGATCCACCGGCGGATGCGGCATCGGGCCACCCTGGGGCCCACCCTGCGGGCCACCCTGGCCGCCCATCATCTTATCGATGGCGTCCTGGACCTCGCCCTCAAACTTCTTCATACCCTCGTGCAGGCGGCGCTGGCCGTCCTCGGAGCGCAGCTCCTCCATCTGCTCGGGCGAAATACCCAGTAGCTCGCCCAGCACGCCCATCATCTCGTTTCGCACGCGCTCGCTCGTATCCTCGTCAGCAAAACGGCGCACCTCGGCGCGCGCCAGCGAATCGACCGTCATACGCTCCTTGCCGTTAAGCCCCAGGTCGGACCACGCGAGCATGTACGGCCAGGCGCGCTCGACAAACGAACGGGCTGAGACGATCGACGCCGTCGGCAGCATGCGGCGGGCGGCCTCGCCCTGACGCACGAGCATCAGCAGCAGCGAGCAGGCCTCAGGCTTGCCAGCGGCCATCGGGATGTCGTCGAAAGATCGATTGCGGTCCACGTGCGCCTCGAGCGCGCCATCGACCTCACCCGGCTCAAGCCCGCCGAGCAGCTGTGCCGCGCGGTCGAGCATATCGACCGGACCGTCGAGCGTCGAGAGCGCCTGCGCCAGCACTCGCTCCATACAATCTTCCACCGCGTTGAGCGTCACGAGCTCTTGGGGCACCACGGCAGACGTGCGGTTGCGCACACGCGCCACAAACTCAAGCGTCGACAGGTACACATCGCCAAAGGGCGCGTAATCGCCCTGGTAGCCGCCGCAAAGCGCCGGCGCCGCCAGCGCGTACTCGGTTTTGGACAGCGGGCTCAGCGCCATCGCACCCAGCTCGAGCGCCGTGTCCTCCAGCATGAGGCCCAGCGTGCGCGAGCGCAGACGCTCGGCATCGCCCGCCGACACGTCGCGATCGAGCACACGCGCCGCATCCGGTGCATCGCGCTCGACGGTGCGAATGTGCAGACGCTCGGCGATGGCGCGGACGGCGGCACAGCGGGCAGCCTCGGCCTCTTCCTGCGCCGGCGTAAAGATACGGTTGCGCCCCAGCACCAGGCCAATCACATTACGCGGGCCCAGAGCGTCGACGGTCAGCGCCGCCAGCAGGGACGACGGCAAGTCGCCCTCGAGCGCCACCACAGCACGCGACGCACCGTGGGCTCGGGCGTTGTCGCGCACGGCGAGCACCAGCGCCTGCCACAGCCACTCCTCGGAACGGAACTCGGGCAGTTCGTGATCTTCCAGGGCATCGAGCATCACGCCGCGCTGAATCTCCTGAACCAGCAGGCTCTCCTCAAAACACGGCGCCTGGGCCACCACGCGACCGCAGTCGTCGAGCACAAACGAACCGCCGGTATACACCGACTCGTCATAGGCACCGACCGGCGCCATGCAGGCAAACCACACGCTGCGCTTGGATGCGATCTTGCGGTAGGCGCCGCTGCGTACGGCGGCAATGGCAGCAGTCTCGCGGTCGGTCATGTCAAACGCGTTGAATTGGAAATACGCAATGAGGTCAACACCGGTCGGCAACATCTCGAGTTCGCGGTCCAAGTCAAAAATCACGGCAATGCGCACGCCGTCCACGTCGAACACCGGCGGCGCCCAACGCGTGTCGTTGTTCTCGCCACGCTGCAGGGCAATGCTCGAACGCGCCGGCACCACATGACCGTCCTTGAGCATCATGTAGTCGAGCAGCGGCTGGCCCTCAAACGAAACCGCCGCGGGCACGATGCAGATCATGTCAAGCTCCTGGATACGCTCGGCGACACCAGTCAAGCCAGCAAGCATGTCGTGCTCAAAGTCGGCAGTGCCCACCAGGCCCCCGGGCATGGCGCCCATAAAGAGCGGAGCCGGAACGCACAGCACGCGCGCCCCGCGCTCGTGGGCCAGACGAGCCTGGTCCTCCATGCGGCCGCAAATGCCCTCAATATCACCCAGGCGCATATCGATCTGTGCAAGCGCGAGCTTCATGGCTCAGCCCTTTCCGTCGTAAACCATCGTTGTCGTAGTAAAAGCGCCGGCCGCATGATGCAGTCGGCGCTCGCATGTGCATATGCTAGCTATGATACCCCGAGCGGGGGCGCGCTCCTAGAATGTCGCGGACCACAGCCCGTGCAGGTTGCAGTAGGCATAGACGGTACCGGTCTTGGAACCGCCGGCAAAAAACGTCGCGGGCTTCATGCCGGGCTCAAGGTAATGGACCTCTAAGCGGCCCTCGGCCTCAAGGGCGATCCACTCAATATAGTGCTCGGGCAGGCTGGGGTGCTCGACCGAGCCAACGCGTGCGCGAATCACGTGACCGTCGCGCTCGGTCTCGACAACAGGCACGTGCTTCTCGTGCGCCGCGTCCTCAGTGTTTGCGGTCAGTTCCGTGCAACCGGCAGGGGTTGCAACGTCGTTGCCAAGGGCGGCAATGAGCTTACCGTCGGGGTCCTTAAAGAATTTCGCCATGATGTTCTCCTTTGCTGACGTGCCAATGTTCTTGATGGTTCTTATGCCCAAAGGCAGACAAACCATCCACGGCATTGCAAATGAACACATAACGGGCGGGGACGATGGGGCAGCGTGCGCTATCCGCCCTGGCGGCCCCACCCGAGCGGGTTAGCGCCCGTCGCCGCCCAGCAGCGCCAGAACATCTTCGCGGGTAAACAGCGCCGACGAGATGCCGTCGCCGCCGAGCACGCTGTTGACCAGGTCGCGCTTGGACTCCTGCATCTGCATAATGCGCTCCTCGATCGTGTCCTTGGCGATGAGCTTGTACACGGTCACGGTATGTTGCTGGCCAATACGGTGCGCGCGGTCGGTCGCCTGGTCCTGCGCTGCCACGTTCCACCACGGGTCGTAGTGGATGACCACGTCGGCCGCCGTCAGGTTAAGGCCCACGCCGCCCGCCTTGAGCGAAATCAAAAAGACCGGAACCTCGCCCGCTTGGAACTGCGCGACCATCTTGGCGCGGCTCTCCTTAGACGAAGCGCCCGTGAGCTTAAGGAAGGCGATGTCCTCCTTGGCCAAGCGCTTACCGATGATATCGAGCATACCCGTAAACTGGCTGAACAACAGGATGCGATGCCCGCCGTCGAGTGCGCCGTGCACGAGCTCCATACACGTATCGAGCTTGGCGCTCCCCGCCTTGTAATCCTCGTAGTGTAGACGCGGGTCGCAGCAGATCTGGCGCAGCTTGGTGAGCTCGGCGAGCACCTTGAGCTTGTCCTTCTTAAACTCCCCAGCCTCGCGGTGCTGCACCTGCTGGGCGATGCGGTCCTGGTTGGCCAGGTAGAGCTTGCGCTGCTCGCCGGTAAGCTGCGCCATGACGGTGTCTTCGATCTTCTCGGGCAGGTCGGCCACCACGTCTTCCTTAACACGGCGCAGCACAAACGGCGACACGAGCGCCTGCAGGCGAGCGGCGCTGTCGCCCTCGGCGTGCTCGACCGGGCTTTCGAAGCGCTTGGCAAACGACTCGCGCGTCCCCAAAAGGCCCGGCATCAAAAAGTCGAAGATGCTCCAGAGCTCGGACAGGCGGTTTTCGATGGGCGTGCCCGTCAGGGCAAAGCGCACGCCGGCAGGCAGGCGCTTGGCGGCGCGCGCCACCTGCGTGAGCGGATTTTTAATGTACTGTGCCTCATCGAGCACCACGCGGGCAAAATCCCGCTCGACGTACTCGTCGATATCGCGCCGCATAAGGTCATACGACGTCACGACCACGCTATGCTCGGCCACGCCGGCGATCTGCACGCGGCGTTGAGCCTTGGCGCCCACAATGGCGCACACATCGAGCGACGGGGCAAAGCGCTCCAGCTCGGCAGTCCAGTTGTACACGAGTGAGGCCGGGCATACCACGAGCGTGGGCTTGGTGTCCCCCGCCTCCACGCGCGCCAGAATATGCGCAATCATCTGGAGCGTTTTGCCCAGGCCCATGTCGTCGGCCAAGATGCCGCCAAGGCCCAGGTGTTCGAGCGAGCCGAGCCACTGGTATCCGTCGACCTGGTAGCCGCGCATCGTTGCCTTGAGCGATGCCGGCACCGTAAAGTCCATCTTGCCGAGCGTGTCCAGGCGCTCGACGGTACGGCGGAACGCAGCGTCGCGATCGGCCTCGAGCGCCGGCGTGCGTGCGAGCATGCTGTCGACGAACAGGGTGCTCGACGCGGGAAGCGACACGCCGTCGAGCAGGTCGACGGCATCGACACCCAGGTCCTCGGCAAGGCCAAACGCGGCGCGCGCCCCCTCGTCCAGGCGAATGATGTCGCCGGACGTAAGGCGCGCAAACGTTTGATGGCGCTTGTACGAATCGAGATAGACGGCAAGGTCCGCGGCCGAAAGCCCGCTCGCGCCCAGCTCGACATCGAGCAGATTGCTCTTAACGGTCGCACGAACCGAGAGCTTGGGCGCGGGGCGGACCGAGATCTGGCGCAGACGGTCGCTGAGCATGATCTCACCCAGTTCGGACAGGGCAGACAGGCCCTCGGTCAGCAGGCAGAACAAGCGGGCGTCATCGCGCTCCTCAAACGCCAGGCCGCGCTCGTAGAAATCGAAGTACAGGGCCGCCGTATCCATAACGCGAAACTCCGCCACCTCGTCGCGGGGCGGCACACCGGGGCGCTGCTCTTCGAAGGGGCTGCCCGGAGCGCCCAGGCTAAAGAGATCCGCCGACCAATCGCCGTAGGTAACCGTAATTTTGCAGGTCACGAGCCCATCGTCGACGCCGATCGCCATAGCAAAGCTCGGCTCGGGTGCCACGGTATCGAGCGCGGCGGGCGCGGTGAGGTCGGTGTAGTCGCGCAAAATGGGCAGCGCCATACGGCAGAACTCACCCACCTGCTCGGCGGCAATATGGGCGGGCGTGCGGCACGGCAGCAAGCGCGACAAAAAAGGTGCGGCATGCTGAGCAAATGCAGCGTCGGTACGGCGCGCGCGGCGCGTGTCAACCAAGTAGGCGGCATCGCCCGACGCAAAGCAGTACATATCGGCGGGCAGGCGCAGGTCATAGCTACCACCAGCCGCCGGCGCGATTTTGGCGGCAAGCAGCGGTGGGCGCTTAGCGGATGCCTCGTCCTCCCCTTGCGGAGACAGCTCAACCGCCACGTCGTAGGTGCGATGCGTCGTCATCCCCCGCGACCAGGCGGGCTCAAAGGAGATGGTCTGGCCGCGCAGCAGGTCCAGCACATATACGATGCTATGCTCGGACAGCGGCAACTGACGCTCGGCAACAAAACCACTGCGGGCAAAGTCGTACGACGCCGAACGCGAGCTTGTGATGTCATCGAGATAGGCAACTGTCGTCACAACAAGGTTGAGCAGCTTTGCCGATGTTTCGTCAAAGGCCTCAGGTGAATGGACAAACGTGAGCTTCTTGCCATAGGAGAACGTGCCGCCGCGCACGTAGGCATCGGCCATGCCGTCGATGTCCTTGACCACGTAGGAGACCGATCCACAGCGAATGCGGAACTCGAGCGCCCAGCTAAAGCGGTCAGCGAACAGCGGATTGTAGTACGGCACCAACGAGGGCTCCAACGCCGCTTTGGGGGCGTCGGGATCAACGGCACCGGCAAGCTTGCGGCGCATGCTCGCCAGCTCATCCATGCGCGCGTCCGAAAGATCGGAAAGCGCCGCCACAAGGCTCGGGCTCGTGGGGACGGGCGCCGGGAAGGGAAAGTTGGGGTTGACGGCCGGCGCGGCGGACGCGGTGCGCGCGGGCTGTTTCGGCTGCGCCGTAAACGTGCGGACCGGCGTGCGCAAACCTTCGACGGGCTCGGCGCCGCTGGCATCCAAATACGCCAGAGCCGTGGCAATAGCGTGCTTGCACATACCGGGGTAACGATAGGCGGCGGGGCAATCGCAGTCGTAGTCGATCACCTCGTGCTCGTCCATGTCGAGCGCCACGTGCGTCTTGTACAGGTCGCCGCGCGAGCCGCGCACCGACCCCTCAATCGTCACGTTTTTGGAGAAGCGCGAGCCGCTGTCCTCAATCGACAGCACGGCACCGTTGAGCATGAGCGAACGCCCCTTCATAAAGGTGCCGCTCAACGCCGCCTCTTTGCGAAGCGCCTGCACAAACGTCCCCTGCGCCATCACTTCCTCCAATCTCACCCGGGGTAGCTTAGATCACCGTCACGCGGCCCTGGTTACCCACAATGGCCTTGGCCTCGGCCAGCAGCGGAATCGAACGCGCGTTGACCTTGGCAGGTACCTCGGCACGCAGCACGCGCCCGTCCACCTGCTCGATAAAGATCTCCACACGGTCGCCGCCCGGGTTAGCGGTGAGCACCGTGGCCAGGCGCGCCATATTGCCCTGGCTAAAGCGGCTGTTGGGCACCATGACCTCAAACACCTTGGGCTTGTTGTTCTCCTCGTTGAGCTCGAGCGGCACGATCTCCTGCGCGATGATCTGGTCGCCGCGGTCCGAGCGCTCGAGCTTGCCCTTAATGCGCACAAAGGCATCGGACAGCTGCGCGCCGGTCTCGGGATCGACCTCGCCGTACAGGTACCCCTCGGCCTCTTTATAGGTCTTGGGGAACACGACGACGGTGGCCTCGCCTTCCATGTCCTCGAGCTGCACGATGCCCATGGGGTCACCGTTTTTGGTCACGCGCTTGGACACGCTCGAGACCATGCCGGCCCACCACAGCGCCTTGCCCTCGGGAATTTCCTGGTTGATGGTGCCGCCCGTAGGATTCTGAACTTCGTAGCCGGTATCGATCTGCGAGAACGAGAAGTCGCGCGCCTTGGCTAGTGCATACTCAAACGGGCGCAGCGGGTGGTCCGAGACATAGATGCCCAGAACCTCTTTCTCCTGGCTCAGCTTGAGGTGTCGGTCCCATTCCTGGCCGTCCGGATCGGGCACGCTGACCTCGAAGCCCGAGCCCTCAACGTCGCCAAACATATCGAAGAACGACGTCTGCCCGCTCGCGCGATCCTTCTGGCGCTTTACCGCGGCATCGATGATGTTCTCGGGGTTGTTCTTGTCCACAAAGTGCATCATCTGACGACGCGGATACCCCGTGGAGTCGAAGGCGCCTGCCTTGATCAGCGATTCGATTACGCGACGGTTGGCCTGGCTCGAGTCCACGCGCTCGACAAAGTCGTGCAGCGTCTTAAACGGGCCGCCCGCCTCGCGCTCGGCGATAATCGCCTGTGCCACACCGGTGCCCACGCCGCGGATGCCGGCCAGACCAAAGCGCACGCCCTCCTTGGTAGCCGTGAACTCGGTACCCGACTCGTTGACATCTGGCGACAGCACGGGGATGCCGTCGTGACGGCATGCCGAGACGTAGTGCACGATCTTGTCGGTCTTGCCCGTGTAGGACGTCAGAACGGCCGCCATGTACTCGTGCGGATAGTGCGCCTTGAGCCACGCCGTCTGCATAACCAGGATGGCGTAGCCGGCGGAGTGCGACTTGTTAAAGGCGTAAGATGCGAACTCGAGAACATCGTCCCAAATCTTCTGGGCGACCTCGCGCGTGTAGTTGTTCTTGATAGCGCCGTTCATCCAGTGGTCGTAGGTGGTCTCGTCCGAGCCATCCTCCCAGTGCAGCACCGTCGACGTGAGCAGCTTGATCTTTTTCTTAGCCACGGGTTTACGGATACGCGAGTCCGATTCGCCCTTGGAGAAGCCGCACATCTCGACGGAGATGAGCATAACCTGCTCCTGGTAGACCATGGTGCCGTAGGTTTCGCCCAGGATGTCGTCCAGGCGGTCGTCGTAGGAGACGGCCGGCTCCTTGCCGTTCATACGGTTGATGTAGGACGAGACCATGCCGGCGCCCAGCGGGCCCGGGCGGTACAGGGCGATCAATGCTACGACGTGCTTGTACTCGGTGGGCTTCATGTTCTTGATCGTGGCCGTCATGCCGGCGGACTCGACCTGGAAGACGCCGGCAGTGTGACCGGAGCCCATGAGCTTAAAGATCTCGGGATCGTCAAAGGGGATCTCTTCCTCTTTGATGTCGATACCGAAGTTCTTTTTGATGTTTGCCTTGGCCTTGGAGATAACCGTCAGCGTGCGCAGGCCCAAGAAGTCCATCTTGAGCAGGCCCATGTCGGCAACGGTATGGCCCTCGTACTGGGTAATCTCGACGCCGCCCTTGGTGTCGAGCTTGGTGGGCACATGTTCGTTGACGGGGTCGCGGCAGATCAGAACGGCGCACGCGTGCACGCCCTCGCCACGGGTGAGGCCCTCAATCGAGAGCGCCGTGTCGATGATGCGGCGGGCGTCGTCGTCCTTTTTATAGGCCTCGGCAAAGTCGGGGTTAAACAGATCCTCTTTGCCGGGTTGTTTTTCGAGTACCTGCTTGAGCTTGACCTTGGGGTCGCTCGAGACCATCTTGGACAGGCGCTGGCCCATGTAGACCGGGTAGTCCAGAACGCGCGCGGCATCGTTGATGGCCTGCTTGGCCTTAATGGTCGAGTAGGTGATGACGTGGGTGACCTTCTCGGGGCCGTAGAGCTGGCGAACGTGCTCCACGACCTCGAGGCGCCGCTCATCGTCGAAGTCCATATCGATATCGGGCATCTCGGTACGCTGCGGGGACAGGAACCTCTCGAACATCAGGCCGTTCTCGAGCGGGTCGAACGCGGTGATGTTCATGGCGTAGGCGACGATAGCGCCGGCGGCCGAGCCACGGCCGGGGCCGACGCCGATGCCGTTGTCCTTGGCCCATTGCACGTACTCGGCGACGATGAGGAAGTAGGCGGCAAAGCCCTTGTCGCAAATGACCTTGTATTCGTACTCAAAGCGCTCTTTGATGTTGACGCCACCGATCTCGCGCGTGGCCCAGTCGTCACCATAGTGCTGGCGCAGGCCCTTCTCGCACTCGCGGCGGAACTGGCTCTCGTGTGTCTCGCCGGGGTCGAGCAGCGGGAAGCGCGGCAGGATGATGGAGTCCCAGTCCAGCTCTACGTAGCACTTGTCGGCGATCTCGAGCGTGTTGTCGCAGGCCTCGGGGCAATACGGGAACATCGCCCGCATCTCCTCCTCGGTCTTCATATAAAACTCCGAGCCGGTCATGCGCATGCGGTTGGGGTCGTCGACCTTGGCGTTCATGCCAATGCACATGATGACGTCCTGCACCGGCGCGTCCTCGCGGCGCAGGTAGTGGAAGTCGTTGGTGGCAATGACTTTGACGCCCACCTGCTTGGCGATATCGATGAGCGTGCGGTCCATCTGCTCGTCGGTCAGGCCGTTGTCGGTGGTGATGCCGTGTTCCTGGATCTCGATATAAAAGTCGCCGGGTTCGAAGGTATCGCGGAAGGTCTCGGCCCACTTGATGGCGCCCTCCATGTCACCGCGGTCGATGTATTTGGGAATGATGCCCGCGATGCAGGCGCTCGTGCAGATCATGCCCTTGGCATGGCGGCGCAGGTTGTCGAGCGTCACGCGGGGCTTGTAGTAAAAGCCCTGCACGGCGGCCTCGGAAACCGTCTGCATCAGGTTGACGTAGCCCTCCTGGTCCTTGGCCAGAAGGATCATGTGATAAAGCTCGGGCTTATGGTCGCGGGCGAGCGTCTCGTCCGGCGTAAAGTAAACCTCGCAGCCAAAGATGGGCTTGATGACCAGAGGCGGCTTGAGCTCGTCGATGTTGCCCTTCTCGTCCCACATGGCCATGTCCTTCACATACTGGGCATGCTCGCGCGGGTTTGCCTCGGGATCGGGCTCCACCAGCTCGTCGCGACGGTCCTTTTCCAAGAAGGCCTTGTCGTGGCTCCAGGTTTTGTACTCGGGCGTGTTGTGGTTAACGGCGTCACAGGCCAGCGCCAGATCGGGCACGCCATACATGTAGCCGTGGTCGGTAATGGCGACGGCGGGCATGCCCAGCTCAACGGCGCGGTTGACCATATCCTGGATACGGGTTGCGCCGTCGAGCATGGAAAAGACGGTGTGGTTGTGCAGATGGACGAATGCCATGTGATGAGCTCCGATGCGGGTTCGTGTTCTGACTGAACGATTTTACCCCACGGCGCGGACAGCACCCGAACCTAGCCAAACCCACACGGTAGTCTTTTTGGGACCTTCAAAAAGGGGAATGAGGGCATCCAGATATATCGAGTATTACTGAAACCCCGGCGATACGCTGAATGATTTGTGACGAATAGTCATGTCCATCAAGAAGGCTCGACGCTTCGGGCAGCTCGTCAATCGATATATCAATTCTTGGAGACATGTATTCCTACCATTTTTAAAGAAACAACGGCGGTAATTGCTATCGCGATTGCGCCAATAACACCGAGCGCTATCTGAATGGGATATAACCCCAACACATATCCAAATATGGAGAAAAACATTGCAGAAAAGAGGGCCCTTACCAGAGACGCGACGGAAAGGATCGTCGCGCGGAGATCATCCGCTATCGCGTCTTGGATTAAGTTTTCCGAAGTGATGTACACCACTTCCGGGAGAAAACAAAGCACCATGCTAAGGCCAAACAAACACAGCGGATTTGAAGCGAACCACGGAAGAATCATGAAAAGACCGGCCTCGATTAACATCGAGCCGAGCATGGTGTTTCTTTTCCCGAAACGCGATGAGAAGAAATCTGCTGCAATGTAGGCCGTCGCATTTACTGCATAGGATGCACCGAAAAAGATTCCTATTATGGAGACGGGAGCATCAAATGCGTCGAATACCAACTGATTCAAGTTGTAATAACTCCCATAGAATCCATCGAGCATGCTTGTGCCGACTAGAAGAAGCAATACCGCAAAAGCGGATTCTCCAATGCACCAGGTTTCGCGTCTGAAGATCTTGGCTACGTCAAACCTTTCCTCCCCAGAGTTTTTGGAATGGGTCGTTTCCATCCTCTCAATGGGATACAGAAGGAAAAGCTGCAGGAGATAGAAAACGGAAACGCATACGTAGAGGGCACTCCAAGATACTTGGGCAATGAATGATCCAAGTACGATTGCCACTCCCGTCGCGATTGATTGCGCGGCAAGCAGCCGAGCGTTGATGGTGAGGAAGCGCTCTCCTTGACCGGCATTTCGGGCAATTTCATATAAAAGTGCTTGTTCGGATCCCGATTGAAGGGAGTAGGCGAGTGCCTCAACAAGGGAAAGCGCGACGAGAAAGGGGCCTGAGAGTAACAGCATGCCAGCCGTATGGAAGAAAAGAAGCAGAACGCCCACTTGAATCGAGAACTTCTTTCCAAAGAAATCGCCTACCAGCCCTGTTGGCAGCTCGAGGACGACCGTTGCAATGTTGTACAGGGCTTGATAAAGCGCGATTTCCGTGACAGACATTCCTTTATCCGCAAGGAAAAGTAGAAACACTCCCCGATTTAAAACAAATCCCGCGAGAACGAAAAAGGCGGAATAGATGTGCAGTTGCGTAGCGGCATTCTTATTCATTTGGCACTTCCATCAACTAATTTTGCCGGGCCGCTCGCTACTGACTCGAAGCCTGAAGTGTTCACAGTTGATGTGAAGAGCGGTAAAGCTTTTGCACAGGGTATCAATGGAATACATCCGAAGCGTTTTCGGCAGTATCATCGGCGAAGGCGGGATTAGCCTTTACGCGGCGCTCACCCTCGATGTATTTGACGATTTGATCAATCGTCTGGTTGGCGCGGCTCTTGAGCTTGCGCTCGTAGAAGAAGAGGCCGAGCTTGCCGCGCATGCCAGACGTGTTGCCACCCGCACCCTGAAAATCCTCGGTATAGGTGAGCTCGCAAGCACCATCGCCAGCAGGTGCAGCCTCATAGCGCATGGTATTGATGCCCGCCGCATACTGAAAACAGACCTCATAGAGGCACGGGTAGTCAAAGTGCTTGATCTTAACCTTGATCGCCGTGCCCTTGGTCTTGCCTTTTGCGGTATGGACGCTTCTCGTACTTATAGCCGTTGAGCTTATTGCGGCTAGGACGTTTGCCCGTGGCGTTCTCGATATCCTGCATGATGGACCCCGCCAGAGCGTCAAAAAGCTCCTCCGGCGTCACCTTAAGCGTTTTGGTGAGCTGCATGATGGCTCCTTATTCGCTTGAACCGTTCGAGCCATTGTACCGCCCCAGGCTCTCCCATGCGTTGCGGTGCCATTTGGACGATTGAGGGCCTTACGGCCGAAAACCAACCAAATAGCACCATAAAGCCTGAGGTGGCTAAAGGTTGTAGGTGACTACTTGAGGTTCGGCGGGTTTGACGAAGATGGTTGGATCCGGCTGCTCCGCGCGGACGAACTTGACGGTCACGGCCTCAAAGCCCGCCTTGTGCAGAACATCAGCGTAGACGCGCGCCTGCAGGGCGTGCTTCTCCTGCAGCTGATCCGGCGTCTCGTCCGGTGTGCCGCCCGTCTTGTAGTCGATGACCAGCGCGCGCGACGGATCGGCCGGGTCGGTTGCCAAAGCGTCGATGGCGCCCTCGGCATATGCACCGTAGCGGGCAATGTCCTTGTCCTCACAGCCCAGCGAAAAGAACGGCACCTCGGCGCGAACGCACGGCCACGCGAGCAGGTCGGCACGAACAGCCGACTTGAGCCAGCGGTCCAGGGCAACGTCGAAGCGTTCGCGCTGCTCCGGCGTCAGGCGCCACAAGCGTGCCAGCGCATCGGCGCGCACAGCGGGCAACACGTCGGCACCCATCTCGATCAGCCACTGGCAGGCAGCATGGAACGCCGAGCCCAGCGCCATGGGGTTGCCGGCGGGCTCAACGGCGGCCACGTCTGCATCCGTCATCTCAGAACCATCCGACTCCGCATCATCGCCGGCCTCGTCCATGGGCACGTGTGCCTCGGCGGCACGGTCCTCGGACTCGGCATGCAGCGCCGCGGCAATTGACGAGTAGCTGTACGAATCGCGCGCCGGATACGGGCAGGTGCCCATGCGCACGCCCACCGCCTGGGGATACACGAGCTCAAACGCATCGGGCTCGGCGTCGGCAGGACCGGGCACAGTTGAGTGCGCAGCATTATCGGCGGCATCGGCATCGCCGCGGACAAGCCTGCCCTCGGCATCCAGAGAAGCATTGGCCTCAAACGACTGCTCGCCAAAGGAAAAGTCCGCGAGCGAAATGAGCTCGTAGTCGCCCGGCTGGGAGTTGTCGAACACCAGGCGGTCGGCATCGAGCTGCGGCATGTCCAGGGCATCCGTCGGCAAAATGCGGCGCAGCACGTCGTAGGTCAGATCCGTCTCGACATCGAAGGTCGGCGCCGTCACCTTGCCGCGGCTCACGCCGACATCCATCGCCAGAATGACCAGCTCGCGCGCTCGCGTCATGGCGACATAGAGCAAGCGAGCCCGCTCCTCGAGCGAAAGCTGCAGGTCGTGGTTGCGCAGGCGAACGAATGCCTCGGCGGGAGAACCCGTCGCGCAGACATCCTCCATGAGCTCCGGCGGCAACCATAGCGACGTGCCCTTACCCTTAAACGCATGCTCAAACTGCTTTTTGACGTCATCGCCCTTTACGAACGTGCCGTCCGCGAGTTTAACGCCGTCGAAGCGCGCCGGCAGCGCCACGACCTGCGCTCCGCCCTCGACACGCCCCATCTGAGCCGCACCCGAAGACTTACGCACGCCAAAGCACTCCGCAACCGCCACGACCGGATACTCCAGGCCCTTGGAGGCATGCACCGTCATGATGCGCACCGCGCCGTCGCCCTCCTCGTTGAGGGCACCTGGGGCCTCCTTGCCCGCCAAGAAGCGGTCGAAGGCAAGCGCAATGGAACGCGGCGAGTTACCGAACTCGGCCTCCGCCTCGGCCACGGCATCGAGCGCCTTAAGCACGTTGGCGGCAATGGCCTTGCCCTCGGGACCACGCTGTGCCAGACGCACAAACCAGCCGGAGGCGTTGACAGTATCGCGCGCGATGGCGGCGAACGAATCGCGGCCCACGCGACGAAGCGCATACCGCAGCACCTCGCGGGCGCGCGTCACGAGCGGCAAGTCTTGCAAACCCGGCACATCGGAATCGCTCATGATGCCCGCATCGATGTTGCGGCGCGAGGTCTCCCCCGTCTGGTCGTCCAGTTTGGTCGCCAGCGCCAGGAACTCCTGGGCGCCGAGCGCAAACATCGGCGAGGCGAGCAGCGGCATAAGGCCCTGCGCCGTATCGGCCGGATTGGCGAGTGCGCAGACCAGGGCACGCACCGTCTGCACCTCAGCTGCCTGGGCAAAGACCGAGCCGCCTGCGATCACGCAGTCGAGCTCTTGGTCGCGGAAGGCCTGCGCATAGACATCGGCGTTGGTCATGCGGCCCAGCAGCAGGACCATGCTGCCCTGGGGCTGGCCCGCTTTAACGAGTGCTTGGAATCGCTCCGCAATCGCGCGAGCTTTCGCCTGCGTTCGCTCCTGCGTACTGCCACCGGCAACGAAGATCGCCTGGCGGCGCGATGCCTTCGCCTTGAGCTTGTCCTCGCGTTCGTCGCTCGGTTCAAGATCCAAGAACCCCTGCATCAAACCACCGGTGTCGCCGTCAAAGACGCGCGCCACATAGCGCAGCACCTCGTCGTGGCTGCGGAAGTTGCGTACAAGCTTGACGAGCTCGCCGGCGGGGGCATCGGACGTGGCGACCGTCTCGGACGCCGTCGTCGAACCCACCTTGCGCTCCTGGCGACGGAACACCTCGACCTCGGCACCACGGAAGCGGTAGATCGACTGCTGCGCATCGCCTACGGTGCACAGTGCGCGCTCCCCCGCGCCCGTCAGGTAACGGATCAAATCGACCTGCATCTGGTCGGTATCCTGGAACTCATCGATCATGACCATCTTAAAGCGACCCTCATAGGCCGCTCGAATAGCCGGGTAGTCGCGCAGCGCCTCGTACGCCATACGCAGTAGGTCGTTGTTATCGAGCGCGGACTGGCCGGCCTTCAGCGCGCGATACTCAGCCTCCACGGAACGGGCCAGGCCCACCAGCGCATCGAGCGCGGGACCACCGCAGGCCAGCACGATATTGATAAACGCATCGGCAGCCTCGGCCTTGAGCAGCTCCACCTGTTCCTTAGGAAACGCCTTGCTCGCCCGAGGCATGCTGCACGACATCATGAGTCGCGCCACATCCTCCATGGTTTTGCCGCTCGCCTCAAACGCGTCGATGGCATCGAGTGCCACCTGCGCTTTCTCGGTCGCGGCCTTGCTCGCACCCAACGCCGCGCGATAGGCGTCGGCGAGTGCCGAGGTATCGGCCTGGCCGCGCGCCACGCACACATCGTCCATGCCGCCCGGCAGCTGGCTCGATAGCTCCAGCAGGTCGCGCACCAGACCTTTGATGGTGGTACCGGCGCCAAACGGCCCGCCCTCGCCCGCCATGGGATACCAAGCGTAGAGGGCCTTAAGCGAGGCGGCGAGCTCAGGCGCGGCATCGGGCGCCGTCGCGCGCCCCAGCACATGCTCGACAGCCTGATCCATAAGCTCATCGGTATCGGTAAGCACCGTGAACTCGGGATCGATGCCCAGCTCCAACGCATGCGCGCGCAGGATGCGCGAACACATACCGTGAATGGTCGAGATCCAAGCGTCGTCGACGGTCAGGGCCTCCTCGTCCATACCCTCTTCGATAAGCGCGCGACGCACGCGGTCGCGAATCTCGGCCGCGGCATCTTTGGTGAAGGTAATGGCGAGCACCTGGTCCAGATGCTCAACGAACGGACCGGATTCGGGCGAGAGCGCGTAGACGATGCGGCGCGTGAGGGTAAAGGTCTTGCCCGAACCGGCACCCGCCGAGACAAACAGCGGACGGTCGAGCGTTTTGACGATCTGCAGCTGTTGCGGCATCAAAGTCGAAAGATCCATGGTCTACACGTCCCTCCTTACAAACGTTCCTTCGTGGTTATACGAGCAGCGCGCATGCGCGGCCTGAGCCGACATCGGGTCGACGGCGGCAACGTCGCCTGCCTCGAGTTCGTGCAGGCGCTCGGCGATGCCGGCCTCCACGCGATCGAGCAGGGCGTCGAAGTCCATGCTGCCACCCTCGCCGGGAAAGCCCTTCTTAAGCCCCGGGATGCGGCCGTCACCACGCTCCTCCTCGAGCAGCTCGGCACTCGCGGCGCCGCGCAGCGCCGGTTTGCCGCCCTTGGTCGAAAAATAGAGCGCCGCACGGGCATCCAGATCCAGCGCCCGGCGCATGGCCTGCGCATAGATAAGCGTCTGGGTATGGGGCGGCAGCCACCGCGGGTCGTCGATGGCGGCCTCGCCCGATTCCTCGTCGCGCACCGTGGGGTCGGCGAGTTTAAACTCCTCAACGCCCGTGCGATGCTTGTAGTCGATTACCACGGCGCGATTCTCGGCATCCACATCCACGCGGTCGATGCGCCCGCCGAGCGGCCAGCCGGCATACTCGACCTGGAGCTCGTTGAACGCAAACTCCAGGTAGCGCGGCGCGAAGGGCGCGAGCGCCTCGGACTCGTAGGCAAGAACGCCCTCCAGCTGCGGCAAAATCTCGGCCACCTGGCGCTCCTCCACCGGGGAGAGCGGCACGAGCGGGCCCTCGGTACCGCGCTTGCCCGCATGCTCGGCCAAGGTCTCGTCAAAGACCTCGCGCAGCAGCTCCTTCGCGCGTGGCAGATTCATGGGTGTCACGCGCTCCATGCCCTCCTGGGGCAGACGGGCATGCAAGTGTTCCAGCACGTCGTGGACAAAGTTGCCCTTCTCCATATTGCCAAAGCCAGCGTCGATCGACTGGGGCTTCACGCGGTACGAGACGAACCAGCATAGCGGGCAGGTCGAATAGGCCTCGATCTGCGAGGCAGACGTCAGGCGCGGCACCAGCGGCGCATCCTCGCCCTCGCCATCGCGACGACGCAGGACCAGATACGGAATGGCTTCATCGCTCAGATGCTGGGGGGCTTCGCAGGTCACGCGCTCGCGCCTAAGACCTTCGCCTGCCGCGGGATCGAAGTCCCTTACGATATCGCCCTCACCCACACACTTCGCCTTGTCGGCGCCAACGGCCTTAGCGTCGTCAGCGGCCTTGTCGGCGTCAGCGGCCTTAGCATCGTTAGCGGCCTCGGCATGCGCCCGCAACTCGGTCCACACGGCCGCCGGATAGCACTCGCGCGCCTGACGATCGTGGGTCACACGGGCGAGCGTAACCGGACCACGCGACGCTTGTATCGCGCGGCCAAAGCGTGCGCGCAGCAAGGCCGCAGGCTCAAGCGTCACGTCCTCGCGACCGAGGCTCGCCGTCAGCGTGGTCAGCGGCCCCTCTTCGTGTGAGAGCGGATAGCTGTCCAGATCGACATCGGCAAACAGCACGGCATCGTAGCTGCCGGGGCGCAGAGCCGCCGCATCGGCAAGCGAAGCAAAGCGAACCTGGGCGCGTGGCGCACGGTCAACCTCGTAGGTCTCGTAATCGTAGGCGGCGCTACGCTTGTCCACCTTGGTTCGAATGTCATCGAGCACGGGCACGGTCGCGGCCTGCGACACGTTGAGCGCACGGGCGTCATTCATAAGGATGTCGATGACGTGGCGCAGCAGGGCCACCTCCGCCTGGCGACGGGCCTGACCGTCGAGACCGCCAAGTGCGCGATCGGGCAGTGCCTCGGCAACGGCAAGCATGGCCTTGAGCGCCGTCACGGGTTTGTCGCGCCACAGCGCCTGGAACACGTCCGAGATCACGCACGGCACGCTCTTAAACCAGTTCTCGTCGCTCGCCGCTTTACGCGCGCCCCTCACCTGGCCCTGCACGCTCTGCAGCAGGCTCTTGACGCCCGCAGTGGTCTTGCTGCGCGACAGTCGCATATTCTTGTCGAACGTGCGCGCGCTGGCGGCGTCGGCACCCGAAAGCGGGCTGTAAATCCAGTCGGTAAGCTCCGGAGCGGGCCACCACTCAGTCTTAGAAGCTGCCCCTTCGTCGGCGGCCTTCATACGCTCGATCAGGTTGGCGAGCGCCGTGAACTGCCTGCCCGCAATGGATTGGGAAAACGCCGTGAACTCGGCCGTCTCGGCAGCAACGTGGCGCGCCGCCAAACGAGCGGCAAGCTCGCCGAACAGCTGGGGTGCCCGGGCGGACACCACGAGTACGCGCACGGGATCGACGGGTGCGGAGGCGGCATCGTTGACCTTGGACTCCTTGCGCGCTTTCACCATCTTATCGATGACGTCCGCATAGACACGGGCACGGGCATGGGGCCCGGCGACTTCCACAAAGGCAGGACGTACGACGGACTTTGGAGCAATCGCGGGAGCGCCGGCATCCTCGTCCAGCGGCGCGATCTCAAACAGCACACCGCGGACATCAAATGCCGCGGCAAGCTCCTCGCGCATCGCCGCTTGCTCGCGGGCAAGCAGCACGACAACCTCTCCCCCGTTGTTTGCCACGGCGGACAGCAGCTCGAGCAGGCTATACGTAAATGACGTGACGCCGCGCACGCAAACGGCGCGGGCGCACCCCGGCAGGTTGTCGGCCAAAGCGCCGGCCATAATGTCAGCCGCCTCGCAGGGCTCGACCATATCTCGACGGTCCAAACCGCGCGCATAGGCGCACAAAAGTTCAAACACGCGAGCCTCGGCGTCGCTTCTGGGCTTGGGCTTGCAAACGTTGTCGCAGCAACGCTCGGCACCTGTCCCTGCCACACCCGGCAGCACATCGCGAGCCATACGCGCGAGCATACGCACCGTGCCCTGGCTGCGCGAAAGCGGCTGCAGGTCGGCGTCGTCGAGACGCGCTACCATGTCCGAAAACAGCATCTGGCGCTGCAGGTTGTCGACGAAACCGCGCCCGTCGCCCAAAAGCTCCCAAAGCGAGCGAAGCCACGATGTAGGCGTCTTGTAGTCAATACCCAGCGAAACGCCGGCTTCCGCCGCATCATGACGGCACAGGTCGAGCTCGGCAAACGTTGGCGCCAGCAGCACGGCACGCCCGTGGCGGGCAATAAGGTCGGCAAGCAGCGCCGCCTCGGCATCGCTCAAATCCGCGCCGGCGTTGGTGGTATAGATTCGAACAGGCATGGTCCTCCACTCAAACCGTTCGCAATATTCAATGCTTCCATCCTACCCGCCCACGCGGACAGATTGCTACCTCAGCTCCATGTTTTGGTGCAAAGCAACCTGACCCCAACGCACCAGCCGATTGCGGGCATATAAAAACCGCCCCCGAAGGGACGGTTCTGCACAATTCGTTTGTTGTCGCTGGCCTACTCGCCATCCTCCAGCTTGATGAGGATCTTGCGATAGCCGCCGTACTCGCCGTTCAGCGCCTTTGAAACGCGGCTCACCGTAGTGGACGAAGCGCCGGTGCGGGCCTGAACCTCAACATAAGGCTCGCCCTCATCCAGATAGCGCGCAACCTGCAGACGTTGCGAAAGATCGCAGATCTCGCGCGGCGTGCAGATATCGGTCAAAAACGCTTGGATATCCTTCTCGTCATCCAAAAGACTAAATGCGTGGACCAGCTGCTTGACATCAGGCTTGTCAAACATGTTCTCGATATTCATCGATCACCGCCAAACCCGCCATAAGGCATCGAAGTTGATACTGACATCGGGCATCGTTCGCCCGTTCTATGCAATAGGGCAACGCCTGTGGCTTTTGCCCGTAGCAGTTTAGCACACCACCAAACTAAAGCGACAAAACTCTCTGCCAGCGGCGCGTTTTCTAGGACGAACGCCGTTTTGAAACCGAATGCGCACGCAAGCTCCACGAATATCTGAGACAATGGGCGCCCAAACAGAGCCGTGCCCGAGCATCTGTCCGAGTTGCAAAGGCATGTGCCTCTCACGCTCCCTCACCACGCCATGCGCAAGAAAGGATTCACACCATGCGCTTTATGCTCAACTGGCTTTTGACCTCAATCGCCATCGCGATCGCAACGTTTCTCGTCCCCGGCATTCAGCCCTTCGGCATGGCCGACGCCTGGGTCTGCTTTGCCTTCGTGGGACTGTTCCTGAACATCGTCGATTCGCTCGTCAAGCCGTTCCTGACGGTTATCTCGCTGCCGCTCACGATCATTACGCTGGGTATTTTTCAGCTCGTAGTCAACAGCTTTATGCTCGAGCTGGCCAGCTATCTGTCGGTCAATCTGCTGGGCGCGGGCATCTCCATCGCCAGCTTTGGATCGGCCTTTATGGGCAGCATCCTGGTGTCCATCATGCGCAGCATCCTCGACAGCATCGCCGAGGGCTAAAACGGCCATTCCGGCCGCGCCCGTCTCAACAGCCCAAAACGAAGGCCGCCCATCACAAAAATGGGCGGCCTTCTTATTTGCCAAGTCTCAAAGGGCGAGAGAATCTGCCATTTCCACCCCGTCCCCAAATGGCAGGTGGGCTAGATCACGTAGTCGTAGCCTTCGTTGGGAGCGACAAGTTGATCGAGCGTCACACCGTCGAGGTAGTCGTTGATAAGCTTGTCCAGGTTCTTCCACACGTCGAGCGTGGGGCACTCGTCAGAGCGCGAACAACCCTTGCAGTCGCCATCCAGGCAGGCGACCGGCGCCAGGCTGCCCTCGGTCAGGCGCAAGATCTCGCCCACCGTGTACTGCTCGGGCGGGCGCGTGAGCACATAGCCGCCGCCCTTGCCGCGCATGCCCGAGAGCATGTTGGCGCGCACGAGCGTAGCCAGAATATTCTCGAGGTACTTCTCCGAAATACCCTGACGCGCCGCAATCTCTTTAAGCGGGATACGGCCTGTCGCCTGGTGCTCGGCCAGGTCGACCATAACGCGCAGGGCATATCTGCCCTTTGTGGAAACCAACATATATATAGCTGCCTTTCGGTCTTTTAATTCGTAGAAATTCTAGCCGAAAAATTGGTTTTGAAAATACCTATTCCCGTCAAGATGGTTAATCGACTCGTAATAATCTTCTATTTCCTATTGCGTTACTAGGCTTTGGTGTCTACTATGCTTGCCAACAGCAAAACGAACAACCTATAAGGTTTGTGGGTTTCGCTGCCACACACACCGTAAAACCACACGGTATCCAGTCATTTGAACACTTTGGAGGTTCACCATGAGCAATGTTTACACGTCCATCGATCAGCTTATCGGCCACACCCCGCTTCTGGAGCTCACCCACTTCGAGGCCGACGAGGACCTCAAGGCCCGTGTGCTCGTCAAATTGGAATACTTCAACCCCGCCGGGTCCGTCAAAGACCGCGTCGCCAAGAACATGATTGACGAGGCCGAGAAGGCCGGCAAGCTCGTGCGCGGTGGCGACTACACCATCATCGAGCCCACGAGTGGCAACACCGGCGTCGGCATCGCCTCGGTGGCGGCGGCCCGCGGCTACAAGGTGATCATCACTATGCCCGAGACCATGTCCGTCGAGCGCCGCAAGCTCATGCAGGCATACGGCGCACAGCTCGTGCTCACCGACGGCTCCAAAGGCATGAAGGGCGCCATCGCCAAGGCCGAGGAGCTGCAGAAGGAGACCCCCAACAGCATCATCGCCGGCCAGTTTGTGAACCCCGCCAACCCCGCCATCCACAAGGCCACGACCGGCCCCGAGATCTGGGACGACACCGACGGCAAGGTCGACATCTTCGTCGCCGGCGTTGGCACCGGCGGCACCGTGACCGGCGTGGGCGAGTTCCTCAAGGAGCAGAACCCCGAGATTCAGGTCGTCGCCGTCGAGCCCGCCACCTCCCCGGTGCTCTCTAAGGGCCAGGCCGGCCCGCACAAGATCCAGGGCATCGGCGCCGGCTTTGTGCCCGACGTCCTCGATACCCAGGTCTATGACGAGATCATCCCCGTCGAGAACGACGATGCCTTTGCCACCGGCCGCGCCGTGGGCCACAAGGAAGGCGTGCTCGTGGGCATTTCGTCCGGCGCCGCCGTCTGGGCCGCTCTGCAGCTGGCCAAGCGCCCCGAGAACGAAGGCAAGACCATCGTGGCGCTGCTCGCCGACACCGGCGAGCGCTACCTGTCCACGGCGCTCTTCCAGGACTAGAGCTTCTCGTTCTTAGAACGAGTCCAAGGCACGCCGGTCTCCCCTCTCTTCTGGCAGTCTGACCTCATCCCAACAGGATGCCCCACGAGACGTCCGAACTTGCTACAATGTCTGCGGCGCGGAACCAGCCTCCCGCGCCGCTTTTCTTTTTTGGCCACATGCCACCAAGGAGAACCTCCTCATGCACAACAAGCGCGTGCTCGTCGCCATGAGCGGCGGCATCGATTCCAGCGTGACCGCGTATCTGCTCAAAAGTCAGGGTTACGAATGTGTCGGTGCCACCATGCGCCTCACCTGCCCCGCGCCCGATCCCGCCACGGGCATGAGTAAGGTCGACCACGACATCGCCGATGCAAAGGCCGTCGCCGAGCGCCTGGGGATACCCCATCACGTGCTCGACTTGCAGCAAACCTTCGACCGCAACGTTGTCGAGCGTTTTATGAACGCCTACCAGGAGGGGCTGACGCCCAATCCGTGCATTATCTGCAACCGCCACATTAAGTTTGGCGCGCTGCTCGATGCAGCGCTGGACATGGGCTGCGACTACATCGCCACGGGCCATTACGCCAAAACAAGCCAGGCGGCAGACGGCACCTGGCAGCTGCATCGCGGCGAGGACCCTAAAAAGGACCAAAGCTACTTTTTGTATTCGCTCACGCAGGAGCGCCTGGCGCACACGATCTTTCCGCTGGCAGGCCTAGACAAAGAGCGCGACGTGCGCCGCATAGCCGCCGAGCAGGGCTTTACCAACGCCCAGAAGGCCGAAAGCGAGGACATCTGCTTTATTCCAGACGGTAACTACGCGGGCTATATCGAGCGCCGCTGCGGACATCCCGCTGCACCGGGCGACATTGTGTGGCGCGACGGCAGCGTGGTCGGGCGCCACAACGGCGCGCTGCGCTACACCATCGGCCAGCGCAAAGGCCTGGGCGTCGCGATGGCGCATCCTGTGTATGTGACGGGCGTCGACGCCGCTAACAACACCGTGCATCTGGGCGAGGCCGAGGACCTGACGGCCACGGCGCTCACGGCCAACGACTGGATCTGGAGCGCCCCTGCCGACCGCATGGAGGCCGAGCTGGATGCCGGCGGCATCCGCGTGGGCGCCAAGTACCGCTACCGACAGAAAGACCAGGCAGCGATCCTTACGTGCGGCGAAGACGGGCAAATGTTGCTGACCTTTGACGAGCCGCAGCGCGCCATCGCCCCCGGCCAAGCCGTTGTAGTCTATCGCGGCGACATCGTCCTGGGCGGCGGCACCGTGACCGGCGCCATCAAATAGCCCCATCCCCTTCATAAGTTGCGGTGAAATAGGGACTGTTTAAGCGTTTAAAACCGCCAAACAGTCCCTATTTCACCGCAAGTTAGAGAGGACAGCCTCGGTCGGTACTGCCGTGTCAGCCGAGGCCGCTGCATCGTTAGCGCTGGACGTAGGCGCGAACCAGCTCGAAAGTGTTGCGCACACCGTCGATGTGGCTGCGCTCGTAGTTGTGGCTCGCGTACACGCCGGGGCCGATCAGACCATGGCGAATGTCGTAGCCGGCCGAGAGCGTGGCCTCGACGTCGGAGCCGTAGTGCGGGTACACATCGATGGCGTAATCGAGCTCCAGCTCGCGCGCGATGTTGGACAGCGTGGTTACCAGGTCGTAGTTGTACGGACCGCCCGAATCCTTGGCGCAAATCGAAACCATGCGCTCGGTGCAGCCCAGGTCGTCACCCACGCAGCCCATGTCCACGCTGATCATCTCACGCGTGTCGGCCGGCACAAAGGCACCGCCGTGGCCGACCTCCTCGTACACGGTAAAGAGCAGCGACACCTTGCGCGAAAGCGACACCTCGCCGTCAGCAACGGAACGGGCCAGACCCAGCAGAATCGACGCCGACAGCTTGTCATCCAGGAAGCGGCTCTTGATGTAGCCGCTCTCCGTCACCGTGGTACGCGGATCCATAGCGATGATGTCGCCCGTCTGAATACCCAGCTCGAGCACATCGTCCTTGCTGTCAACGTTCTCGTCGAGCAGGATTTCCATGTTCTTCTCGATGGTCTTGACCGGCTCATCGGCCACATGCGCCGAAGGCTCGGTATTGAGGACCACACCCGTAAAGACTTTGCCATCGCGCGTGTAAACGGTGCAGTTCTCGCCATCGGCCGTAGACCACTGATGCCCGCCGAGCGTCGTGGGACGCAAGCGACCATTGTCCTTGATGGAACGCACCATGGCGCCCAGGGTATCGACATGGCTCGCCAGTACGAGCGGCCCACCCTCGCCACCAAGCTCAACCAACACGTTGCCCTTATTGGAACGCTCGGGCCCAAACCCCATATCGCGCAGGGTCTCCATCAGATAATCAGTCGCCGCACGGGTATAGCCCGTAGGCGAAGCAATCGAGGTAAGCGCCTTCAACTGGTCAGTAATATAGGAGAGCGTCTCCTCTAGAGAAGCATCAACATTAGAAGCCATATGCATCCTTCCAAGTAAAACTAAGACCGAGTCCCGATTTTAACCGTTCTGCACGTGCAATGCCCCAGGAGCCGAGCCGACTCCAGACGTCCCCACACCGGTTTTATGCACGCGCACGGTTTACAATCCAAATCTTGCATAGAAATATCGATATATGCATAAATATGAGGTATCAATTTCTCTCATCCTAGGGTACCCCACCTTGGACCGTGCAAAAAACGGAGTATTCAGCACCGTGGGCCCCAACGGCCCCATCACAAACGACATAACGATGTGGTTGCAGCAGTGTTGCAGGCCGGCGCAAACCAAAAACGCGGCGACAGCCATCTCCGCCCATCGATAGCCCGCCCACAAGTGCTGTCGATGGGCGCCGCGGGCCACTACGACCCATTCACAACGTTATGCATTTTTCAGAGCTTGCTGAATACTCCCAAAAATGCACGCTGGGAAGTGCACCACCTATCCGCAGCGGGCAGCATGCCTTGGTTTTGCCCATATCGGGGCATCGGCGCGGCACAAAAAGCCCCCGCCGCACGAAGTTGAACTGCCTCCCATTTCTTGGACATGAGAAATGGGAGGCTTTCTTTATGCGCGTTGATTTGAGAGTGAAGCATGATATCGAGGCCAGGAAGGCGGCCATAGGGCTCTTCGAGCTCGGGCACGGGTATAAATCTGCCGCGATTGCCCTTTCGCTTCCCGTGGAAGCCGTGAGAAGATGGCAGGAGATATACCGCGCATTCGGGAG
>NZ_JBBNGA010000005.1:0-149301 GCF_040095305.1 Collinsella sp. CLA-AA-H167
GCACGAGTATCGACGAGAGAAGGAAGGGAATGAAGGGAAGGAAAGACGGCACCATGGCAACGGCGTAAGGCAGGAAGGAAAGGAATGGCAGGTCGTTTGCGGAGGCCGGGATATCCGTGATGCCGGAGCTGCTCAGGGCACGGCAATATGCGAGCTCCGCGTCATTGGTCTCTCGGTCTCCCACGATGGACCCGGATTGGAAGCCTTCGCCCATGAGCGCGTAGTAGCTCTCGGCAGAATCGAGAAAGGCGGCGTCGGTTTGAGCGGCAAGGGCGGCGTTCGCGTATCTTGCAAGCTCCGCGTCAGCTTGCTGCTCTGGCGATAGGTCTGTGCCGTTGGCCTGGGGCGCGCGCGTATTGAATGCGTCGACAAAGCTCTGCATGCCCTGCTTCATAAAGAAGGGCCCGTAGATGGGTGAATTGAACGCAATGGGGACGGAAAAGGCTGCAGCGAGAACGAGCGTACAAATCCATGCGGCCTTGTCTCTTAGGATCAGTTTGAGAAGAAGTCGACAGTACATTTGGAAGCACCTACGTTCCTCAAAGAATCGTTAGATTAAAAGTAACAGACCGGATGAAGATGCGTGCGACGGGGGCGAGGCGAATGGCTGAGCGGTATCGATACGCGGGTTCAACGGCATCATATTGACCACGTAGATTATTAACTTGCATTTCTAACAGTTAAGGAGACGGGTGCTTTCCAGCACACTCCTTCGATGATGCCTTCCGCTAGTTGCTATGCCGGTTTCAGCCAACAAAGAATGTGCCCGGGCGCTCAGGTTCACCGTTAGCGTTGGCAACATATGAGATGGGCCAGACCCTTGCCGCGCGCCGATTGCGCGAGAGGTGTCGGGCTCCATGTTTATTCCACCTGCTTGTTATCAACCAGCTTCGTTCAACGTCAGACATTCAAGATGTCAGACGTCGAACCTGCGCTAAAGACGCAGCTGGGGCTACTAGTTGCCTACAATCGCTCGCGAAGCTCACCTGTTCGTGCGTGAATGTCTGACAGCTCCGTCAGACATTGTCGGACATTTGATTGTTCGACAAATGCGCACGTGGTCGCGTTCGCAAAGATAACTGAACGGTCGATGGGTGCGTTGAGACCGGAGCAAACGGCGGATGCCAGAAAAATGGCCTCACAGAATCGCACCCATGGTTGATAAAATTGACCGCCCGGGCGCAAATACCCGGGCGGTCAATTCATCCCCTCGTTCGCGATCCTGTTGGGTTTTGGGGCTTTGACATGTTGTTGACGGATGGATCAGCCGTACAGCTTGATCTCCCGGGGTTCCATGTGGTCGTCCCCCAATAAGACGTCCCTGATGTAGCCCTGCGGCAGGAACTCGACGGGCAGCACTGGGTCGTCGACGTAGCCGGGCACTGGGAGTAGGCGTGGCCTTTGGACATAGCGTGGCCGCCTGCCGGCGGTCGGACTGCCACTTCAGCCAAAAGCTCAGGCGCGCGCATTAAAATAATGAATATATCGCTTGATGGGCTTTTGACCAAGCATGAACATCGCAGGTAAATCCGTGTACCAATTTTTGGTACACGGATTTACCTGCGGTTTGTTGAAAGCTCTGACACGCGCTGTCGACTTCATTAAAATCGATTACCGATCAAGTCTTCCTATATATGCGAGCCCCAAGAAACTGCGCTGTGAACCTGAGTCCTCTATCGATCGGCCCGGTGCACCGGGCCGCTGTCCTCGAGCCGGCAACAGCTTGCCGGTCTCAAAACGTATGCCGTCCGGCACGACCGACAGCCGAGCCTAGTGCCCCACTCGAGCAGTGCCAGAACCCCGTGCCGGAACCCACGCAGACGATGGCAGGGGAATTCAGCCGCGGCCATCGAGGAGCCGACCTAGGGACGGCGCCCTCATTCCTCAATGGATTTCCGCCGCCCCTTATAGGTCTGGATTGATTTAATGCTTGATTTAATCCGGCTGAATAAGCCGACCATGGGCCGGTTGACATAATGTAAGGTAAAAGAGCAGATGCGGCCGTACGCCGGTGCGGGTGATGTGACAGAATGTAATACACGTATTGCATCTAACCGGGAGGTGCATCATGGCAACCGCCACCGCAGTCCTGAGAATCCCCGAGGACCTCTCGAACAGGTACGACCACCTGGCGAAGTCGACGGGCCGCACGAAAACCTTCTACATGACGGAGGCCCTCGCCGCGGAGATAGACAGGCTCGAATACGAGTACGGCCTCATGAATTATTCGGGAGGCGTTTGGTTGCGAGGCATGCCAGTGTGAGGGCCTGATTCGTCAGGCCCCGCACAGGGGGACCGCGATGGTGACCACCGCGCCGCCCGAGGGGCTGTTGGCGAGCGAGACGGAGCCCCCGTGGGCGCTCGCGGCCTCGGAGGCGACGTGGAGGCCGAGCCCGTAGTGGCGGCCTCCGTCGCGCGAGGAGCGGGACGAGTCGTCTGTGAAGAGGCGCTCGCAGCCGCGTTCGAGGGCGGCGGGAGAAAAGCCCGGTCCGTCGTCGGCCACCTCGATGACGAGGTGTCCGCCCGCGACGTCGCAGGAGACCGCCACGCGCGAGCGCGCGTGCTCGGCGGCGTTGGCCACGAGGTTCGCGGCGGCTCGCGCCAGGGCGGTTCGGTCGAGTAGGGCCTCGGGCGCGCCCGCGACAGCGGGGCCCGTGGCCGCGTTGAGCGTCACGCCTCGCGCCCGGGCGATCTGGGCGGCCTCGGCGAGGACCTGTTCGCAGAGCTCGGCCGGCCGCATGGGGGCCCTCTCCGCCCCGCCGGACCCGCGCGAGGCCTCGATGAGCAGGCGCACGTAGTCGTCGAGCCTTTCGACACTGCCGGCCATGTCGCGCACGGCGGCCGCGAGGTCGGCGTCTTTCTCGTCTTCCAGCTCCTCCGCCACGAAGTCGGCGTTGGCGCGCAGCACAGTAAGCGGCGTCTTGAGGTCGTGGGCGATCGACGTCATCTGCTCGCGCTGCCCCCGCTCCGCGGCCCAGCGGGCCTCGAGCGACTCGGCGAGGGAGGCCCGCATGGCGTCCATCGCGGCGAGGACGTCGTTCACCTCGCGCACATTGGTGCTGCCGACCGCGAAGTCGAGCTCTCCCGCGCCGACGCGCCCCCCCCGCCTCCGCGAGCGGCGCCATCTTGCGCGAGATCACGCGGCTCGCACGACGCGCCACGAGCGCGAGCGCGAGCGCGCTTCCCACAGCGGCGCCGACGAGCATGAGGTTCTGCGGGTTGGGAAGCAGGCTGGCGAGATCGCGCGAGACCCACTGCGGCAGGTACTCGCTGACGAGTGCGCAGGCCCCGCCGCCCTTGAGCGGGAACGCAGCGTAGGTGAAGCCCGAGCCCCCGCCCTCGATCTCCACTGTGCCCGGATCCGCGGCGAGTGCCGTACTGGCCATTTCCGTCGCATCCTCGAGCCGCGTGCCCTCGAGGTCTGTCATCAGCACGTATCCGTCCTTGTTCAGGATGAGGTAGCGGTAGGCCGTCGGCACGTCCTGCTGCCCGCAGACGCCGTCGCGTGCCAGGCCCTCCGCGACCTCGCGCGCATTGGCCGGCCCCCAGCTTGCCTCGTAGACGAAGCCCGCGTTGATCGCCACGGAGAGCACCATGAACGAGGCGAGCCACGCCGTGGCGACCGCCGCGAACGCGTAGGCGAAGTAGCGCGCGATGACGAAGGAGAGCGGCATGCCCCCGCGACCTCGCGCTCCGATCTTCAGAGCTGCCACTTGTACCCCATCCCCCAGACGGTCGCGATCGGATCGGCGCCGGCCTCGGAGAGTTTCCTCCGGGCGCGGCTGACCTGCATGGATATGGCCGCGTCGTCGGCGTCGCTCTCCCAGCCGAGCACCGCCTCGCGTATCTGCGCGCGGCTCATGACCTGCCCGGGGTGGCGGGCGAGGTACTCGCAGATGGCGTACTCGGTGGGCGTGAGCGGCACGGCCTCGCCGCCCACGGCGAGGCCGCGCGCCCCGAGGTCGATCCGCACCTCCCCGAAGGAGAGGGCGTGCGAGCGCGGCCGGCGCTCACGGCGTAGATGGGCCGCGACCTTGGCGCGCAGTTCCGCGGCCCCGAAGGGCTTGCGGACGTAGTCGTCGGCGCCCAGGCCGTAGGCGGCCACGGCATCCTCCTCGGCCACGCGCGCGGTCAGGAAGACGATGGGGCCGTCGAAGTCCGGGCGGATCTGCCGCACGAGCTCGAAGCCGTCAAGCCCCGGCATCATGACGTCGCAGAGCACGAGGTCGAAGCGCGAGAGGTCCATCCCCGGGACCGCCGTCGGGTCCGCCGCCCTGACGACCTCATGGCCGTCGCGGCCGAGGACGCGCGCGAGCGCGTCGAGGATCGCCCGTTCATCATCCACTGCCAGTATCCTCGCCATGTTCGACCTCCTGAAACTCTCGTCGGAATTGTACTAACGCCGCGCTCAGCGGTCCAGAGCCCTGCGCGCAGCCGCGGGCGCCAACATGACGATCTCAGGGTTGGGCAGCACGCGGTCGGCGATCGAGCGCAGCGCCGACCCCCAGCCGGCGTCGAGCAGGGCATTCCCGCCCAGAAGGAGCGCTGCGGAGAGGAGGGCGAGCATGGCGGCGAGCGGCCTCCTACGCATCTGCCCTCCCGTCCTCGAAGCGGCAGAACCAGGCGAGAAGGACGGCGTCGGCTGCCAGGGTGAGCACGAGGCCAGCGAGCGCAGTCGTGAGGAGTGGGCCCGCCGCGCGTGCGGCGTCGATGAAGGCCTCAACCCCGAGCGACCCCAGGCGCGCGGGCCAGGCGAGCGGCACCCAGCTCAGGGGCGTCGCCAGGGCACCGGTGAGCTCGCCGGTCATGAGACCGTGCGCAAGTCCGCCCACCGAGAAGAATGCGAGGAGCATCCCCGCCGCGCCGCCGCCGATGGCGGCGTTGCGGCCGAGGCGCAGGGCCACGCCGAGCCCCAGCGCGTAGAGGGGCAGGCTGCCCAGCACGATGCCCGCCCAGGCGACCGCAAGCGGAGCGGGCCCGAGCGGCAGGCGCCCGGCGACGGCGAGCACGGCCCCGAACACGCCGAGCGCCACGGCCAGCGCGCCCGCGCCGAGCGCCGCAAGGGCGAGCAGCTTCGCCGCTACGGCGCGCCCGCGCGAGGGGACCGCCGTGAGGTTGGCGAGGCGCCCGGCAGCGCGCTCCTCGTCCACGGCGAGCCCGCAGACGATGGCGGACATGAGCGGCATGAGAGCGCCGAGGAACTGGGCGTAGGCGTCCGCGCTCAGCGCCGGGTCCCATCGGGTTACGGAGAAGTACTCGCCGCAGGCAAGACCGGCTGCCAAGCCGCAGACGAGATGCATCGCCGTGAGCGGGGAGCGCGCCAGGCGCAGGGCCTCGGAGAGCAGGGCCCGCGGGAGAGTCATGCGCGGCATCGGGTCGGAGAGTCGCGTCACGGCCATCACCTCTCCTCGGAGCGCGCGAACCAGGCCGCGCCCGCCGCCGTGAGCGCGGCGAACGCGAGCGCGCAGACCGCAAGGCCCGCCAGCGTGAGCATGCCATCCGCCGCGAGCGCCCCGCCGAGCGCCATGTCCGCCGCGAGTGGCTCGCCGCTCGGCAGCACGGGGATGAAGCTCGTGGGGATGACCATGCTCGCCGACGGCGGAAAGAGCTGCGGCAACGGCACCAACGACCAGGCGAACCCACCCACGAGCTGCGCGACGAGCGGGCAGAAGATGCCCGCGAGCATGCCGAGCCGCACCGTGAGAAAGAGCCCTGCGGGGATCATCCACGCCGCGGTCACCGTGTTGACGAGCGCGCAGAAGAGCATCGTGAGCGTACCCGCGGCCGTGAGGCCCTGCGAGGAGAACGCCGATCCCGCGAGGTAGATGCCGAAGACCACGAGGTTCGAGAGCGTGCAGAGCGCGAGGCACCAGAGCGCCTTGGCCCACCAGGCGCGCCCGAGCGGGAAGCCCAGGCCTAAAAGCCCCCGCATCCGCGTGCGAGCGTCCGCCCGCGCGACGCACGCCACCACGAGCGAGAGAGACACGGGCAGGAAGAGCGCGTACCAGTAGTTCCACGCGCTGAATATCTGCACGCCCCGGTAGGGCATCGCGCCGAGCAGCGGCATCGGCAGCGCCATGAGCACGGCCAGGCGAACCGGTGCCGCGTGGCGCGACTTCAGGGCCTCGGCGCGCAGGCCCGCGAGCAGGCCGCCTTTCTCGCCCGTCATGCCGCCACCTCCCCGCGCGCTCGTCGCCCTTCCCGGCAGAAGCTCATGAAGAGTTCCTCGAGGTCCTGCCCGGGCCGAAGCGCATCCTCGTAGGCGAGGCGCCCCTCGCAGATGATGCCGATGGTGTCCGCCATCTGCTGCACCTCGGAGAGGATGTGGCTCGAAACGATCACCGTCGTACCCGCCGCCGCGAAGCCGCGGATCTGGTCGCGCAGCTCCTCGATGCCGATGGGGTCGAGGCCGTTGGTGGGCTCGTCGAGCACGAGCAGGCGTGGCCGGGCGATCAGCGCCAGCGCGAGCCCCAGGCGCTGCCGCATGCCCATCGAGAAGCGCCCGGCGCGCTTCTTCCCGGTGTCCGCGAGGTCCACGGCGGCGAGCACCTCATCTATGCGGCTCTCGGGAAGGCCCAGAAGCGTGGTACGCACGCGCAGGTTCTCGCGCGCGGTGAGGTTGGGGTAGAGCGGCGCCTCCTCGATGAGGCTGCCGATTGCGTAGAGGTCCTCGCGGCACCAGGCGTGCCCGGCAAAGAGGATCTCCCCGGCCGTCGGCCGCAGCATCCCGCAGATCATCTTGAGCGTTGTCGACTTGCCGGCGCCGTTGGGACCGAGCAGCCCGTACACCTCGCCCCCGCGGATATGAAGGCTCACGTCGGCCACGGCGTCCTGCGCCTGGTCGCCGCGGCCGAAGCGCTTGGTGAGCCCACGCGTCTCGAGCATGTAACCCATGGGTTTATCCTTTCTCTTCCGGGCGCGCGGGCCGAGCCACCGTGCCCGCGCGCCTTACCTTTCGGGTTCACCATCCATGGTGGGGCGCGTTTCTAACGAAGCCGTAACGGCCGTTGGGTTCTTTTAGCGCCAACCCTTCTCGACCCGCACATCATGATTAATTTGCTTAAGGCAACAACTTTCCCGATCGATGTAATCACCGAATCAAAACGTGTACATCAGCCATCAAAGATGCCGAAAAATGTCATATTTGGAGGCTGATCTACACAAATGCAGAATCCCGCACAACCCAGTAGCATCCTCCATATGTCTGGACTCTCTATGCTCGCGCTGGATAGACATCGCCGGAACGGGTATAGTATCGAAAGTTTTGTCGTTAACCAGCGGGGGAGTCCTGTGGGCATCAAAAAGAAGATCAAAAAGGAGCTTATCGGCACTTCCGATTACCCGTCGAATAAGATCTTTACGATCTCCAATTTCATCACCTTTACGCGCCTGATCCTCACCCTGGTATTTCTGTACCTGTTTGTGACGGATAACAACCGCGTCATCGCCATCGTTATCTACGCCGTTGCCGCCTCCACCGACTGGATGGACGGTCAGATCGCCCGCATGACTAAGACGGTCTCGTGGCTCGGCAAGGTCATGGATCCCATTTGTGACCGTGCGCTGCTGTTCACCGGCGTACTTGGGCTGGTGGTCCGCGGAGAGCTGCCCATCTGGGTCTGCGTGCTCATTATCGGCCGCGACATCTATCTGGGCATCGGCACGCTTATCGTGCGTCATTATCACCCTCGCCCCATCGATGTCGTCTTTCCCGGAAAGATTGCCACTGCGCTGCTCATGACCGGCTTCTCACTCATGCTGCTCGGGTTCCCCGTTGTTGGCGGCCTGCACCTTTTACCTCCGACACTCGCGGCCTTCCCGGGTCTCAACGGAAGCTCGGTGCCCCTCGGCATCTTCTTTGTGTATGGCGGCGTGATCTTCTCCATGCTCACCGCTGTCATCTACTCCATTAAGGGCGGAGCGGCCATTAAACAGGCTCTCGCGCATCCCGAGGACGAGGACATCGACTTTCTGAACCCCGAAATCGAAGACTGATTCGTTGGGGTATGATTACGTACGGTTCATTATTTGCGGCTCGTCCGCGATAAGTTAGGGGTTGTCATGGACAACATGGTTAACAATATGCCTCAGAATGATAAGACTGCTGACGCTACCTGCGTATTCCGCGTGCCTTCAAGCGATGTCACCGTTCCCGACCTCATGGCCAACGTGCGCATCACCGCCCCCGTTCTGTCCATCGTCAAGGGTCCGCAGACTGGTGCCGCCTTTGAGCTCGAGGACGACGTGACCACCATCGGCCGCGATCCTGCGAACGGCATCTTCCTCAATGACATGACCGTTTCGCGCAGCCACGCGCGCATTATTCGCGAGGGCCTCGGCGCTCGCATCGAGGACTTGGGATCGCTCAATGGCACCTGGGTCGACGGTGCCATCGTCAATGCAGCCCCGCTGCACGACGGCTCTTCCGTCCAGATCGGTACCTTTACGCTCATCTACCACGAGAGCACGCCGGAGCGCATCGAAACCGGTGAGTAGGGCATGGCCGAACGCAACTATCTGAGTATCGGCCAAGTCGTCAACCTACTTCGAGGCGCATATCCCGATCTTTCGAACTCAAAAATTAGATTTCTAGAGGATGAGGGGCTCATTACCCCTCATCGTACGCCTAAGGGATACCGTCAGTACTCTAAGGAGGACGTTGATCGCCTGGAGGTCATCCTGCACTTGCAGAAGACCCGTTACATGCCGCTCAACGTGATTAAGCAGCGCTTGGAAAACGCTACGGACCTGTCAACGCTCGCCTACGAGGTGGGCTTGCTGTCCGATGTTCCGCTCAAGACGGAGCCCAAGGAGACTAAGCAAAAGCTGCATCCCATCGAGACCATTCCCGATATGCTGGGCGTCGAGATTTCGTTTATCCGCTCGCTCGCCGAGAACGACCTCATTCGCATCATCAAGAGTCCGCAGAATCGTGAGCTCGTCGATGGTCGCGATTTCCCGATCATCCGCTACTGCTCCGAGCTGTCACGCTTCCATATCGAGCCCCGCAACCTGCGTCAGTACGTGTCTTCCGCCAACCGCGAGTCCTCGATGTTTGAGCAGGTGCTCGTGAGCATGCTCGGAATGGATACCTCCGATGACGAGCGCGACGCCAAGCTCGAGCGTGCGTTTAAGAAGCTTCACGACCTGACCGAGGGTGTGCACACTGCGCTGCTCAAGAACCGCGTTTTTGAGTCGCTCAACGCCGTGGTCGAGGACGCCGACATTGATGCACTCGATGAGGAAATCGCTCGCTCCGAGTCCACCAAGGCCAAAAACGAAGAAACTGCCGCGCCGGCTTCGCACGAGGATTCTCTCGTAAAGCCGCTCAAGGTCGTCGCCCCTTCGCAATCCGGCACCGTCACCGCGGGCAAATAACCGCTGCTGATATTTCGGCAACCCATTGAAAGGTCATGCAATGTACGACTTCGAATCTCAAATCGTCGACATCCCCGACTATCCCGAGCCCGGAGTCATCTTTAAAGACATCACGCCGCTCTTTGGCAATCCCGAGGCGCTCAAAGCCATGACAGATACCCTCGCCGAGCACTTTGCCGGCATGGGGATCACCAAGGTCGTGGGTCCCGAGGCTCGCGGCTTTATGGTTGGCGTACCGGTGGCTGTAGCCCTTGGCGCCGGCTTTGTTCCCGCACGTAAACCGGGCAAGCTGCCGCGCGAGACCGTAAGCCAGAGCTACGAGCTCGAGTACGGCACCGATTCAATTGAGATCCATGCCGACGCTATCAGCTCTAAAGATACCGTGTTGATTCTGGACGACTTGGTCGCGACGGGCGGAACCGTCGAGGCAACAGGTAAACTGGTGCGAGATATGGGCGCAAAGCTTATCGGTTACGGTTGTATACTTGAGCTTGCGTTTCTCAACCCGCGCGAGAAGCTCACGCCGTCTAATGACGATGTGGAGCTCTTTAGCCTGGTGACGGTAGACTAGCCGTTACCCTTAGTTACTGGAAAGGAAGCTACATGCGCACAGCAAACACGCACAAAAACATGGCACGCTGCGCTGCTACGGCAACCCTCGCTTGTGTTTTGGGCTTGGGCCTCGCGGCTCCTGCCTACGCCGATACCGCATCCGACCTTGCCGCTGCTCGTACGAAGCTCGAGCAGATCGGTACCCAAACTCAGCAGATTTACGATGAGCTCGCCACGCAGACGCAAGCGCTCGATCAGACTGCTGGCGAGATCACGCAAAAGCAGCAGGAGATCGCCGATGGTCAGGCCAAGCTCTCGACCTATGTCGCCGGCGAGTACAAAACCGGCGGTCTGAGCCTGCTTCAGGTTCTGACGGGTGTCGATGATCTGAGCGATATGCTCAACCGTCTGTTCTACTACGGCAAAGTTTCCGATAAGCAGGCTCAGACCATTCAAGAGGTAAAGGAGCTTAAGCAGCAGCTCACCGATAAGCAGGCCGAGCAGGAGAAGAACGTCGCCACCACGCAAAAGAAGGTCGACGAGCTTAACGCCCAGCAGGCTGAAGCCCAGAACGTCGTAAATTCCCTGGATTCGCAGCTGCAGGCCGAGCTTGCCGCCGAGGCCGAGGCCAATGCCGCGCTGCAGGCCGGCATCAACGCTAGCACCGCCGAGAAGGCCACGGTGAGCAACGAGACTGCCGGTACGACCGAGAACACCAACAACGGTGGCGGTACGACCAACAACGGCGGCAACACGCCTGCACCCGCTCCGGCTCCTGCCCCTACGCCGCAGCCTTCGACGCCCCCTCCGGCTCCGACCCCTTCTGCGCCGAGCCAATCGGTTGACGGCGGCTCCGTTGTTTCGCGTGCCTATAGCAAGCTTGGTTGTGCTTACTCCTGGGGTGGTATTGGACCGAACAGCTTTGACTGCTCCGGCTTTGTGAGCTACTGCCTCACGGGTCGTTACTGCCGCCTGGGCACCACTGGTGACTTTATGGGCTGGGCTCGTGTGTCCGATCCACAGCCCGGCGACGTCGTAGTTAACTCTTATCACACCGGCATCTACATCGGTAACGGCCAGATGATCCATGCTTCCGACTACAGCACGGGCGTAATCATCAGCTCCGTCGCAGCCGGTATGAACAACAACTACATCTTCGTACGCTACTAATATTATTACTACAGCGAACGAACGTGGGTCTCGCGATCTTGAGTCACGAGGCCCATTCTTTTTGCCCCTACAGTTTGCCTTAAGATTAGGAGACTATCTAGTATTCAAAACTAGATAGCCGTCCAATCGATCTTAAAGACGGCTATAATTGTTGAGGAACAAATAGAAAGGACCCTCAATGAGCTGGGCACTTATCTCCGATTCGAGCTGCAATCTTCGCGATTGGCAACCAACCGCACCTCATACCACCTTTGCATTTGCACCCCTAAAGATCCGAGTAGGAGAGCGCGAGTTTGTCGATGACCTCACGCTCGACGTTCACGAGCTCAATTGCACCGTGCAGGCGGAGTCGAGCGCTTCTTCGAGCGCCTGCCCGAGTGTGGGTGAGTGGGCTGAGCTTTTTAAGCTTGCCGACAAGACGATTTGCATGCCCATCTCCGAGGGCGTCTCGGGAAGCTACAATGCCGCAGCCACCGCACGTGACATGGTGCTTACCGAGGAACCCAACCGTCAGATTCATTTGGTTAACTCGCGAGCCGCAGGTGGCAAAATGGATCTAATCTTCCTGCTGTTCGATCGCTATCTTGCAAGTAACCCGGACGTTTCCTTTGAGGACGCCTGCGCTTACTTCGATAGCCTCGAGCAAAACAGCAAAATCCTCTTTAGCCTGTGCAATTACGAAAATCTCGCCAAGGCCGGACGTATCCCCAAAGCGGCCGGGGTCATCGCCAATAAACTCAACATTCGAGTTTTAGGCACAGCAAGCGAGGCGGGAGAGATTAAGCTCGTTGGTCACACCCGTGGCGAAAAGAAGATGCTTGGCAAGATTGTCGATACCATGGAGGCCGAGGGCTTTACCGGCGGCGAGGTCGTTATCGACCATGTCGAGAATGAGACGGGCGCCCAGGCACTTGCCAGCCGCATTGCGGAACACTGGCCCGGCTCTAAGACCATCATCATGCCCTGTAATGGGCTAGATTCATATTATGCCGAGATGCACGGTCTTATTATCGGCTACGGCATGGGCGTGGCTTCGGGCCGATAATGTCCAACTAGACAAACGCGCGGGCGGGATAACGGGCCAGTGGCTCTTTATCCCGCCCATCTTATACCTCGGTTAGCTATTAAACCCATTGAACTTAAGGTAGCTCATCAGGTATGCCTTCGAAACGAAGGACGATACAGCACTGCGTACGAGCAACGACTCACGCGTAACCTGATGTGCGGTATCGGGCACGGGAGTCTGCTCAACGGAAAACGCCGCACGAATCGATGCCTCGAGCTGATCGACCACATAATCGAAAGCCGTCGGAGCGTCGTAGCTCAAGCGCTGAATATTAAAGAGCGCCTGAACCGCAGCGATGGGCAGCACCTGCTTAAAGATACAAATGGCGATGAGACGCGCAATCTGCTCACGGCCATACTGCTTTTTAACCGGAGCAGGAACGAGGCCGACCTTCACGTAGTTATTGATCATCGATGGCGTGATAACGGGCTGCTCTACGCAAATCGAAAGCGGCTCCATCCACAGCGCAACATATTCAATAACTTGATCGCGATAGAGCGTTACATTGGGCAGCTGTTCATAGCGCGGCAGGCTCAACGCGTTGAGTTTACCGACCATATCGGACTGAATAAATGCATCCGGCAGCACCGTCGGCTGAATATCCTCCGGCTTAATGCTGACCGATGTATCTGACATCGGGATAACATGTTTAGCGTGGTTCATAAGAGGCCTCCGTTCGTTTTCTATATTGTATTCTAGGTTATCTAGTTTTACATACCACATAGCCGCAAAGTAAAAGTGGTTGGGCGGCACATTGATGCACCGTCCAACCACTTTGCTTAAAGACAGCAACCTTACATAAGATATATTATCGTACTTATCCACGGAGAAACGCGTATGCGTTCGTTGCCGCTATGGCTCCGTCCGAAACAGCGGTCACAACCTGGCGTAAACGTTTGGAACGGATATCGCCAGCGGCAAATAGACCTGGCGTGCGGGTCGCCATGGATTCATCAGTCAGAATGCCGCCATCAGGCGCCAGGTCGACTAGATGCTCAACAAGCTCGGTATGTGGCTGCGTCCCCGTAAAGACAAAGATGCCAAACGAGCCGGGCTCAAATGACTCGGCATGAGTTTCCCCAGATGCATTGTCCTTAAAGGTAATCGTCGTTGGCATGGCTTCGCCCGAGAGCTCCACAATACTAGTTTGGTACCTAACTGTAATATTGTCCTTTGCGAGTACTTTCTGAACAACACCATCGGGCGCACGGAACTGGTCGCGGCGCAGCACGATGGTCACACTGCTGGCAATGTCGGACAGGAACAGCGCCTCTTCGCATGCCGAATTGCCACCACCGATTACAAAAACCTGCTTGCCGCGGAAAAACATGCCGTCACATGTTGCGCAATATGAAACGCCACGACCGCGATACGTATCCTCGCCTGCGAAACCTGCCGGACGCGGCGTGGCACCCATGCAAGCGATTACGCTCGAGGCCAGCGTATCGCCCATATCGTGATGCACCGTAAACAACGCTGCATCGGCATCGTAATCGATACCCGTAACCATGCTCCATGTAACCTGTGCTCCCAGGCCCTCTGCATGCTGCTGAAAACGCTCGCCAAGTTCGGCGCCACTCAGGAGCGGGAAACCCGGATAGTTCTCGACCTCATTGGTTGTGGCGATCTGTCCTCCCGACATGCCCTGCTCAATCACGGTCGTCGTCAGGTTGGCACGCGCAGCATAAATGGCGGCAGCATAGCCCGCGGGGCCGCCACCGATAATCGCAACATCGATCGGCTTATCGGTAGTCATGAAGCGTCCTTTCGTCGAAACGTTGTCGTTCTTTGCGCTCGTACCCAAATTTACGTGAACGTGACACTCATGCACTACAATGATAAATCCGTATTACAAAGCTGAAGGGGAGTTATCGATGGACCAGGCGCAGACGAGTGACGACGCTCCCCTGCTCACGCACAGCACTCCCCAATCGGAGCAAACCACGCTCCTGGCTCAACAAAAACCTCTCGTGACCATCGTGCACGCCTCCGTTGGCTCGGGCCACAAGGCCGCCGCAAATGCGATAGCGCAGGCATTCGACCTCATCCGCGGCACCAATGGCATCCCCGAGGATATTGAGATTGAAGTGCTCGATATCCTTGATTTTGGACGTATTAAATTCGACGGCAATAAGACCGCGGCTTCTTTTACGGGAGCCACGCGCCCCATTTACGACCTGACCTGGCGATATACGCTTACGGGACATCTTCTCTGGGGTGGCGGAACGGCATGGTCGCGAATTATGTTCCCCGCCTTCAACGAATATATTCGTAGCCGCAGGCCCATAGCCGTGGTTGCAACGCACATCACAGCAGCCAATGTTGCCGTGGGCGCCCGCGTAATTACGGGTATCGATTATCCGGTCATCTGCGTACCGACCGACTACGAAGTCGAGGGATGGTGGCCCCACAAGGACACCGATTTATTCTGTGTTGCCAACGAATTTATGGCCGAAACGCTGCGTCCGCGCAAGGTGCTCGAGACAAAGATTCGCATTACCGGCATTCCTATTCGCGCCGGATTCGACACGGATTACGATCGCGAGGAAGAGCTAGCTAAGTTCAACCTCCCCACTGACAAGACCGTCGTGCTGGTAATGGCCGGTGCCAGTTTGCCTCAACCGTACGTTCGCTTTCGCGCGGAGATGGACCGCACCCTCCCCTTCCTACGCAGCTTCGAAGACATGCACTTTGTCTTTTTGCCGGGCAAAGACACCGAATATGCCACCCGCCTCAAAACGCTCTTCGACGCCATGAAGCTCGAAAACGTCACGGTTCTGGACTATGTCGATGATATGGCAGCGCTTATGCACGGCTGCGACCTGGCAATTCTCAAATCGGGCGGACTCACCGTCACCGAATGCCTGTGCGCACACCTGCCGATGATCCTGCTGGGCAAGTCCTATGGCCAGGAAAAGGCCAACACCACCATGCTCACCGGCATGGGCGCCAGCATGCATGTCACCACCGCACGAGAGCTCATCGTTACCCTACGTCACTTGCACGATCATCCCGAATCACTCAAAGCCCTACTCATCAACGGCGAAGTACTACGCCGCCCCCACGCAGCCGAAGACATAGCCATCGCCGCCATGGAGCTCGTAGGCAAACCCCAAAAGCGCAAAAGAGTCTTCTGCCGCTTCTACTGGGGCGGAAAACCCGCGCATATCCGCTAGCGTCTTTATGTCCGCTTACCTGCGGGAGGCCCCTATATATCATCCCATGCTCAAACATTCTCGCTTCGCTGCGAAACTGCGCGTGGGACGATATATAGGGGCCTCCCGCAGGTAAGCTGCGTTTACGTACTAGCAGCTATACCAGATTCCCCTCCAGTAGAATCTGCAAAGGGGAACCAGAAAATATAAATACAGTAAGTCGATGCGACAAAGGAGGCGTCCCTTTATCGCATCGACTTACTAGAAAAGTAAATATTGTTTCAAGCGAGTAACCGCCCGCCTGCCTCTCACACATATCGTTCCACGCGCAGTTTCGCAGCGAGCGAAGCGACGCGAGAATGTTTGAGCATGGAATGATATAGGTAAGCCCCGGGCGGGAGGGATACGAGCGCCCTAGGCGATGCCGCTGGAGCCGAAGCCTCCGTTGCCTCGGTCGGTTTTGTCTAGTTCTTCTACTTCTATGAGGTTGACCGTGGGGACTTCTTGGATGACGAGTTGGGCTATGCGGTCGCCTTTATTGATTTGAATGTTAATGGAGGGATCCAGGTTGATGAGGATAACCTTGAGTTCTCCTCGGTAGTGGGCGTCGATGAGGCCCGGCGTGTTGACTATAGACAGGCCCTGCTTGATGGCCAAGCCGCTGCGGGGCTGAACGAAGCCGGCGTAGCCATCGGGCAGGGCGATGGCCAGCCCCGTAGAGACCAGACGGCGTTCGAAGGGCTTCAGGACGCAGTCCTCGTTGGAGCGCAAATCCAAGCCGGCATCGGTGGGATGGGCGTAATTGGGAAGCTCGACGGTGGGGTCGAGACGCTTTATGTTGACGGTAATGTTGGACATGGAATCACCTTAGCTTGTCGAGCTCTTGCAGAAATTCATCGACGTCTTTGAAATCGCGGTAGACCGAGGCAAAACGGATGTACGCAACCTTGTCGATCTTGGCCAAGCGCTTGAGCACCATGTCACCCAACTCATGGGACGTGACGGCCGTCAGCGTGCGAGAGCGAAGCTCGACCTCGATGTCATCGATAATCTCATTGAGCTTCTTAGTGTCGATATCGCGCTTGATGGTGGCGCGCATCAAGCCGACAAGAAGCTTATTGCGATCGAACCGCTGCTTAGTTCCATCTGACTTAATGACCTCGATAGGGTCCTCGCATCGCTCAAACGTTGTAAAGCGGTAGTTACACGAGCAACATTCGCGACGGCGCTTAATGGTGTTATTTGACTCCTGCATACGGGAATCAACGACGCGGGTATGTGCCTTGCCGCATTTGGGACAGCGCATGGTACCTCCTCTTAAACGATAACAAGGGTACCATGCGCAGCGCGATAATGATTACGAACGAGCAGGAACCTTAAGATGCGCACCGGCGGCGAGCGAACCATGCTCCAGATGATTGACGCTACGGATCATGTCGGAAGTCTCTTGCGTGGAAAGGCCTTCGATTGGATATTCTTCGGCAATCGACCAAAGAGAATCGCCAGGCTGAACGCGAATGGTCTCGTAGGTAATGTTGGAAACGGACTCGGCATACGCGGCGTGACGAGTGCTAAAGACCGACATAGCGAGGACAAAGAAGAGCGTAAGCGCAACGGCGACGGCGACAATCGTCGGAACCTTCAGGGCAACGCGGGCCGGCGCGACTACAGCCTGCTGATTGCGCGCAGGCTTTACGGTCAAAGGCTGAAAGCCGGAGCGGCCACCCTGAACAACCGTAAAAGTGGGTTCTGCAGGCGTCTCGAGCTTAAGGGCGAGGTTTCCCTGGACCATATTCGTTACGTTCATCATGTTCTCCTCTCGCGTGTTTTGCTGAGAACAGTTTTATCAAGCCGCGCGGACAAAAATGTCTAGCGCGAGAACGAATGTTCGGTTATTATTATCTTCGAACAGTTGTTCCTGTCAAGCAAAATTCGAACATTTGTTTGACATGGGTAGAGAGGATGCCCTGATGGCTCGCAAAATTACCAAGCGTCAGCAGCAAATTTACGACTTCATCAAGGAATATCAGCAGGAGAAGGGTTATCCGCCCAGCGTGCGCGAGATGGCTTCTGCCGTGGGCCTTTCCTCCCCCAGCACCGTGCACGCCCATCTCTCTGCCCTTGAAGCGCGCGGGCTACTCAAGCGCGATGCCACCAAACCGCGCGCCCTGGAACTCTTTAACGAGGATGGTTCCTCTGTCTCAATTTCTAAATCTGACGAGCCCACCGCACCTCGCGGAACGGTCTCGCTGCCGCTCGTTGGTCGCGTCGCGGCTGGGATTCCCATTCTGGCCGAGCAGAATATCGAAGACACGTTTACTATCCCGACCGAAATCGCCACTGATCAGGGTTCCTTTATCCTTGAGGTGCATGGGAGCTCAATGATCAATGTCGGCATCTTCAATGGCGATTACATCATCGTCCGTGAACAAAAAAGTGCCATGAACGGCGAAATTGTCGTGGCCATGATTGATGGTTCGGCGACCGTCAAGACGTTCTACAAGGAGCAGGGACGTGTGCGCTTGCAGCCCGAGAACGACGCTATGGAGCCCATCTATGCGACGAACCCCGTTATTTTGGGTAAAGTTGTCGGTTTAATGCGCCGGTTCTCGTAATGCAAAAACGCATCACCATCTTTGATACCGTCCGCGGGTTTACGATGATTTCTATGGCAGGATTTCACGCTTGCTATGATCTCGCCTACCTGTACGGCTGGGATATGCCCTGGTTTACCCAGTCAGTCTTTCAAGACATCTGGCGCGCCAGCATCAGCTGGGTATTTTTGTTTATCGCGGGTTGGATGTGCACTCTTTCGCGCAACAATATCAAACGTGCCGCCAAATACGCCTTAGCAGCACTCGTTGTCTGGTTGGCAACAACACTTGTCTCAGTCGACGATTCGGTTAATTTTGGCATCATCTACTGCATGGCCGCATGCACCGGCATCGTGGCGTTGACCGATCCCGTCCTTAAGAAGATAACGGCGAGATGGAGCATGCCCCTATGCCTTGTGTTGTTCGCCCTCACCTGGAGCATCCCCAAAACGATCTACCCTGTCCCCTACCTGGCGTGGCTGGGATTTCCGAGCCCTGGGTTTGTCTCAGGTGATTACTACCCCATCATCCCGTTTATCTTTATGTATCTTGCAGGATACTTCGCCGCACACATAGCGCAGAGTATCGATAAGACCGTCCCTAGCTGGGCCTACGCCAACCCCCTGCCGGCGCTCGCCAGCCTTGGACGTCACGCTCTCCCCTTTTATCTGCTGCATCAGCCCATCATTCTGGGCATTTTGGAGCTCGTCTACTCGGTGCGATAACGCTCGAGCCGCGGTGCAATACGAGCCGGCAACTTCACCACAATGCGAACGCCGTCCTCGAGATATTCCTCATGCAGAAGGGTTCCCTGCTCATGCACCAGCGTGATGAGAGCGCCCTCGCGATACGGGATATCAGCGGAGAGCAACACATCGGTGGCAGCTGCCTCGCGAGCAATGCGATCGACGAGATCGTCGAGCCCCTCGCCCGTTTGGGCCGAGAACAGAACGGCCTCCGGATAGCGACGACGGAAACTCAATCGATCAACGCTATCGAGAAGATCGATTTTATTGAATACGGTCAGCGTTAAACGCTCTCCGGCGCCGATCTCATCAAGCACGCGGTCGACAGCCTCCAGCTGCCGCTCATAGTCCTCGTCAGACGCATCTACGACTTTGAGAATTAGATCGGCACCCAACACCTCGGAAAGCGTCGATTTAAAGGCATCGACCAGACCATGCGGCAGTTTTTGAATAAAGCCGACGGTATCGGTAATCGTCATGCCGCGACCGCCGGGCAGGCGATACGAGCGCGTCGTCGGGTCGAGCGTAGCAAACAACTTGTCCTGCGAAAGTACCGTAGAGCCGGTCAGACGATTGAGCAACGTCGATTTACCGGCATTGGTATAACCGGCTAACGCGACGCGAAACGCCGGTGACTCAATGCGGTTCTTGGATTGAACATCGCGACGCTGTTCAACCTGCTTGAGCTCACGACGAAGCGCAGCGATCTTATTACGAATGAGGCGACGGTCGACCTCAAGCTGACTTTCGCCCTGACCAAAACGTGAGCCGATGCCGCCGCGCGTCTGCTCCTTGGCGAGATGGCTCCACATGCCACGCAGGCGAGGCAACAAATATTGAAGCTGTGCCAGCTGTACCTGCAGGCGTCCCTCACGCGTCTGAGCATGCAGGCCAAAGATATCCAGGATCAGTGCTGTACGATCGATAATCTTTACCGGCTCGCCCACGGCTTTCTCCAAATAGGATTGCTGCGAGGGGGTCAGGTCGTCGTCAAAAATAACGACATCGGCATCCATGCGATGCACCAGGCCGCACAGCTCTTCAACCTTACCGGAACCGATAAACGATTTAGGATACGGCTTTACCAAACGCTGCGATAAGCGTGCCACGCACTGGGCACCAGCTGTGTGGGCAAGACGCTCCAGCTCATCAAGCGAGCGATCGAGCGGCCATGCATTGTCGCGCCACTCAACACCAACTAAAATGGCACGCTCGGGCTCGGGTGCCGTGGGAACAAGGGGGAAACGGGCCATTAGGCAGCCTCAATACGATGCAGGATATCCTCAACGACCTCGTCGATCGTACATTCATCCATATCAAACCACACGATACGGTCATCGCGCTTAAACCACGAAAGCTGACGCTTGGCATAACGACGCGAACGCATCTTAATGAGTTCGCGAGCCTCATCCATGCTCATCACGCCATTGAAAGCATCGATGATCTCTTTATAGCCAATTGCCTGCATCGACGTCAGGGCATCTCCCAGCCCCTGGTCCATAAGACCGCGGACCTCATCGACAAGACCCTGCTCAAACATCAGATCGACGCGCAGATTAATGCGCTCGTAGAGCACCTCGCGATTACGCGTCAGACCAAACCATAGGGCATGATAATGCTCGCGCGGAACACTAAACTGCGACTTTTGCTGCGCATAGGAGACGCCATCATCATGCATCTCGAGCGCACGAATCACACGGCGCACGTTATGGGGATGAATAACAGCAGCCGATTCTGGATCGCGCTCGGCAAGCAAGGCATGCAGTTCTTCCTCGCCAATACGCTCGGCAAGCTCCTGATAGCCCGCACGGCGATCGTCCTCAAGTTCACCCGAGGGAAAGTCCATCTCATCGAGGGCGGCCTTGAGATACAGCCCCGTACCTCCGCAAAAAACCGGCAGGCAACCCGAACCAAGGAGACGTTCAACATGCGCGCGAGCGTCAGCCTGATAAAGCGCAGCAGAATATGCCACACCCGGCTCTACAATGTCGACGAGACGCAGCGGCGCCGTGCACTCATCGGGCGCCATCTTTGCGGTACCGATGTCCATGCCACGATAGATTTGCATCGCATCGCACGACAGCACTTCGGACGAAAGACGAACTGCCAAACGGTCGGCAACATCACTCTTACCAACCGCCGTCGGACCGACAATCGCAACGGCGGAAAGAACTGCCCCGGGAGAAACCATTAGCGCGGCTCGCCCACAACGGAGCCGGACAAATACCAGGTCTTGGCAACGTCAACGTCAACATCAACGATCTTACCAACAAGCTGATCGATGCTGTAACCCTCGGGGATAGGCGCATGCACGGTCTGATTCTTGGGACTCTTGCCCAGCAGGACCGCGTCGTTCTTTTTACTCGTTCCCTCAATGAGCGCCGGAACCACAGTATGAAGCTCACCCTGGTTATACTCGTGTGCCGTGGTCTCGATAACCTTAACCAGACGGTTGAAACGCTCGAGAATAACCTCATGCGGCGTAGGATCGTCAATCTCGGCGGCCGGGGTACCGGCGCGCTTGGAATAGATGAAGGTATAGGCCTGAGCATAGCGGACCGTCTCGGCAAGTGAGAGCGTCTGCTCAAAGTCTTCTTCAGTCTCACCCGGGAAGCCAACGATAATGTCGGTCGAGAGCGCGATATCGGGCATGCGGTTGCGAATGCGATCGACAAGGCCCAGATAGTACTCGCGTGTATAACGGCGATTCATCTCTTTGAGAATCCGCGTCGAACCTGACTGGACGGCCAAGTGCAGCTGCGGCATAACGGCAGGCGTCTCGGCCATGGCGTCGATGGTCTCGGGCAACAGGTCCTTGGGATGCGAAGACGTAAAGAAGATGCGCTCCACGCCCGTATCGCCCACGGCACGCAGCAGATCGGCAAAACGCGGCTTGCCAAACAGATCGCGACCATATGAGTTAACGTTTTGGCCCAGCAGCGTAATCTCACGCACGCCCTGGCGCACCAAACCGGTCACCTCGTCGACAATCTCCTCGAAGGGGCGGCTCTTTTCGCGACCGCGCACGTACGGCACGATGCAATAGGTGCAGAAATTATTGCAGCCCGTCATGATGGGCACCCAGGCGTGATACTGAGTCTCGCGATGCCACGGCATGCTCATGGCATCCGTATCCTCATGCTCATTGGTGCGGATATGACGCTTACCATCAAGAAACGCCTCGGCAATGAGCTCGGCCACATGTGCAATGGAATGCGTGCCAAAGATGACATTGACGTTATCGACGTTGGTGAGCAGGCCCTCGCCATCGCGCTGCGCGATGCAACCGCCAACGGCAACCACGCGCTTGCCCGAAGGCGAAGGCGGCAGGCTTTTGCAGGAATTGCACTGACCGTACAGGCGAGTATCGGCGGCCTCGCGCACGCAGCACGTCATGAAGACAACGATATCGGCATGCGCGGGATCGAGCGCCATGAGGCAGCCATACGAATCAAGCAGACCGCTCACACGCTCGGAGTCGTGCTGATTCATCTGGCAGCCAAATGTGCGGATAAAGTAGGTTTTACCGGCAAGAATATCGCGTACGGAACGCTGGTCCATGTGCATAAGTCCTAACGATGGGGAGCAAAACGAGGCAAGCAGAAGCTATGCCACAGGCTTAACATCATCCATGACGACGTTATCCATAGCAGCTCGATTGATCTGGTGAACGTAGATAGAAAGGCGGATGGCCGTGCGCGACTCCCCGTTAATGAGGATGTCGGAGAACACGGGCGCGCAGGAAATATCAAAACCGGTTGGAATCAAAAAACCGCGCGCGATAGCAACGGCCTTAATGGCCTGGTTGACGGCACCGGCGCCGACACACTGGATGTTGACGGGTACACCATCCTTGACCATGCCGGCGATGGCGCCGGCAACGGACGCGGGCGATGATTTGCTTGATACCTTCAGGCAATCCATGAAGAAACTCCTGCATTTAAAAGTACGTTTTAACTGCAATAACTGTATCGTACCGAGTGGACTCGGTAAAGGCACTATTCCTCTTTGGCAAGATCAAAGGTCACGGTAATTCGATCACGCGAAACACGAATCTTTGGGTCGCCGCAAAGGTTGAGATAATACCGGGCAGCAAGGTCATTAAAGTCGCGCTCCACAGCACGCGAAAACTGTGCCATGTCATCCTTGGCAATACGTAGCCCGCGACGATCCTTCGCGAGATCGACAGGAGCCGGCGCATGCGAGGACGAATCACGCTCGCGCAGCAGACGCGCGGTCACACCGCGAACGGGCTTAATCTGCCCTGCCAAAATGCGATGGGCCGTGCGCTCGGACATCTCAAGACCCAAACCCGAACAAATACGGATAAAGTCCTCGGCATCAGAAGCAAGGCCTAAACGATCGACAACCGGAAGCTCGCTCTCGTCATCAATGAACAGGAGACGAGACGTATCGAGCCGACTTGACGCTTGAGCATAAAGGGTCGCGGCAATCTCAGACGGAGAACCGAGATAGACATCGCAACCACGCAACTCCTCGAGCGCAAACTCACAAGCAGCGCGAATAATATTATGTGGACCGCGAGCGCAGACATAACGTCCGTCCTCATCCTTGACGGCCTGGGGCCAGCTGGACTGATCGGCACGCTCACTGAGACGGTCGGCCGCAACGCTCACCTTGAAGGCTGAACCAAGATCGACGCCGGACGTGACCACACGGGCCTCGTCGGTGTTCTGCTTGATCGAAAACAATGCCATGCCACGACCGTGAACGCCCCAACGGTCCATCTTCATGCTCTCGAGCTTGGAGGTAACGCGGGCATCAAAGATTCGCTCTTGCATATCCTGCGGAACGCCAGAACCGTTATCCAGAAAGACAAGCGTGCGGACGCCATCTTCCTTGGTCGTGGCGAGATAGACCTTGTCGGCGCCGGCATCGCGAGCATTACGGAGCATTTCGATGACGATGTCCTCGACATGCTGAATGTCGTGCTTAGCCTGGCGCCGCTCGGCCTCCGAAACGCGGAGGCGGACATACCCCTCGCCAAGGTTCTCCTCGACGCGAAGGTTGCCCTCCCCCGACATCGACGCGATAAATGAGATGAGCTCGTTCGCGTCGCTCATGTTATTTAGCGATATCGACAGCGCGGCTCTCGCGAATCACGACGACGCGCACCTGACCGGGATACTCCATCTCTTCCTCGATCTGATGGGCGATATCGTGAGCCAGAACCGTGGACTGGGCATCGGAAATCTTGTCCGGCTGGACCATGACGTGGACCTCGCGACCGGCCTGCATGGCATAGGTACGTTCGACGCCGTCATGAGAGTTGGCGATCTCCTCGAGCTTCTCAAGACGCTTGATGTAGTTCTCGGCAGACTCGCGACGGGCACCGGGGCGAGAGGCAGAGACAGCATCGGCGGCCTGCACCAGGACATCGAGCACCGTGTTGGGGTCGACATCGGCATGGTGAGCCTCAATAGCGTGGACGATAACGGGCTTCTCGCCATAACGGCGGGCAAGCTCGGCGCCGATGACGGCATGCGGGCCCTCGACGTCGTGGTCGATTGCCTTGCCCAGGTCATGAAGCAGGCCGGCGCGCTTGGCGGTCACAACGTCCAGGCCAAGCTCGGAAGCCATCACGCCGCACAGATCAGAGACCTCGAGGGAATGCTGAAGCACGTTCTGACCAAACGAGGTACGGTAGCGCAGGGCACCAAGGGTCTTGACGATCTCGGGGTGCAGGTCGTGGATGCCGGTATCGAAGGCAGCCTGCTCGCCAGCCTCGCGCACGCGCTGCTGAACCAGGTCGGCGGCCTTGTGATACATCTCCTCGATACGGGCAGGGTGAATGCGGCCGTCGGCGATTAGGTTCTCGAGGGCGACACGGGCGGTCTCACGACGGACCGGGTCGAAGCTCGAAAGAACGACGGTCTCGGGCGTGTCGTCGATCACGAGGTTGACGCCGGAAACCTGCTCGAAGGTCCGGATGTTGCGACCCTCGCGACCGATGATACGGCCCTTGAGGTCATCAGAGGGAATGTGCACGGAGGTAACGGTGACCTCGGCAGTGTGGTCGGCAGCGCAGCGCTGAATCGCCAGAGACAGAATCTCCTGGGCGGTCTTGTGGCACTCGGCGCGAACCTGCTGCTCGGACTCGCGAATGATCGTGGCGGCCTCGTGGGTGACCTCGCCGCGAACCTTATCGAGGAGCTCCTTGTGGGCGTCCTCGCGGGTAAGGTCGGCGATACGCTCGAGCTCGGAGGTCTGCTTTGCGCAGAGCTCCTCGAGCTCACGGGAGCGCTTCTCGACCTGACCGGCCTGGCTGGACAGCTGATGCTCGCGCTTGTCGAGAGCGTCGTTGCGGCGATCGAGGGATTCCTCGCGCTGCATCACGCGGTTCTCGAGCGTACGAATCTCGTTCTTACGCTGCTTGTCCTCGGCCTCAGCGGCCTGCTTGTTCTTGATGATCTCCTCTTTAGCCTCGAGCAGAGCCTCTTTTTTGAGGGTCTCGGCCTGACGCTTAGCATCACCGATCAAGGACTCAGCCTGTGCGTGTGCCGACTGAATCTTTTCGTCGGCCTCGTGAAGACTACCCTGCTTGGCGGTGCGCATGTAGGCAATGGCGGCGATGGCACCCAAAACGATGCCAACGAGCGCTGCGATGATAGGCATGCTCACTCCTTTTTATGGATTCGTTACACAACAAAGCGAACCGTCCTTACGAACGGCTCGCGACATTTGAGTAATATGGGCGCAGCTTATGCGGGTCGGATACAGGTAAACATATAAACAAACTCATCACAGATGAGCACATATCACAAAGCAAATGACAGTGTTTATCGTACGTTGAACCACAACAACTGTCAAATAAATGGCCCCAGCGCGGCGGCTAAAACGCGGTGAACGGCAGGGCCACAAAACGCATATGCCTAAACCGCACATTCCTCACGTTCGGCATCGAGACGTGCCTTAACGGCATCGGCGGCGATGTGATACGAGAAGCCCTTGCCCATCAAAAACCGAACCAGTTTTTCGAATCCGCGCGTCTCTGGAACACGCCGCTTGGCGAGCAGGGCTGACGCACGCGCCAAATCGTCTTCGACGGCAAAATAATCCTCGGGATAACCGGGAATGTCATCGAGCACGACATGACGGCGCTTGAGCTCGGTCTCGATTTTACGCTGTCCCCAACCGCGCCGCTTGCGTTCCTCGATAAAGTACGAGCAAAAGCGGTTCTCGTCTAAAAAGCGATACTCGGCGGCGCGCTCGACGGCGAAATCGATCGCGGACTGGTGAAAGCCATAGCGAGCCAGCTTGTCACGGACCTCACCCGTCGCATGGTCGCGGCGCGATAACATCTCGGTCACCATGGTAAGCGCACATTTACGCTCGATGAGCTGCACCGCATCACGATAGTTATCCCAATCACAGGGAAGATCGGGACGGTTTTTGACATACAGCCGCGCGACCCGCACGGGGATCCAAATGGACCGCTCAAAACCGCCCTCAAGCTCACAATCGATATGTGCGCAAGGCTTTTTGGACGCATACCCGCTCGAGAACGAGGAGGCCGCCTTCTTATCGGGAAAGACGACCGTGGCCTCGGTCACCGTATACGACATGAGCGTAACCGCTACTCGTCGTCATCATCGAGCATGGCGGAACCATCGATGGCGTAAAGCTCGTCAAGCTCCTCAGGCGCAGGCTGATCGGTCAGCTCGACCTCGGACGGAGCATCGTCATCAAACTCAAGCCCGCAGGCAAGGCGGACCTTATGCTCAATCTCGTCGGCGCAATCGGGGTGTTCGCGCAGGAACGCCTTGGCGGCCTCGCGACCGTTGCCGAGCTTGTCCTCGCCATAGGCAAACCAGGAGCCCATCTTCTTGCAGATACCGCACTCGACAGCCATGTCCAGAATTGAGCCCTCCTTAGAGATGCCAGTACCGTACATGATGTCAAACTCAGCAGAACGGAACGGAGCTGCCACCTTGTTCTTAACGACCTTGGCGCGCACGCGGTTACCGATAACCTCGTCCTTAAGCTTAATGCTGTCGATGCGGCGAATGTCGATACGCACCGAAGAGAAGAACTTAAGGGCGCGGCCGCCCGTCGTAGTCTCGGGGTTGCCGAACATGACGCCGATCTTCTCACGCAGCTGGTTAATGAAGATGCACGTCGTGTTGGACTTGGACAGCGAGCCGGCGAGCTTGCGGAGCGCCTGGCTCATCAGGCGAGCCTGAAGACCGACCGTAGTGTCGCCGATTTCTCCCTCGATCTCGGCACGCGGGGTCAGCGCGGCGACGGAGTCGACAACGATGGCATCGATGGCACCAGAACGCACAAGCATGTCAACGATTTCGAGCGCCTGCTCACCCGTATCGGGCTGGGAAATGAGCACCTCGTCGATATCCACGCCGATGCGCGCAGCATACGTGGGATCGAGCGCGTGCTCAGCATCGATAAATGCCACAACGCCACCCATTGCCTGGGCCTCGGCCAAGATCTCGAGCGAAAGCGTCGTCTTACCGGAGGACTCGGGACCGTAGATCTCGACGATTCGGCCGCGCGGCACACCGCCGATACCCAGAGCGGCATCGAGTGCCAGAGCTCCCGTAGGGATGGCCTCGACCTCGAGCTCGGGGCCACCGTCGCCGTACCTCATGATGGAACCCTGGCCGAATTTCTTCTCGATCTCGGCCTTGGTGGTGGCGATCATCTCATCGCGCTCTTTACCCGTCGTGCGAGCATGAACGGTACGTACGGGACCTGAATTCTTGGCCATGAATAGCCCTCCTCTTAACAACCTGCATCGATAATAAACGAACGGCTGTTCGTGGTCAACCGTTCAGATAAATCATATGCAGCCGACCTTTCCAAAAACCAACCAAACGCCGACCAAACACTGACCAAATGCTTGACCACAAAGGACCAAATATGAACAAGGCAGGCAAAATTACGTCTACAACCAGCACAAACGCCAAATGAGCCTAAGGTCCCTATCTCCACAATTAAGGGGCCCGAAGGCCCCTTAAAACACGTCTATTCCATAGAGTTAAGCACAAGGGCAATGCGTCCCAATGCCTCCGCGACCGCATGGGCACGAACACACGAACGGTCGCCCTCATAGTGGCAGCGCACAGAGTCCACGACCGGCACTTCCCCATCAGCCGCGCGATACGCCCAGCCAATATAGAAAGTGCCAGCCGGATCGTCCTCAGTGCCGCCGCCGGGGCCGGCATAACCCGTTGCGCTCACTGCAATATCGCTCTGGTACAGCTCCAGCGAACCCGCCGCCATCTCGCGCGCGGTCTGATGCGACACCGCGGTATAGCGGTCGAGCGTCTCCTGATCAACACCCAAAACGCGATGCTTGGTCTCATCGCAGTAGGTCACCGCACCGCCACGCAACACCGCCGAGGCGCCCGGGATATCGGCAATCGTCGAGGCGATCATACCTGCTGTCAGCGACTCAGCCGTCGAAACCGTCACGCCCCGAGCGCTCGCGCGCTCGACAATATGACGCGCCAGCTCTTCGTTATGTGCGGAAATCTGCTCAAAAGAGTCCGTCATAACCACCAGGACCTAGACCGAAAAGACGATCTTGCGGCAGTTCCAGAAGTACTGGGCGCCCGAGATAACGGTCAAGACAACGGCAACGGCGTACAGGAAGCGCGACACCGAGTAGATGCCGAGCGTCAGCGCCACCGGGCCAAGGTGCAAGCCGGCCATCGCAAAAACGCACAGGTAACCGCAGATGGAGACCATCGTGGTCGCCGTCTTATACTTGCCGAGCTTATCGGCCGCAACGACAACGCCGGCGGCACTCGCAACCATGCGCAGGGCGCTTACCAGCAGCTCGCGGAACAAGATGATGAACACGGACCAAACCGACACGGCACCAAAGTCCAAGAATAGCAGCAGGGCCGAGAATACGAGCAGCTTGTCGGCGATGGGGTCCAAGAATTTACCGAAGTCGGTAATCTCGTTGCGCGAGCGCGCCAGGTAGCCGTCAACCTTATCGGTGCACGACAGGATGACGTACAGAATGAAGGCAGCGGCGGCGAGCGGGCCGTCGAAGGTGCTCCAATCTGTACCGGCAACACTCGTGTGAGAAAGCGCCGACACGATCATGAACACCGGGATAAAGACGATGCGAACGCACGTCACGATGTTGGCGGGCGTCCAAACACTCGTCAGTTCCTTATTGCTCTCGTTTGCCACGACGCTCTCCTACTCCACAACATGGCCGATAAGCTCATAGCAGAAGCTATCGGTAAACTCGACCGTCAGAATATCGCCCACAGATGCCTCGCTGGCATCCAGATGCACCGCGCCATCGGAATCAGGCGCCTGGAACCAGGCATGTCCGATCAGCTCGGCGCCGTCCTCGGTCTCTTCGATACCGTCGACAATCACCTGGGCGCGCTCGCCCACATGTGCGGCAGTTGCAGCAAAACCGAGCGACTCGGCCAGGTCCATGGCCTCCTGGGCGCGCTCGAGCTTGACCTCTTCGTCGACCTGGCCCTCCATCTTGGCGGCCAGGCTGCCCTCCTCCTGCGAGTAGGCAAAGACGCTCGTGTAGTCGAAGCCGACGGTGTCCATAAAGTCGATAAGGTCGCGGAACTCATCGTCGGTCTCGGTCGGGAAGCCGACCATGGCCGTGGAACGAATCACGATGCCGGGGATGCGCTCACGCAGATCGCGGAACAGGGCCTCGAGCTCCTGGCGCGAACCAGAACGGCGCATAGCCTTGAGGATGCGCGCGTCGCAGTGCTGCACGGGGATATCGATATATGGCAGCACCTCGGGCGTATCACGAATGGTCTCAATGAGCTCGTCAGTCATGCCCTCGGGCTGCAGGTAGAGCACACGAACCCAGACGTTCTGCGGACGCACGGCCTCGGCGACGGCGCGCAGCAGCTGCGCCAAATTGCGCGGCGAGCCATCGGTGACGTCTTCGTCGGCAAAGTCGGTGCCCCAAATACCCGTGTCCTGGCCGATCAGCACGATCTCGCGCACACCGCCGGCAACCAGGTCGCGCACCTCGGAGATAATGCTCTCGGCATTGCGCGAATGATAGCGACCGCGAATATAGGGGATCATGCAGAAGCTGCAGAAGCGGTTGCAGCCATCGGAAATCTTGACGTAAGCAACGGCGCCCTCGACAGTGCGCTTGACTTGCGGAATATAGGCAGCGATCTCACGCTCGACACCCAGCACGCCATCGATGACCGCCACGATGCCGTCCTCCTCGTCGGCCTTCACAAAGGCAGCGACCTCGGGCAGTTCATCGGGCAGGTCGTCGCCATAGCGCGACGGCACACAGCCGCACATGACGATGGGACAAGAACGAACGCCGTCCTGAACCTCGTTGGCGAGCTCGAGCGTGGTCTCGATGCTCTCGGACGTTGCGGAGGCGAGGAACGAGCATGTATTGACGATGGCGATATCGGCATCCTGTGGGTCGAATGCCTCCTCGTAGCCCGCGGCGGTCAAAAGAGAACGCATGCGGTCGGTGTCAACCTCGTTCTTAGCGCACCCGAGGGTGATGTAGAGCACGGAGCCCAACGGTGTATCCATGTTGGAGAGCAGTCCTTTCGAATGATATTAGCGGTAGTTGGTGAACTGCAGCGGCTGGCCGTAGTCCTGGTCGCGCAGGAACTGAATCACGGTCTGCAACGCGTCCTTCGAAGCAGAGGAAACACGCAGCTTGTCAGCTTCGATGGTCACCTTGACCTTGAGCTTTTGGTCCTTGATGTCCTTGTTGATCTTCTTGGCGGTCGCCTGGTCGATACCCTCGACGATATGGCCGAGCACGCGCACGGTGCCGCCCGATGCCGCCTGCGGAGCATCCCACGAAACAGCCTTGAGGTCGATGCCGCGCTTGATGAGCTTGGAGCTCAGGACATCGATGATCTGCTTGGAGACAAAGTCGGCCGGGGCGTTGATCGTAAAGAGCTTGTCGCCCTTCGAAAGCTCAATCGTGGCGCCGGAATCCTTCAGGTCATAGCGCTGGGAAATCTCGCGCGTGGTCTGCTGGAAGGCGTTGTCGACCTCTTGCATGTTGACCTCGGACACGACGTCGAAGCTGGAATCTTTAGCCATGATGTTTCCTTTCGCGTACGAGCGGCTTAGTAGTTATCGTACGAATAGTCGGTAGAATCGGTGGGCGTCTGGCCGTCAGTTGCGGTATCGGCGCCATCCGTGGACTGGGCATCGGTGCCGTCGGTGGTGTCGGTACCATCGGTGGTGTCGGCACCATCAGAACTTTCACCATTCTCGGAATCAGTCGTCTCCTTCTTGGGAACGGTGATCGTCACACGCGCCACGCCCGAGGTCTTGGTATCGTAACGGACCTTTTCGCCGTTCTTGGTAACGGTGACATCGGAAGGCTTGGACGTGGTGATCTCGATCGAGGACTCGGGCGTGTACTCCTGCTCAAAGGGACCAGTCGCCTGGGCACCATAGACCGACTTGCCGTCGACCTTAACCTCAATCCAGGCGGTCTTTCCCTTGGCAACGGAGACCTTGACCTTCGTTACCTCGTTCTCTTCCTTTTTAGCCGTCGTCTTGGTGGCGTCAGAATCGGTCGACTCATCCGTCGCCTCATCGGTGTCTTCGTCCTCGTCGACCGTTTCAGTCTTCTTAGAAGACTTCTTGGTCGCCGTCTTGGTAGAAGTGGGCGCCTCGGGCGTGGTCTCGGGCGTCGAGGATGCACAGCCGCGCAGAAGTACCACGATGAGCACGATCAGCAGCAACGCCACGGCACCGATACCGGCGTAGACGATACGCGGATCGAGCCCGTTGTTTTGAGGAGCACGGGAACCGCCGCGTCCACGACTGGAACTGCTGCGGCCGCCTCCCTGAGGCATACGACCACGATTGCTATCGGAACGGCCGCGATAGCCACCCTGGCCCTGAAGGCTGCGCTGACCCGAACGGGGCGCAAGTTCACCGCGGCCTTGATAGCCACGCTGGCCCGAACGCGGAGCCGAAGGGCGCTGGCTATACGGCAGTGGTTGAGAGCGAAGACGCGGCGTCACCTGCGTGGTGTCGGCATCCGCATAGCCACCGCGAGAGCGTCCGGTGGAGACACCACGGTAACCGCGATCGGAATAGCCGCTGTCGCCGTAGCCGGCACGAGGGTCACGCGCCACGCCGCGAGCAGCGGGGAGTGCACGATCGTCGGGCATCGGCGTACTGCGGAACCGATCGCGCTGAGAACGGATTTCCTCACTGGACCCCGTCTCGGTAATATAGCCAGCCTGCTGCGGACGCTGACCATAACGCGTTGAGCGACCACCCTGAACCATCAAGAAGCGCCCATTATCCACCGAGGAACGCGAATTGACATAGCCGGCGGCGTCCTGAAAACGACCGCCCTGCTGCGACGTCTCGCGCTCGTATGCCATCAGCTCGTCAAAGTAGGCATTGACGACCTCGCGTGGATTGAGGCCCAAAAAGCGAGCATAGCTCGAAATCATGCCCTGCGCATAGCCGCGCGGCGGCATCGAAGCAAAGTTACCGGTCTCGAAAAACTCGATGATCTGCGGCCTGATTTTGATGGTGTTGGCGACCTGCTGAATGGAAAGGCCCATTCGGCGACGCTGCTCGAGCAGCATGTCACCAAAGCGTGCAGCCATCAGAATCCTCCAAACTCACGATCTTCACGTGCCATCTCGGCGTCGACAGATTCCAGCGCGGCAAGCCCCTCCTCGTCCAACAGGACCTCGCGCGGCTTGGAACCGTCGGGCGGGCCGACGACACCCTTTTCTTCCAGCATGTCCATAATACGCCCGGCGCGCGCATAGCCAACCTTCAGACGACGTTGCAGGCCAGATGTGGAGCCCAGCTGCGATTCCACCACAATATGGGCGGCTTCCCAGATGAGCGGATCATCGTCTTGCGGCTCGGCGACTCCGGTGCGGACAATGCCGCCGCCACCCGCCATGGACATGGAAGCGGGCGCCACGGCGGACAGAATCTCCTCGTGGTAGTCGGGCTCGCTCTGCGACTTGACGAACTCGACAATCTCGTTGATTTCGTCGTCCGAGACAAAGCAGCCCTGAATACGGCGAGGCTTGCCCCAGTCGACCTTGGAGAACAACATGTCGCCCAAACCGGTGAGCTTCTCGGCGCCCATCTGGTCGATGATGACGCGCGAGTCGATGCCCGTGGCGACGTTAAAGGCGATGCGGTTGGTGATGTTAGCCTTGATGAGGCCCGTCACCACGTTGGAGCTGGGGCGCTGCGTGGCCACGATAAGATGAATACCGGCGGCACGGCCCAGCTGTGCAATACGCACGATCGAGGCCTCGACATCCTTACCGGCGACCATCATCAGGTCCGAAAGCTCGTCGATGATGATGACCAGGTAGGGCATCTTTTGCGGCGGGTTGTCGTAATGCTCAAACTCGCCGGCGGCCTGCTTTTCATTGTAGGTCGAGATCTTACGCACGTTGAGACGCTCGAAAACCTTCAGGCGACGCTCCATCTCGGACACAGCCCATTGCAGAGCGCTCGCGGCCTGCTTAGGCTCGGTCACCACGGGCACATAGAGATGCGGCAGACCGTTATAGCCCGCAAGCTCGACGCGCTTGGGGTCGACCATAATCAGGCGAACGTCCTCGGGAAGGGCGCGCATGAGCAAGGTCGTGATGATGGAGTTGATCATCACCGACTTACCAGAACCAGTCGTACCGGCGATCAACAGGTGAGGCATCTTGGCGAGGTCGGCGACGACCGGCGTGCCCTCGGCGTCACGGCCGATAGCGAGCTCGAGCGGACCGCCCTTCACATAGGGCAGCACATCGCCCAGGTTGACATTTTGGCGCTTGCGATTGGGGATCTCGATACCCACGAGCGAGGTGCCGGGAATCGGCGCGAAGATACGTACCGACTGGGCGGCAAGCGATAACGCGATGTCGTCCTCGAGGCTCGAGATTTTGCTCACACGCTCGCCCTCACCGGGCTGCAGCTTAAAAGTCGTCACCGTGGGGCCGGCGATCCAGCCGACCACGCGGGCACTGCGGCCAAACTCAAGCAAGGTGGATTGCAGTGACTCAGCGGTCTGCTCCAGCTCCTTATCCGAAGACGCGGCGGAAGCCGACTGCGGGTTGGCATGTAGGATTTCGAGCGGCGGAAGCTTGAGGCCGTCCTCTTCTTCGCCCTCGGCGTCAGTTGCGGTGTCGCTCGCTCCCCCATTGTCAGCCGCAGCAGGAGCGACAGAGGCCGTAGAGGTTGAGGCGTCAGCGACCTTGGGGTGCTTCAGGAAGTCGGGGATCTGGGGTGCGGCCGAGACGGGATTCACGGAAAACGGCGGCTCGGACTCGTCAACCTTGTCCGGATCGTCCTCCATCGAAAGCTGTCCGGTGACCTGGCCGCGCTTTGCATGGCGACGCGGCAGCAAAGTTGTCTTTGCGGTCTCAATCGGAGCCTCGTCGTCCTCGTCATCGCCCTCGGTGAGCTCAATCTCGCTATCGGACCAAGACGGGTCGGGCTCACTCGTATTGAGCTTGGGAACCGTCTTGCCCTTCTTGGCATGACGGCGCGGCAGCAGCGTCGTCTTAGCGCGCTCGGCCTCCACGGCATCGGACACGTCGACAAACGGATCCTCATCCTCGCCGTCATCGTCTAAAACCGGGTCCGCATCGTTGCCCATGACCGTGGTCATGGCAGTATCGGAGCCCTTTTGACGAAGAATGCTCAGATGCGGGCGGGCGACGCCAGGCACCGACAGGGCCCCATCGTCACCCCACGGGCTCGCGTTAACATCGGAACGACGGCGTTCGGCAAAAACTGCCGCACGATCGCGGGCTGAGCGCAGCACGCCGCCCACCGAAAATCCAATGATAACCAGGCCCACAACGACAAGCCCCAGCAGGACTACCATGGCGATAGGCTTACCCAGGGCATTCTGCAGCGCACTCGCAATAAACGCACCGATGTAGCCACCCGAGGCGGACAGATTTTGCGGCGTGAACATAAGGTCGCACGAGTCGCTCGTACCCGGCACCATCAGCGAAAGAATGGAGACGACGGCCACAAAGACAACAGCACCGCCGGCAACCGAACGCGCGTTGAGCGGCGAGTCCTCGCCCAAAAAGAGCGTGGCGGCAAACAGCAGGATGACAATCGGCAGCACGTAGGCACCCAGACCAAAGCCAAGGTGGTAGAAACCGGCAACAGCGGCCGTCACGGGCGCCGTTGCCGGGGAAATCACGGCAATAAAGGACGCAATAGCCAAAACGGCAATGACCACACCGGCGATATCGCGATTGGCCGAAGGCTCGACCAGGGGCTCGAACTCATCGAAATCGGCCTCGTGGCCCTTATTGGCACGCAGATGGGAACCGGCACCCTTAGCAGATGCCGGCTGGTTGTTGGCTTTATTGCCCTTGGCGTTTTGTGCAGATCCGCGCGCCAAACTAAACCTCCATGACGACCGGAATGATCATCGGACGGGTGCGCGTACGGCTCCATATAAAGTTGGAGAGCGAATCGCGCACGGCCTTGCGAATGGCATCGGAGCCGCTGCTGGTAAAGCTAAACTTGCCCTTCTCGATCGTCTTCATGATGGATGCGGAGGCATCCTCGGAGAACTGGTCGTCGATGGCAAACGAGACACCGCGGCCCGAGAACTCGATGGCCTCGATCTTCTTGTGCTTGAGCGAGACGATGGCAACGGCCGTGACCATACCGTCGTTGGCGAGCTTTTGGCGATCGCGTAGGACGATGGGGTCGGTATCGCCGATGCGCAGGCCGTCGACATAGACGACGCCGGACTCGACGGGCGTACCGCGTTTGACGATACCGCCGCGCATCTCGAGCGTGTCGCCGTTATCGAGGATAAAGATATGATCGTCCTTGAGACCCATCTTACGGGCCAGCTGGGCATGGGCGCGTAGATGCACGGCCTCACCGTGAACCGGCATAAAGTACGTGGGCTTGGCCATGACCATCAGGAGCTTGAGCTCCTCCTGGCTACCGTGACCGGAGACGTGGACGAGAGCGCGGTTCTTATCCCACACGTCGCAGCCGAGCTTGGCCAGGCTGTTGACGACCTGCTGGACGGCTTTCTCATTGCCGGGAACAGGAGTTGCCGAGAGGATAACGGTATCGCCCTCGTGAATGGAGAGCGTCTTGTGCTCGCCATTGGCCATGCGGGACAGGGCCGACAGCGGCTCACCCTGCGAACCGGTGCACATGACGACAATCTTATCGTCGGGCAGGTTATCAATGTCGAAGGCATCGATGATATCGGCGTCATCGATGTTGAGGTAGCCCAGCTCACGCGCCACGCGGGTGTTCGTGAGCATGGAGCGACCGGTCACAACGACCTTACGGCCGCACTTGCGGGCGGCATCGCAGATCTGCTGCAGACGATGGATGTGGCTCGAGAACGACGCGACGAACACGCGACCCGGGGCATTCTTGATGGCGTGCAACAGGTTGGGACCAACCTCGGCCTCGGACTTGGTAAAGCCGGGAACCGTGGCGTTGGTGGAATCTGAGAGCAGCAGGTCGATGCCCTGCTTGGCAAAACGGCTGATAGCGGCATAGTCGGGCGTGACGCCGTCGATGGGCGTCTGGTCAAGCTTAAAGTCGCCGGTGTGCATAACGGTGCCCTGGTTGGTGCGAATAAACACGCCCAGAGCGCCGGGGATGGAGTGCGTCATCGAGAAGAAGTCGAGCGAGATGCCGCCGAGGTTGACATGGCTGCCGCCCTTGACCTCACGGAACTTGGGTGCGCGGATGCGGAACTCGGAGAGCTTGCCCTCGATGAAACCAAGCGTCAGCTTGCTCGAGAAGATGGGCACCTTGTTGTTGAGGTCCTGCAGCAGGTACGGAAGCGAACCGGTGTGGTCCTCGTGGCCGTGGGTGACGATGATACCGCGGAGCTTCTCCTCGTTCTCCAGAACATAGGTGTAGTCGGGAAGCACCAGATCGATACCAGGCTGGGAGTCATCCGGGAACATGAGACCGGCGTCGACGAGCACCATGTCGTCGCCGCACTCGAAGACCGTCATGTTCTTGCCGATGCCGTCAAGGCCGCCAAGCGGGATAATCTTCAAGGGAGATGATTTCTTAGTTGCCATAGGTTAGTTTGGTTTCCTTTCTTCGAAACGGGTCTGGAACAACCGACGGGGCGCTTCTGGCAAACCGACCGACGGGAACGTACAAACATGCATCGCAGAGTCGATGCAATAACCACAGTATGATACCCATTTGCACAACAACAGACCACCCATGCATCAAAGCCCCATCTGAACTGGTCTATCCCGCCGGTTTCCCGTGGGGCGGGCACTGATGAAGTTTCCTGCTCTACAGTCCTGCTCACGACGGAGGCCACATTAAGTGGCCTCCTGTTCGTGCGGAACTCGCGATAAACTTCATCAGTGCCCGCCCCACGGGAAACCTGCCAAAAAGGGACAGGTTTATTTTGGTCGGTTTTATCTGGGAAGATGCTGCTGCGGCTATCTACAGATCTGAAATCTGACTACTGAATAGACTGTCTAACTAAATTGCGAGCGGCACTAACCAGCCCTTTTGCTTGCGCCCGGGAGGGGCGCATATGAAGTTTATCGCGAGCTCCGCACGCAAAGGAAAGCACTTAATGTGCTTTCCGTCTTGTGCAGGACTGTAGAGCAGGAAACTTCATATGCGGCCCTCCCGGGCGCAAGCAAAAGGGCGACCCCTTAGGAGTCGCCCTTGCATGAGCTGCTTATGTACGGCTGTTACTCGGCGTCGTGGTGACGGCGGGGCTTGCGGCCTCCGTTGTCACCGGGACGGCGCGGACGGTCGTTGCGCTCGGAGCGCTCGCGACGCGGACGCTCACGACGCTGGAAGTGCTCACCGTCGCCCTCGGAGGCACCCTCGGCACGAGCCGGAGCCTCAGGCTTGTCAAGACGATCGAGCGAGATCTTGCCGCGATCATCGACCTCGATGACGACGACCTTGACCTCGTCGCCCACGTTGAGGACGTCCTCGACCTTCTCCACGCGGCCCTTGGCGACGCGGGAGATGTGCAGCAGGCCGTCCTTACCGGGCAGCAGGTTGACGAAGGCGCCGAAGGGCTGGATGGAGACCACACGACCGGTGTACTCCTCGCCCGGCTCGGGAACCTTGATGATGAGCTTGATGCGCTCGACAGCCTGATCGACGGACTCGCCAGTACCGCCGACAAAGACGGTGCCGTCCTCCTGGATGTCGACCGAAGCGCCGGTCTCATCCTGGATGCCGCGGATGACCTTACCGCCGGAACCGATGACGTCGCGGATCTTGTCGGTCGGAACCTGGATGGAGACGATACGCGGGGCGGTGCTGCGCGTGGTGTGGCGCGGCTCGGGGATCACATCGAGCATCTTCTGAAGGATGAAGGCGCGACCCTCCTTGGCCTGCTGCAGGGCGCGGGCCAAGATGTCAAAGGTAAGGCCAGTGGCCTTGTTGTCCATCTGCAGGGCGGTGATGCCCTCGGTGGTACCGGTGACCTTAAAGTCCATGTCGCCCAGGAAGTCCTCGAGACCCTGGATGTCAGACAGGACCACGGTCTTGCCCTCCTCCTGGATCAGGCCCATGGCGATACCGGAGACCGGGCGCTTAATGGGCACGCCGCCGTCCATAAGGGCGAGCGTGGAGCCGCAGGTCGAAGCCATCGAAGAGGAGCCGTTGGACTCCATGACCTCGGAGACCACGCGAATAGCGTAGGGGAACTCGTTCTCGTCGGGGAGCACCGGGAGCAGGGCGCGCTCGGCCAGGTTGCCGTGACCGATCTCGCGACGCTTGGGGCTGCCCATGCGACCGGTCTCACCGGTGCAGAAGGGCGGGAAGTTGTAGTGGTGCATGTAGCGCTTGCCCTCGGTGGGCTCGATGGTATCCAGACGCTGGCCCTCGTTGAGCATGCCGAGCGACAGGACGGAGAGCACCTGGGTCTGACCGCGCTGGAACAGGCCGGAGCCGTGAACGAGCGGCAGGTAGTTGTCCTTCACCATGATGGGACGGATCTCGTCGGCGGCACGGCCGTCGACGCGCTCGCCGGTCTCGACGACCATGGTGCGCATGGCCTTCTTCTCGAGCTTCTTGAGCGCCACGGGGATCTCGCGCTCCCAAGCGGCCTGCTCATCCTCGGTGAACTCGGCGCGGATGGACTCCTTCAGAGCCTCGACCTTACCGATACGGGAGAGCTTGTCGGCATCGCGAAGGGCGGCGGCCATCTCGTCGTAGTGGGCGAAGATGCGCTCCTGGACCTCCTCGACGGGCTGGTCGAGCGGGTACTCCTTCTTGACGATGGCGCCGTTGACCTGCTCCCACTCGGCAACAAACTCGTCCTGGGCCTGGCAGAAGGCGGCAAGGGCCTCCTGGCCAAACTTCATGGCGGCGAGCATGTCGTCCTCGGAGATCTCCTCGGCGCCGGCCTCGACCATCGAGATGAAGTCGGCAGAGCCGCCCAGCTCCAGGTCCAGGTCGGAGTTCTCGCGCTCCTCATAGGTGGGGTTGACGATAAACTCGCCGGTCTCCACGTTACGGCCGATGCGCACGCAGGCAAGCGGGCCCTCGAAGGGCACGCCGCCGAGCGTCATTGCCAGGGAAGCACCCATGACGTTGATGACGTCAAAGGGGTTGACCTGGTCGGCGACGAGCGAGGTGGCGACGATGTGCACCTCGTTGCGGAAGCCGTCCGGGAAGCTCGGACGAATCGGGCGGTCGATCATACGGGCCGTGAGCGTGGCCTTCTCGCTGGGACGGCCCTCACGCTTGAGGTAGCCACCCGGGATGCGGCCGGCGGCGTACATCTTCTCGTTGAAGTCGACGGTCAGCGGAAAGAAGTCGTAGTTCTTACGCTCCTTGGAGACGACCACGGTGTCGAGCATCGTGGTGTCGCCCTGCTTGACCAGACAGGCGCCGGTGGCCTGCTTGGCAAGCTCGCCGGACTCAAAGGTGTAGGTCTTGCCGTACAGCTCAAAGGTCTTGGATACGAGTGTCATTGTTCTCCTTTACCCCACAGGCCCCTTGCCTGCGGGCTTCTCATGTGACGCGGGCCCCCTGCCCCCGCCACGCTTCAGAGCGTGATTGTTCGCGCCCTTACACAAAAAGAGCGCCCCGCTGCGCAGGACGCTCTTAGCATGTACAAATCCTACTGGATGTTGTCGCGGATGCCCAGAGCCTTGATGAGCTCACGGTACTCGACAATGTCGTTCTTCTTGATGTAGGAGAGAAGACGACGACGACGGCCGACGAGCATGAGCAGGCCACGACGGGTGTGGAAGTCCTTCTGGTGGGACTTCATGTGCTCGGTCAGCTCCTTGATGCGCTCGCTCAGGATGGCGACCTGAACCTTGGGGTTGCCGGTGTCGACCGGGGTGTTACCGAACTGTGCAGTCAGCTCCGCCTTGCGCTCTTTGGAAACAGTCATTGTTTCACCTTTCGTTTTACGTCGCCCGCGGGCGACTCGATTCGCCTCGGACTGGGAAGCCGCCGGTGGAGCGAGCAACCAAGGTCGAGGTACCAACAGGTCGGTATGTTACCACAAGCAGCCTGCGCCTGCGCATCATCACCGACCCAACATGAATTCCATCGCACGGAGACGTTGATCGGTGTGCGTCGCAGCCCACACGTGCGAAAGCCCGAGCAAAAACGCCGCAGTATGCGGGTCGATCTTTTGAGCCATAAGCTCGTCGAAGGTCATGCCCATAAGGGCGCGCAGCCAGGCGACCTCACCGGTCGACACCAGCTCGGCACCGGGCACGCTCGACGCGCACGACCCGCACATGAGGCCGCCCGCCTGGGGCGAAAAATACGACAGCATCGGGTCTCCGCACAGCACGCAGGCCGAAAAATCGGGTCGGTAGCCAACGTGCGACAGCAATTTAAAAACAAAGGCCGCCACGAGCAGGTCCATATGTGCCGCGTCGAGCCCGCTGCCGACAAGTGTGAGCGCCCGCTGCGTGATGGCAAAGGTAAACGGGTCCTCGGCGTCCTCGAACGAGCACACGCGCGCGACCTCGGCGATCGCGCTTGCGGCGCATGTCATCTCGTAATCGGGAGCAGCGCCGAGCGGCGCCTCCATAAGCTCGGCCTGGGAAACCACGTCGAGCGACCGTCCATGCGCAAGCAGCAGATCAACGGTACAGAACATCTCGCAGCGCGCAGCCAGGCGTCCGCCGGGTTTGCGGGCGCCCTTTGCCACGGCACGAACCTGCCGACCCCGCTCGTCAAGCATCGTCAGGATCAGGTCCGTCTCTTTGAGCTTCGTCTTATCGAGGACGAGCACCATCGTGCGATATGTCCGGGAGCCTGCCATTCGCGCCGCGTGTCCCTAATCCTCGGCGTTATAGCCAAAGCGGCGAATCTGGGCCTCGTCGTCACGCCAGCCGGCCTTGACCTTCACGTCCAGCTCCAAAAAGACCTGGGTGCCAAAGATGCGCTCAAGGTCGCGACGGGCGTCGATGCCGATATGTTTGATCATCTCGCCGCCCTTGCCGATGATGATGCCCTTTTGGCCCTCGCGCTCGACGTAAATGGTGGCGTGCACGCGCAGCACCTTCTTGGTCTGCTCAAGCGCATCGCAAATCACGCCCACGGAGTGCGGGATCTCATCACGGGTGCGGCGCAAGACCTTCTCGCGCACAAACTCGGCAACGAGCGTCTCATCGGAAGCGTCGGTACCCATGTCCTCGGGGAACCAACGCGGACCCTCGGGCAAAAAGTGCGCAACGGTCTCGATGAAGGCATCGACGTTAAAGTTCTTGACCGACGACGTCACGATCTCGTCGTCATATTCCATAAGCTCGTGGGCGGCCTTAAGCTGCTCCATGACCTGTGCGGGGTCGGCTTCATCGGCCTTGGTGAGCACCAGGACCTTCTTGGAACGGGCATTCTTGACACGCTCGGCAACCCAGGCGTCTCCCCTGCCGATCGGTTTAGTGGCATCAATCAAAAACGCGACAACATCGACATCGTTCAGCTCGAACAGCGCGCTCTTGTTGAGCTCGGACCCTAGACCGTCCTTGGGCTTGTGGATACCCGGGGTATCGACAAAGACCAGCTGGTAGCCGGGGCGGTTGACGACGGCGCGCATGCGGCGGCGGGTCGTCTGGGCCACAGGCGAGGTGATGGCGACCTTTTTGCCATAGCAGGCGTTGAGCAGCGTTGACTTACCGGCGTTGGGGCGGCCGACCAAGGCCACGAAGCCACTGCGGAAACCGGGCTCAACGTCGCCAAAGCCCGCGAGGCTGTCGTCCTCATCGCACAGGGCGTCGAGTTCCTCGTCGCTCATGCCCTCAAACGGGTCGAACTCCTCGACTTCCTCATAGGCCTCGGTCGCCTTAGCATCCGGGGACTCGTCGTCCAAAATTTCATCGATAGGCTGCATATTGTCGGACATGGGAATCCCTTTCTAAATAAAGCCGAGCGCGTGGGCAAATACCAGCAAGCCCACAATCGCGGCGGTGATTGAAAGTACGTATACCGAGGCGGCGGCGATGTCCTTGGCGCGTTTTGCCAGCGGATGGAGCTCCTGGGTCGCCAGATCGACAATGGCCTCCATGGCGGTATTGCACAGCTCGCCGTGAATCACCAGGCCGCAGCAGATGATAATCGTGGCCCACTCGGCAATGTCGAGCCCCACGATGCAGCCGGCAATGATGGTGCACACGCCCGCTACGAGCATAACCTTAATGTTGCGCTCGGTCTTGACAGCGGTGACGAAGCCCTCCATGGCGTAGGAGAACGACTTTAAAAAGGACGGATGGTCCTTGTTCGATCCGGGAATCATAAGCGGCTCCTAGTCGTGGGCATGATTGGTGATGGGGCCAACGTGAACGAGTTTGGGGTCCTCGCCGCGCTCGAGCGCCAGATCGCGCAGGATAGCGTCCTCGCGGGCCTCCATGACCTCGGCCTCGTCGTCCTCGATATGGTCATACCCCAGCAGGTGCAGCATTCCGTGTACGAGCATCAGGCGGCACTCGTCGGCAGGGCTATTGCCAAAGCCGGGGGCCTGACGGGCAATGACCTGCGGGGCCAAGATGATATCGCCGAGCTCGAGCGTCTCGTCGGCGGGAATATCCTCGTCAAAGGCCGAGTCGCATTCAAACGAGAGCACATCGGTGGTGCGGTCGATGCCACGCCACTCGTGGTTGAGCTCGTGCATCTCGTCCTCGTCGACATACGAAAGGGAAATCTCGACTTCACGTTCAACGCCCTCGGCGGCAAGCACAACCTCGCAGATGTGCTCCACCTCCTGCGCGTCGAGCAGCGTATCGAGCTCGGCATCGTTGCTGATCAATACACTCAACGGGACTCCTTTCGGTCGCGCGAGCGCTGCTCGCGCACGTCATCATAAGCATCATATGCCTCAACGATACGACCCACTAGGGCATGGCGCACCACGTCGGCGCGCTCCAGGTGTGCAAACGCCACATCGTCGACACGGCCCAAAATCTTCTCAACATCCGCCAAGCCACCACGACGACCCACCAGGTCGCGCTGACTCAAGTCGCCGGTAATCACGAACTTGGAGTTGAAGCCCAGGCGCGTCAGGAACATCTTCATCTGCTCGGGTGTCGTGTTTTGTGCCTCATCGAGCACCACGAACGCATCGCTCAGCGTACGGCCGCGCATGTAGGCGAGCGGGGCGATCTCGATCACGCCACGTTCCATAAGCTCATCGGTGCGCTCGCGATCCATCATGTCAAAAAGGGCGTCGTAGAGCGGGCGCATGTACGGATCGATCTTTTCCTCGAGGGTACCGGGCAAAAAGCCCAGGTTCTCCCCCGCCTCGACAACCGGGCGCGTCAAGATTAGGCGACCCACCTCGTGACGCTTGAGCGCGGCAACGGCGAGCGCCATGGCCAGATAGGTCTTACCGGTACCGGCGGGACCCAGGCCAAACGTGATGGTATGCGAGCGGATGGCGTCAACATAGCGTTTTTGGCCGAGCGTCTTGGGACGAATAACGCGGCCGCGATACGACAGCAGCACGTCATCGCGCAGCGACGAGGCATCATGCTCTCCATCGCGCAGGACAGCCAAGCAACGCGAGACATCGTCGGCAGACAGCGTGCGTCCGGCAGCCGCCTCGCGAAAAGCATGCTCAAAAAAGCGCACCACGAGCTCGACCTCATCCGGGTCACCGCTCACGGCGATACTGTCGCCACGGGCGACCACGTGGGCGCGAACCAAGCTCTCGAGCGCACGAAGGACGCCGTCGCCGGCGCCCAAAACGCGCGAGGGATCAATCCCCTCGGGAACGGTAAGTCTAATCTTCGAGGCTTCCATGAACCTCCCTGCGCGCATGGACCAAGCCGGAATCATCGACTTCGATGATAGCAACATCGAGCAGGCACGGGGCTGTAAGTCCACAGGTATCGTCAAGACGGGCATGATGGAACGAGCCGAGCGTCAGGTTGTCACCATACTCGAGCACGGCGCGCTCAACGGTTCCCACGCGACGACGAACATCGGCGATGGCGAGTTCCTGCGCCGCGGCCCGCATACGGCGGCTGCGCTCAGCCATAACCTCTGGCGGTACCTGGTCGGGCATATCGGCGGCAAGTGTGCCGGGACGCTTACTGTAGCGGAACACATGCATGCGCGAAAAGCCCACGCGACGGCATAGCGCCAGCGACTCCTCGAACTCCTCATCCGTCTCACCGGGAAAACCGACGATGACGTCGCACGAAAGGGACGCCTGAGGCAAGTTGGCGCGAATCATGCGCACCGTATCCTCAAACGCCTCGGCGCTATAGGGACGGCCCATGCGATGCAAGGTCGCCGTGCAGCCGGACTGCACGGGCAGGTGCAAAAACGGGGCGATACGCTGCGGATAGCGCGCCATAACCTTAAGCAGGCGCTCAGAGATATCCATGGGCTCGACCGAGGAAATGCGCACATGCGGAATAGACGTGCGCTCCATGATGGCCTCGAGCAGCTCATCGATTTCGACATGCTCGTCGGTCGCGCTCTTGCCATCGTAGGCACCCAGGTTCACACCGGTCAGCACCACCTCGGGCACGCCGGCCTCCTGGGCCTCGCGAACTTGCTCGAGCACGGACTCGACGGGCACGGAGCGCTCGGGGCCGCGTGCCTTCCACACAATGCAATAGGTGCAGCGATGGTTGCAGCCGTCCTGAATCTTCACGCCCAGGCGAGAGCGACCGAGCGCATCGACCACGTCGCCATCGCTACAGGCGGGCACGCTATCGGATTCAACACCCAGCACCTCGCAGACGCGCTCGGCGACGTCAATCTTGGACGGCTCGGCGATCACGCGATCGGAGAGCTCCAGCAGCTCCTCGGGATGCAGGTTGACGACGCAGCCGGTTACGACCACGTAAGGCTCGCCCGGATAGGCCAGCGCATGACGAACGGCCTTACGGGTCTTGGCCTCGGCCTCGCCCGTAACGGCACAGGTGTTAATGACGATCAGGTCGGCATCCTGGGGCTCCACCATAGCAAAACCCAGGCGCATAAGATCGGCAGTGATACGGTCAGACTCAACCCGGTTGACACGGCAGCCGAGGTTGACGACGGAAATATGGGGTGCGAGCACGCGGGCTCCTTAATCGAGGATATCGTCGAGGGCACTCTTGATACGGTCGGTCACCGACTTCTTACCGGAAGCGACGTCATCGCCCATCTCATCGGCAAAAGCACGGAGCAGCTCGCGCTGCTTATTGGAAAGATTGGTGGGAACGACCACGCGCAGTTGCACGATCAAGCGGCCACGCGAACCGCCACCGCCAATGCGCGGCATGCCGTAATTATTGACGCTCACGGTGTCGCCGTACTGGGCGCCGGCGGGGACGCACACCTTAACGACCTCGTCGGGCATAATGCCCTCGACCTCGATCTCGCAGCCGAGCGCAGCCTGCGCAATCGAGATATCGCTCACCAGGTACAGGTCGTCACCGTTGCGCTTAAAGCGCTCATGGTCGGCAACGCGCACGTTGACAATCAAGTCGCCCGAAGGCTCGCCGCGAAGACCGGCCTCGCCAAAGCCGCTCACACGCAGCTGTCGACCGGTCGAAACGCCGGCGGGAATATCGATGTCAATCTTTTCATGCGAAGGCGTGCGGCCCTGACCATCGCAGGTCTCGCAGGGATGGTCGATAACCGTGCCCTCGCCATGGCAGTCGGGGCAAGGCGAGGAAGACTGAACCTGGCCCAAAAACGATCGCTGAACCGTCGTGACATAGCCCGTGCCGTGGCAGCGGCCGCACTGCTTTTCCTGTGCGCCCTCTGCCCTACCGGTGCCATTGCAGTCCTCGCAAGGAGCAAGGCGGTCATAGCTGATTGTCTTTTTGCAGCCGAGCGCCGCCTCCTCGAGCGTCACCGAAAGCGAGATGGCCATGTCACGACCGCGACGACGCTCGCGACGGCTGCGGGCGCCACCGCCGGCACCGCCGCCAAAAAACGACGAGAACAAGTCGTCCATGCCCATACCACCAAAGATATCGTTGATATCGACGTAGCCCGAACCACCAGGGCCGTCGGCAGTGCCGTAACGGTCGTAGTTAGCACGCTTCTGCTCATCGGAAAGAACGGAATAGGCCTCGTTGAGCTCCTTGAACTTGGCCTCGGCCTCGGGGTCGTCCGAAACGTCCGGGTGTACGGTACGGGCCTTCTTTAGAAACGCGCGCTTAATCGTCCGCGCGTCGGCATCCTTGTCGACGCCAAGTACCTCGTAGTAATCCCTATTTTCCGACACGACCGAATCCTTCCGACTTTCATTATTGTCACAGTGCGTCCTATACCCAAGCTGGGCCAACCGCAAACAGAGGGTTTGATGTTATTGCATTCCGTAAGGCGAAAGCATGGCCCGTTGCGAGCAGCTCGCGAACCAAACCGACACGAGCGCGAACATGAAGCCATTGGCAAAACCGTTGGCAAACTGCATCGCACCGCGCTTCCACCACAGCAGGCTGCGATGAAGCACGCCGTCCGAAAGCACCATGAACAGGCCCATGGTAAACGGAATAAAGCACATCACGGCAAAGGCCGAGAACACTCCCGAGATGGCCGACAGCACCAAAAACGGCGCCACAATGCCCATCAGGTAAAAGCCAGTACGAGCTTTGCCTTCCAAGCGCTCGGCCTCAACATGGGCGCGGCCGACCAGGTCGCCGCCCGCGGCACCGTTAGTGCCAGCATGGCCCATGCCGCTAATGCGGACCTCGTCGCCATCGTGCGTGCCGGCAGGAAACTCAATCGTCTGCTCGGAGGTCACACGGGTTCGCCCGCTGCCACCGCAATCGGGGCAGGGGTCGGCCACGACCTTACCGGAACCGCCGCACTCGGGGCAGACCGACTGGAACGTGCCCGCACCAAACAGGAAGGACAGGTCGACGTCGATGTGGCCGCGGCCACCGCAGCTCGGGCAGGTATGGGCATGCTCAGACGAAACGGAGCCCGAGCCGCCGCAGTTGCTACAGGTATCGAAGCGCGTGTAGCGGACGGTCTTGCGGGCACCGCCCTTGGCCTCCTTGGCGTCGAGTTTGATATCGACGACCACGTTGGCGCCGTTCTCGGGATTGTAGGCAGCCTGGCCGCGACGCTGCTGGCCCCAGGCGCCACCAAAGGGAAAGCCGCCCTCAAAGGGATTGCCATAGCCCGTGCTGCCGGCGTAGCCGCCACCATAGGGCGAAGCCGTAGGAGCACCGGCAAAGGGATTGCCAGAACGCATGGCGTCGTAGCGCGCACGTTTTTGCTCATCCGAAAGCACGGCGTAGGCCTCGGAAACCTCTTTAAACTTTTCCTCGGCATCCGGCTCTTTATTGACGTCCGGATGGAGCTTACGAGCCTTTTGCTGGAAGGCCTTTTGAATATCACGCGAGGTGGCGTCCTTGGAGACACCCAGAATCTCGTAGTAATCTTTTTCGTTCATCGTCGCCATGCGCGGCAACCTCCTGCTCACAGCAGCGTATATATTCCGGTAATTCTACCCGAGCGGCTTAAGCTAGATCCCAAAACAGCTCGAACAGAACATTTCCATCGAGCCAGCCCAGATGGGTCGGCGCCAGACGAGCTCGAACATGGCCCGCGACGACATCTGCCGAAGTGAAGGGTCCCTCATGACCCCAGAGCGTCTCGGGCACCCAAGTGGCAAGACCCAATTCGAGCGCACGATCGCAGGCAGCTGCCAGCTCGCCCGTTGGGATGACGCAAGCTGCACGAGCCAACAGGTCGGACGCAACACCGCGCGTCATGCGACAAGCGAGCATCAAGTCTTCGGCGACAGCCTCGCGCTGCGACAGATATTCGGCCTCGAACGCCGTCGCGTCATCGTCACGTTGCACCAGACGCACGCGGTACGCATCGCCTCGAGAAGACACGCCGGGGAACAAACCTGCAAGACGGTCGAAATCCTCGTCGTCGAGCATGCCCGCGGCAGAACGACCCAGGCCCAGGTAGCCCTGTCCGGTCCAGTAGGCAATGTTATGGGCGCACTCATGGCCATCGAGCGCGTAGCTTGCCACCTCATACGGATGATAGCCGGCCGCACCCAGGCGCTCACGCGCCGCGTCCATGCACGAAGCCTGAAAATCCTCGTCGGGCTCGAGCGACTCGTCACGGCACGCCATGCGATAGAGTGGCGTGCCCTCCTCGAGCGTGAGCGGGTAGACCGACACATGATGAGGCGCCGCCGCCAACACGACATCGAGCGTGCTCCGCCAGCTTGCGGCCGTCTGCCCGGGAAGGCCGCACATCAGGTCGCACGACACATCGAGGCCAGCATCCTTCACCGTCGCGATAGCCGCAAGTGCCCGATTAGCATCGTGAATGCGGCCAATAGCGGCCAGCTCGGTATTGTCGAGGGTTTGCACGCCCAGAGAGATGCGCGTGACACCCGCCTCGGCAAGCGCGGTGGCGAGCTCAGCGGTCAGGGACTCAGGATTGGCTTCGCAAGTAAATTCAACGGGTTTGCACCACATGGAGATACGCCGGGCAAGTTCCACCAGGCGCTCCCCTGCCAGCGACGGCGTGCCGCCGCCTACGTAGACTGTGCGGACCTGCCCGAGTGCCCCAGCGTTGCCAAAGGCATCGAGCCGCGCATACAGCTGCTCAAAATAGGCATCGAGCGCAGCATCCAGGTCGCACGGAGCAAAGCTGCGCGAGTCAAAGTCGCAGTACCGGCACTTTTGGGCGCAAAACGGCACGTGCACGTACAGCGCGGTAACGGCCACCGTTAGGCCTCCAGCGGATGAGCAGGCACCGACTCGCCGGCGGCAAGCGCGGCCTCGCAGACCACCACGTCGCGCTCGATATCATCGACCAGCGCCATGAACTCCTCGTACGTAGAGCAACGCACCACCTGAGCGCGCCAGGCGGCGGCATGGGGCATGCCCTTTAAGTACCAGCTTGCGTACGTGCGAGCACGCGACATGAGCGGCAGAAGCTCATGCGTCAACGTCAGGTGCTCGCGCAGAGCCTCCAGGCGCTCGACCGAGGAGCGAGAAGGAACCGGCATGCCATCGAGTGCAAGGGCTCGGGCATCGCCGAACACCCACGGATTGCCGTAGATGCCGCGCGCGATAAACACCGCGCTGGCACCCGAGCCGTGCAGATGCTCAGCAGCGTCCTCGGCCGAGAACACATCGCCCGAGCCAATCACGGGAATCTCGACAGCGCCGGCAACCTCATCGACGACCGACCAATCGGCCTGGCCCGTGTAGAGCTGCGTGGCGCAACGACCATGCACGGCGACTGCGGCAGCCCCTGCGCCCTCAAGCATCTGGGCAAACGTCGCGGCATTGCGGTCCTCGGCATAAAAGCCCTTGCGGATCTTCACGGTCACGGGAACATGCGCCGCGCCCACCGCTGCCTCGACGATTCTTTCGGCCAGGTCGGGCGTGCGCATAAGCGCCGAGCCCTCGCCCTTGGTAACGACCTTGCGAGCCGGACAGGCCATGTTGATATCAATCAATGACAGGCGATCGCCAACGCGCTCCTCGACGGCGGCGACGGCGCTCGCAAACTGATCGGGCTTGGAGCCAAAGAGCTGCACGCAAATCTGCTGCTCCTCGTCGGCCGGTAGCACCAGGCGCCACGTCTTATTACTGGCATAGGCAAGGCCTGCCACGCTCACCATCTCGCTGTAGGCAAGGTTGGCACCGCGGCGGCGACACATGATGCGATAGGCAGGGTCGGTCACGCCCGCCATGGGAGCCATAAGGAACGGCTGCTCGGCATAGGCGCCCAGCAGCCGCAGACTATATTCGGAAAGAGCCATAGACCTACTCGTCCACCTTGAGGATCGCCATAAAGGCCTCCTGCGGGACCTCGACCGATCCGATGGCCTTCATACGCTTCTTGCCCTCTTTCTGCTTCTCGAGCAGCTTGCGCTTACGCGAGATATCGCCGCCGTAGCACTTAGCAAGAACGTCCTTGCGACGCGCCTTGACGGTGGAACGGGCGATGATCTTGTTGCCGATAGCACCCTGGATGGGCACCTCGAACAGCTGACGCGGGATGATCTCCTTGAGCTTGTCGCACAGGCCACGGGCCAGGCCATATGCCTTGTCCTTATGGACGATAAACGAAAGCGCGTCCACCTCGTCGCCCGAAAGCAGGATGTCGAGCTTGACGAGCTCAGAGGGGCGATATTCGTTGAACTCATAGTCGAGCGAGGCGTAACCCTTGGTGCGGCTCTTGAGCTGATCGAAGAAGTCCAAGATGAGCTCGGCGAGCGGCATATCGAAGCGCATCTCGACCGATTTGCTCGTCAGGTGGATCATGTCGGTTGTGACGCCGCGGTGCTCGATGGCGAGCTGCATGACGGCACCCGTGTACTCAGGCGGGCAGATGATCTTTGCCTTGAGGTAGGGTTCCTCGATACGATCGATGCGTGTGGCCTCGGGAAGGTCCTGCGGACTGCGGACATCGATCATTTCGCCGTCGGTCTTGTAGACGTGATAGTCGACCGAGGGACTCGTGGCAATGAGGTCCAGGTTGAACTCGCGCTCCAGGCGTTCCTTGACGACTTCCATGTGCAGCAGGCCCAGGAAGCCCACGCGGAAGCCAAAGCCGAGCGCCACCGAGGTCTCGGGCTCCCACACCAACGACGGGTCGTTGACGTGCAGCTTATCGAGGGCGTCACGCAGGTTCTCGTAGTCCTTGTTGTCGATCGGGAACAGGCCCGTGTAGACCATGGGCTTGGCCTCGCGGTAGCCCGGCAGAGGCTCGGGGCAGGGGTTCGAAGCCCACGTAAGGGTATCGCCCACGCGCACAGCCTCGGGGTCCTTCAGACCCGTGACCACATAGCCAACCTCGCCGACGGTCAGCGCGTCGACCGGGGTCTCGGCAGGACGCTTGACGCCCACGCCGTCGACCAAAAAGTCGCCCTTGGCCTGCATCATAAGCAGGGTATCGCCCTTTTTGATGGAACCATCGAAGACGCGCACCGTAGCCACCACACCGCGATACTCGTCAAAGTACGAATCCAAAATGAGCGCTTTGAGCGGAGCGTTTGCATCGCCCTTAGGCGGCGAAATCAAAAAGACGATGGACTCCAGCAGATCGTGAATGCCCTCGCCGGTCTTGCCCGAGACGCACACGGCATCATCGGCGGGAATCGCCAGGTCGTCCTCGATCTCGGTCTTAACCTCGTCGGGATGGGCCGAGGGCAGGTCGATCTTGTTGATGGCGGGCACAATGTCCAGATTGGCGTTCATGGCGAGCGTCGCGTTGGAGACGGTCTGCGCCTCGACGCCCTGCGTGGCGTCGACGACGAGCACCGCGCCTTCGCAGGCGGCCAGCGAGCGCGAGACCTCATAGGTAAAGTCAACGTGGCCCGGCGTATCGATCAGATTGAACTGATACGTCTCACCATCGTCGGCGTCATAGGAAACGCGGACGGCATTGGACTTGATCGTAATGCCGCGCTCGCGCTCGATATCCATGGTGTCGAGCAGCTGCGACTCCATGTCGCGTTCGTCGACGGTATGGGTGAGCTCGAGGATGCGGTCGCTGATCGTGGACTTGCCATGGTCGATATGCGCAACGATCGAGAAGTTGCGGATGTGGGAAATGTCAATTGAAGTATTCATGCGGACTATCTTACCCGAGCGGTACAAAAAATGGAGCCTGTTCCATAAAACAGGCTCCATTTATGCGCGTAATCTGTGTGGTGTGAAATTTACAACTTAGGCGTTGATGCTGTTCACGAGCTTGGCAAGACCGGACTTGCGGTTGGAAGCCTGGTTCTTGTGGATAACATGCTTGGCGGCAGCCATGTCGAGACGCTTGGTGACGGTCTTGAGCGCAGCCTGGGCCTTCTCGGCGTCGCCCTCGGCGACGGCGGACTGGACGTGCTTGGTCAGCGTCTTGAGCTCGGACTTGACAGCCTTGTTACGCATGCGAGCTGCCTCATTGGTGCGGATACGCTTCTTCTGAGACTTGATGTTTGCCACTTCTGGAGTTCCTTTCGAGTTCCTTGCAAAAAATGTATGACACCTCTGAGACACGGTGAGGTCATGCAAGCGCCTACTATAGCACGCTCCCTCTCAAAGGGATAGAACGAATTTGTCAAATAGGCAGGTATCATCACGATTTTCTCAAGATGTTCGTAATCCAGAGCAAAAGCGCCGTCTGAGAATCGGCCGAACCCTTGAGCGCGAGCTCCACATCGACCGCACCCTCGAGCGCTGCGATGAGCTCTGCCATCGAAAAGCGACGTGCCCAGGTCAGGTGATTCTTGACCTGCCAGGACTGGAGCTTGAGCGTTGCGGCCAGCTCGCGACCCTGCCCACGCGCGTCGAGCGCCTTGGCGACGATAAGCTCGCGAATGCGACCGCACAGCAATGTGTAAGTCCACACGTAGCTCTTGGAGGGCAGGAACTTAAAGAGCTCGAGCGAACGCCGCATATCGCGAGCCGAGACGGCGTTGAGGAAGTCCCAGGGTTGGACCTCGGCCGTACGAACAATCCAGCGCTCAACATCGGCAAGTTCAATCTGAGGCGACTCGACCATCTGGGCAAGCTTAGCCAAGTCGTTATCGAGCATGCGCGTGTTTTCGCCCGAACGCGAGACGAGCTCCTCGGCGGCCGCCGTCGAAATCGACTTACCGCGCTGCGTCGCCATCTGCTGAACACGGCGCGGCAGTTCCCAGCGCTTGGTACCCGAGCAATCGACGATAGCCTTCTTGTCGATCTTGGCGATTGCCTTATACAGGCGCGTATTCTTGGCAAGTGAGTCGGCGATGATGAGGCAGACCGTTGTGGGGCTGGGACTCGCCAGATACCCAACGAGCGGCTCCGAGACCGCCTTGGCGAGCTTTGAGCAGCCATCGAGGATTACCAGACGAAACTCACTGCCCATCGGAAAGGTGTTAAGCGATCCGATAATGGACTCGATATCGGGGTCCTTGGTCATGTCTCGCTCGTCGAGGTTGAACTCGACCATACCCGATTTTTCCAGACGCGCTTTCATACGCGAGACGGCGTGGTCGCGCTTAACTCCGTCGGTACCGACGATCAGATATGCCGGCAGCAAACCGGTTTCGGACATTGCGCCCCCCTCCCGCAGGCCTTCGTATTCGTTCCGTGCCATTCTAGCCCAGAGGCCCACCACACGCCAACGACGTCGTCACGGTCGCTGGCATCGCATCGCAAAGCAATTCGCAGTCGGTGTGACGGTAATGTCGCCGTGTTCGATGGTACACGCGAACACACCACCCGCTTCCTTAACGGCATCGATACAGGCATCGGACGGATGGCCGTATCGATTCCCCTCACCGGCGCTTGCGAGGGAAAGCTCGGGCTTCAGGACGTCCAGCAACTCGCCATCGACTGAAACCTTGGAGCCGTGATGCCCAAGTTTAAGGACATCGATATCCCCCACCTCCTGCACGAATTCCCGCTCTTGGTCGAGCTCGGCATCACCGGTGAGAAGTATTCGCAGGCCCTTGCCTTCCTGAACATAAGAGAGCAGCAGGACAAGCGAGTCCTCATTTCCCTCGCCATCCACGAACTCGAATGGCCACATCACGCGAGCGCAAAATAAGCCGATGTCGACCGTATCCCCACGGCGCACCTGCCGATACTCCACGCCAGGTCGGTTCAATACCTCGGCAGGAGCATCCTCCAGCGCATCCGCCGCCACGGCAATCGTTCCGACCGAAAACTGTTCGAGCACGGCAGGCAAACCACCCCAGTGGTCCTCATCCCAATGCGTCACAAAAACGGCATCGATATGGTGCACGTTATTGCGAACCAACGCCGCAACCACACGCTCGTCGAGCCCGCAGTCGACGAGAGCTACTGCGCCGCCTTGGCGGATAAGAATCGCATCGGCCTGGCCCACATCGAGCACCGTCACCGAAGGCGGAGCGAATCGATCCCAATAGACGTACGGAATCGCAGCCAAGAGCATCAGGCATGCAAGCCCCGCCGCCATAGGACGTGCACGGGGACGCGGCCACCAGACCAGCAGAACCGCCAGAAAACACGGCACTAGGTAAATCCACATGCTATCGGGCGGCACGCTCACGTATGCACCCGGCACGGCGGCAAACAGCTGCTCGAAGAACAGCGCGCAACGGGCGGCAATCATGGGCACAACGAGCGCCCAAGTCCGCAACGGTCCCACGAGCGAAAAGGGAGCCAGCACGATCGACACAGCGAGCAGTACGCTCACCACCGGACCGATGACCGCATTTGCCAACGGAGCAATGAGCGAGAATGTACCGAAGGCAGGAATGGTAATGGGAAGTGTCGCCAGTTGTGAGCACAGCGTGACGGAAAGCACGCTGGCAAAGCCTGATGGCACACCTAGCTCACCCAAAGCGTAGGTCGCATAGGGACAAAAGCACAGAATGGCTAAGACGCTGGCACACGAGAGTTGAAAGCCCATCTCGAACAGCACCGTCGGCCGCAGTAGCACAAAGATGGACATGGTTACGAAGAGTGCCGAAAGGCCGTGCCGACGACGCCCCGCGCCGTTTACGACAAGCGTCACGAACACCATGCAGCACGCACGCACGGCCGAGGGAGACGCCCCCGTAAAGGCAGCATAGCCGACAAGCGTTATCGCCAATATCGCCCGCTGAAGACCACGTGAGCACCGAGTCTTTTGCAATACACCCTCGATTACAAACCCCACGATAGCCAAATGGCTGCCCGAGACGGCGATAAGATGCGCCGTTCCCGTCACCGAAAACCAGTCGCCCGCCGGCTGGGCGCGCAGCTCGGCCGAACGACCCCAGGCGACACCGGCTATGAGCGCCCGCGCCGGGTCGGTCGCAGGCGCGATGGACGCAAGCAGCCCATTTCTCAGCCGAAGCAGCGGCACCGGAGAGCCCTCATCGACCGACACGACTCGAACGGCTTTAGCCTTGCGCACCTCGCCTCGGAGCACGCGCGATCGTCCATATGCATCGTTCTCAAAACGTGAAACGCGACCGATAACACGCACGTGCGCCCCGACCTTGAGCTCACGATCACACGATAGGCGAATCGTTGCCAAGTTCTTACCGTCCGCGCGTGCCTCGCAGGTATAGGAATACACGTCGTCGTTTATGGATGGATCACCCTGCACGACAAACTCGAGGCCGCTTGCCGCTCGACCGTCGAGCGCCCTCGAGGCGCTGAGCGCACCCACAGCCCACCACGCCGAGACGACCGCTCCCGCCACGAGACCGACGGACGCGGCATACAGCCACCGCTTCAAAGGGGCAAGCCTCGCACAAGAGTGAGCCAGCACAACGAAAACCGCTGCCGCAACGGGAATGGCCCATAGCGGCCCGACCGCCGTCGCCCGCTCCCTCAGCAGCGCATCAGCGGCTATGCTGAGCACCAAGGCGCAGCTCACGCACATGCCGGCACACAGGGCCATCGTCCACGGAATCAGGGGCCGCGGAGGTATCACGTGCTCTCGCTCGGTCGCACTCATACGCAGATGCAATCTTTGATTTTGGCAAGCTTCTTCTCGCCGATTCCCGACACGCGCATCAGATCGTCAACCGAAGCAAAAGCACCGTTCTTTGTCCGCTCATCGATAATCGACTGTGCCATTGAGGGACCGATTCCCGAGAGCGTCTGCAGCTCTGCCGAGCTTGCCGTATTAATGTTTACTAGGCCTGTTGCGCCACCGACGCCTGATGATGCGGAAGCCCCACCATCAACACCGGCTTCCGCAATGGACACCTGCTGCTCCCCTACCGTTGGAACGTGAATTTTTTGTCCATCAGTGACCTTGGATGCACGATTAAGCCCCGTAACGTCTGCTTCGGGCGCCAGCCCGCCGGCGGCATCAATCGCCTGAGCCACCCGCGCCCCGTCTTTGAGGCGATATACACCGGGTGACACCACGGCGCCATCAACATCGACATAGACCTCTGCCGCGGCAGACGCCTTAGGCGAAGAGCCTTCGGATGTCTTTCCGCTCGAAGCATCGCCGGATCCCGGCACCACTAACGTGCCCGAACCATCAGTGCGCTCAAACGACACACCGCCGGCACCGCCGCCAAGGTTCGCCATCGCCAGCCCACTCGCCATCGCAATGACGACCAGTATCGCCATCACCACTGCCTTATGACCGAGCAGCTTGCCCGCCCAGCGGTCCATCTTTTTGACTCATTCGTGTTGTTCGCGCTGCGCCATAGCAAAACCTCCCAACACCATCGTGTCAGGAAAGGAGCTCCACAACAGCCACGCCCCAAAACCGGTTTTTGCGGTCAAACCAAAAACCGACCAAAACCTTGCACAAATCTGTCCATTTATTCAGGCAAACGTCAGCAAATGAACACTTAGCCGCAAAATGCCCAGATAGCAAAAGACCGACGATGCAGGCGCATCGTCGGTCTATGCACAAATTTACTCGTGATCTTGGTAAATCTCACGCGGAGCAAGCTCCGAATGTTTGCGTTTTAAGGTCTTAGGGGCCTTATATGTGTTGCTCTCGAAGTCGATGTACTCGGTCTGCTTGAGCAGGCGCTCAATCATCTCCTCATGGTCGAACAGCTCCCAGGCCTCGTGCACGGCATCGAGTTTGGCGTGCGTCTCGGGACGACGCGGCATAAACAGCGTGCAGCAGTCGGGAGCGGCCTCAGTCGAGATATCGAACGTACCGATCTCCTCGGCGCGTGCGATGATCTCCTGTTTGTCCGAACCGATGAGAGGACGGAACACGGGAATCTTCACGGCTTCGTTGACGGCCATGATGTTCTCAAGCGTTTGGGAGGCAACCTGCCCAAGCGATTCGCCCGTAACGATGGCCCTGGCACCCTCGATGTGTGCAATGCGCTCAGCAACCGAATACATAATGCGGCGATACATGATCACGCGCAGGTTGCTGGGACAGGTGACCGAAATCTCACGCTGGCAGTCGCCAAACGGCACCACGTACAGGCGGCCGATCTGGACACCCGGCTCAAGCGCACGGATGATGTCCTGCACCAGGTATTCACTCGTGTCGGGCGTCTGCGGACGACCGGAGAAATGCACCGGCACGCACACCGCGCCGCGACGCGCGAGCATCCAGGTCGCCACCGGAGAATCGATACCCGACGACAGAAGCGTCACGACCTTGCCGGCAGAACCCACCGGAAGGCCGCCAACGCCGCGCTCGGAGCGCGCATACACGTAGACACTACCCTGAACCACCAGAACGTGCACCATCGCGTCGGGGTCGTGCATCTGGACCTTTTTATCGGGAAACACCTCACACAGCACCTCGCCAACCTGTCGATTGATATCGATCGAGGTGAGCTCATAGTCAGTATTGGAGCGCTTGGCGTGCACCTTAAACGAATCGAAGGAACCAAACTCGCGCAGCGCCTTCACAGCGGCGGCGCAGTACTCCTGCGGGTCGCGGTTGGTGTGATACGCCAAAGACACACGGGCAACGCCGGGGACGGTGCGGATGACACGCGCCGCCTCGTCGGCCTGATGCTCGTTAAAGGTCACGAGGATATAACCGGAAATTCGAGACACGGCGTTCACGGAAAAGGCGGCCAAGGCCGCCTTGATGTTATCCATGAGGATATGCTCAAAATGTGCGCGGTTCTTGCCCTTCAGCCCAACCTCGTGATAGTGGACTAGGCAGACGCGAGCCGCCATTTAGGCTTCAGCAACCTTGTGGCCGAGCGCCTTCTCGTAACGGGCCTCGTCGTAAGAGATGTCGCCGTCGACAATCTCGTCCATAGCCATCGAGATGGTATCGGCACCGGAAAGCCCGATGGTGATGTCATCGACATCCTGAACGGCAAGCACGCGGTTGTGCTGGCCACGCAGCATGCTATTGATGTCGCAGGCGCGCTTGGAGGCAAGCGAAGCGAGCAGGAAGCGGTTGTGATCGGTCTTCTCCAGAAGATCGTCAATGCAAGGCTTTACAACGGACACGGACCTCAGATCCTTTCATGCATATCGAGAACGCGAACGAGCTCATCGGTCGCGCGGTCGAGATCGTCATTCACCACGACGTCGTCGTAGCGGTCGGCAAGGGCAAGCTCATCGGCGGCGTTTGCCATACGCAGCTCAATCGTCTCGGGCGTCTCGGTACCGCGACCGACTAGACGCTCGCGGAGCACCTCAAGCGAAGGCGGCTTGATAAAGATCAGCACGGCCTCGGGGAAACGCTCCTTCACCTGCAGGGCGCCCTGGACATCGATCTCCAAAATCAGAGACGAGCCCGAGGCGAGCTTGGATGTGACCTCGCTCACCAACGTGCCGTAGCAGTTACCGTGGACCTCGGCCCACTCAACAAACTCACCGTTTGCCACGCGGCGGTCGAACTCCTCGCGCGTCAGAAAAAAGTAGTTGACGCCGTCGACCTCACCTTTGCGTGGTGCTCGCGTGGTAGCCGAAACCGTCAGACCCAGGTTCGAGCGGCGCTCGCGCACACGAGTGACGAGCGTACCCTTGCCTGCGCCTGACGGTCCAGAAATCACAAAGAGCTTGGAATCCTGAGCGCTCACTTATTTGGTCAGCTGCTCGAGGAGCTGCTCGCGCTGACGGACACCGAGGCCCTGGACGCGACGAGTAGCGGAGATACCGAGCTCCTCCATGATCTTGGCGGCCTTGGCCTTGCCATAACCGGGGAGAGACTCGATGAGGGTGGAAACCTTCATGCGGGAAGCGATGGGGTCATCGGAGTTGAGCACGGACTCGAGGGACTTCTCGCCCTTCTTGATCTGCTCGCGAAGCTCAGCGCGGGCGTGACGTGCGGCAGCAGCCTTCTCAAGAGCCTGCTTGCGCTGCTCGTCGGTAAGCTGAGGGAGTGCCATTCGTACCTCCAAATAGTTGGGTTATATCTGATTCAATAATTGGCATTTTAGCACGTAGAACGTACAAAATGCCTAATCGCGGCTCCATAGGTTAGACGATACCCGCAAAAAGTGCAATATACTGCGCCCAAAGTTAAGCCCCTGACCTGCGATTCCACACAAAGGATGGGAAAGTTTACGCAGGCACAGGGGCTATTTTGTGCTAATGAGACCCAAAAGTGGTGACTTAGGGGAATCTTTTACGTGACGTTTTCGACCAGCTCGGCGACGATGGCGTCAAAGGCGGCAACCGGATCGTCGGCACCGGTGATGGGACGGCCCACCACAATGTGGCTTGCGCCACGCTCGATAGCCTGGGAAGGCGTCGCCACGCGAGACTGGTCACCAAGGGCGGCACCCACCGGACGCACACCCGGAGTCACGATCAGGGCATCAGGACCCAGCAGCTCACGCATGTCGTGAGCCTCCATCGGTGAGCACACGATGCCATCGATGCCACTGTCCTGAGCAAGCTTTGCCAAGCGGGCGGCCTCCTCGGCCACGGGCGACTCGACGCCGATCTCGCTCAAGGCATCCTGATTCATGCTCGTGAGCACGGTGATGGCGACGAGTTTGGCGCGGTCCTCACGCGCCTCCTCGGCACCCTCGCGGCAGGCAGCGAGCATAGCACCCGAGCCCAGGCCGTGGACCGAAAGCAGGTCGGCACCGGCAAGCGAGGCCGAGCGGGCAGCGCCGCGCACCTGATGCGGAATGTCATGGAACTTAAGGTCGAGGAAGACCTTAAAGCCAAGGTCCTTAAAGGTCTTGACGATCTGGGGACCCTCAGCGTAATAGAGCGTCATGCCGACCTTGAGCCAGGCGGCATGGCCCGAAAGCTCGTGGGCGAGCTCGAGCGCGCGCTCACGGTCGCAGTCGAGGGCGACGATAACACGGTCGCGGGCATCATTCTCTAGCATTCGAAAGCACCCACCAGCTCGTTGATGTCCTTTACGCCCTGGGACTCGGCCCAGGCCTCGAGCTCATGCGCGATCTTAAGCGAAGCGCACGGATCGACGAAGTTGGCCATGCCGACCGACACGCAGGTGGCGCCGGCCAGGATAAACTCAGCCGCATCCTCGCCAGTCATGACACCGCCGACACCGTTGATGGGGATATCGACGGCCTGGGCAACCTCCCAGACCATGCGCACGGCGATGTGGTGGCACAGCGGGCCCGAAAGGCCGCCCTTGGGCTTGGCCACGCGGGACTTGCGGGTATGGACGTCGATGGCCATGCCCTGGATGGAGTTGATGACCGAAAGGCCGTCGGCGCCGGCAGCCTCGAGGGCCTTGGCGATCTCGGCGACGTTGACCGGCGCCATCTTCACGAACAGCGGCTTATCGGTCACCTTGCGGCAAGCAGCCATAACGGAAGAGGCGCCCTCGGGCGTGGAGCCCATGGCGGCACCGCCGGCGGCGATATTAGGGCAGCTCACGTTGATCTCGTAGCCGGCAGCCCAGGGGCACAGCTCGACATACATCTCGAGTGCGCGGACAAACTCGTCAACGGAGTGACCGGCAACCTGACAGATGACCTGGCAGCCGTCCTTGGACAGCTGTTCGAGCCACGGACCGGACTCGCGGGCAAAGGCGGCCACGCCGGGGTTCTGAAGACCCACGGAGTTGATCATACCGCCGGGAATCTCGGCCATGCGGGGCGCGGGATTGCCGGGCCAGGGCTCGGCAGCGCAACCCTTGGTGGTGATGGCGCCCAGCTGGGAAACATCAAAGAAGTTCTGGAACTGCCAACCGTAGCCAAAGGTACCGGCTGCGGTGTTAATGGGGTTCTGCATCTTGACGCCGCCGAAATCGACGGCCATGTTCACGGTACCCACTAGAAGACCACCACCTTGGAAGCATCGAACACGGGGCCGCACATACAAGCACCCTTCATACCGTCGACCGTCTCGACATTGCAGGTGTTGCAGGCGCCAAAGCCACAGCTCATCATGCGTTCGAGCGACACCTCGCAGTACACACCGGCCTCGGCGGCAGCGGCGGCGACCTTCTTCATCATGACGGCGGGGCCGCAGCTGGCGACGTAGTCGTAGCCGCCCTCTCCAAGCAGCTCGGCTGCCGGATCGGTGCAAAAACCGTGCGTGCCGAGCGAACCGTCGTCGGTGCACACGTTAACCGTGGCGCCCAGCGCACGGAACTCATCGACACCCACGGCCTTGGAAGCGGTGCCAAAGCCCAGGCACACGTCCACATCAACACCCTGCTCGGCAAGCATGCCGGCAAGACACAGCACAGGCGGAACGCCGATGCCACCGGCGACGAGCAGTGCCTTCCTGGTGCCCTCGGGTACCATCCAGCCACGGCCACCGGGGCCCAACAGGTTAGAGGTGGAGCCAGGGCCCATCTGGGACAAACGGCGGGTATCGTCGCCCACGACGGCGTACCACAGCTCGACGGTGCCGGCCTCGGCGTCGGCGCGGTAGAAACTCAAGGGCACACGAAGCAGAGAAGACGCATCGCCGGGGACGGCGATGTTCACAAACTGACCGGGCTTGAGCGCACTTGCAAGCTTGGGGGCCGAGATAACGAGCGAGAAGATACCGTCGGCGATCTCCCGGTTCGAGACGACCTCGAAGTCGTGCATGCGTGCAGTGGAAGGTGTGGGCATAGACGCTCCAATCCCCCATGCGGTTGCATGGTCTAAACGAACAGAAAGCGCGGCACCGCAAGGGCGCCGCGCACAAAAGCGATAAGGCTATGCTAGCAGATGCAGCCGTCGGCAAGCGTCTGTTTACCGCCGACAAATACATCGGTGGCACGACCGGTGAGCGTGCGGCCGGCAAAACCGGAGTTCTCGGCGCGCGACTCGTAACCGTCCTCGCCAACCGTCCAGGTTGCGGAGGGGTCGAACACGGTCAGGTCGGCGACAGAGCCCGCCTTGACCTGAACCTGATCGAGGCCCAGAATCTCACGCGGCTTGATGGCCATGAGCTCGACCATGCGGCTCACGCTCATCTTGCCCGTGTTGACCAGCTCAGTGAGCACGAGCGACAGCGAAGTCTCGAGGCCAATCATTCCAAAGGGCGCGAGCTCGAACTCGCGGGCCTTCTCCCACGGGGTGTGGGGAGCGTGGTCGGTAACGATAGCGTCGACGGTACCGTCGATGACACCCTGACGGATGGCCTCGGCATCCTCGTCAGTGCGCAGCGGCGGATTGACCTTGAGCGAGGTGTTGTAGGTCTCGTCCAGGTCGTTCTCGGTCAGGAACATGTGGTGCGGGGTGGCCTCGCAGGTCACCTGGACACCGGCAGCCTTACCGGCACGCACGAGCTCCAGGCCATGAGCGGTGGAGATGTGCTGGATGTGCAGCTTGGCACCGGTCAGCTTGGCAATCTCGATGTCGCGGGCAATCTGAAGCTCCTCGCCGGCGGCCGGCCAACCCTCGAGGGCCAGACGGGTCGAGACCTTGCCCTCGTTGATCTGGCCGTGGCCGACCAGATCCTCGTCCTGGCAGTGGCTCATAAAGACCTTGCCGAACATCTTGCCGTAGTCCATGCAGCGACGGAGCATGCCCGCGCCCTGCACGCCGCGACCGTCGTCGGTGAAGGCGACGGCGCCGTGGGCGACCATATCGCCCATCTCGGACATGGCCTCGCCCTTAAGACCGCGGGTCATGGCGCCCGACGGATAGACGCGGCAGTGGCCGACCTCGGCAGCGCGGGACTTGACGAACTCCACGACGGTGCCGTTATCGGTGACGGGATCGGTGTTGGGCATGGCGCACACGCCGGTGAAGCCGCCCTTGGCAGCAGCGCGGGTGCCGCTCTCGATGTCCTCTTTGACCTCGTAGCCAGGCTCGCGCAGATGCACGTGCATATCCACCAGGCCGGGGACGAGATACTTGCCGGAAAGGTCGCGGACCTCGGCTCCCTCGGCGGCGAGGTTCTCGCCGACCTCGGCGATCTTGTCACCGTCGATCAGGACGTCGACGACACCGTCAAGCTCGACGGACGGATCGACGACGTGGGCATTCTTAAGAAGCAAGGCCATTATCGGCACCTCCAAGCAGCAGATACAGGATAGCCATACGCACGCAGATACCGGCGTAGACCTGCTCCAGGATGACGGAGCGTTGCGGGTGGTCGGCCATATAGGAGTCGAACTCAACGCCGCGGTTGATGGGGCCCGGGTGGCAGATAATCGCATCGGGCTTCATGAGCTTCTCGCGGTCCTTGGTCAGACCGAAGAGCTTGTGGTACTCACGAATCGTGGGGAACGGTGCGCCCTCGAGGCGCTCCTGCTGCACGCGCAACATGTAGACGACGTCCAGCTCGGGCAGGACGGAATCGAGGTCGCTCGTCACATGGTCGCAACCCAGAACCTCGGGCGCCGGCGGCAGCAGCGTGCCGGGGGCGACAGCGTAGGTCTCGCAGCCCATGATCTTAAGGGCGGGGATCAGCGAGCCGCACACGCGGGAGTGCGCGATATCGCCGACGACGGCGACCTTCAGACCGTGGAAGTCACCCTTGTGCTCCCAGATGGTGTACAGGTCGAGCAGGGCCTGCGTGGGGTGGTTGTGCTTGCCGTCGCCGGCGCAGATGACGCTCGAGGGCGAGTTCTGCGTGACGATGTAGGGAGCACCGGCGTGCTTATCGCGAACGACGATGCAATCAATCTTGTAGGCGTTGAGGGTCTCGACGGTGTCGACGAGGCTCTCGCCCTTGACCGTGGAGGTCGAGGAGCCGCCAAAGTTGAGGCTGTCGGCCGAAAGGCGCTTCTCGGCGAGCTCGAAGGAGCTGCGGGTGCGCGTCGAGGGCTCGTTGAACATGTTGACGATGGTCTTGCCCTTGAGCGTGGGGACCTTCTTGATCGCACGCTCGTTGACCTCAGAGAACGCCTTGGCGGTCTCGAGGATGAGCTTGATGTCCTCTTCGGAGTACTCGGTAATGTCGATCAGGTGCTTATGGTTGAACGCCACGGTACTACTCACCTCCCAGCGGCGCAGAGCCCACGTGGGAACCCGGCGCAACGTCGTTAATCTCGACGGCGGTGTGGCCGTCGACTTCCTTCATATATAGGTGCACGTTCTCCTCATGCGACGAGGGAACGTTCTTGCCGACAAAGTCCGGCGAGATGGGGAGCTCACGGTGACCGCGGTCAACGAGAACTGCCAGCTCGATGCGGCTCGGACGGCCCAGGTCCATGACGGCATCCAGAGCGGCGCGGATAGTACGGCCCGTATACAGGATGTCGTCCACCAGCACGACGCGCTTGCCGTCGACGCTGAAGGGAATGTTGGTAGCGTGGATCGCGGGAGCGAAATTGGTCGCATAGTCATCGCGGTAGAAGCTGATGTCCAGGCTGCCGAGCGGAACGTCGACGCCCTCGATCTCCTTGATCTCCTCGGCGAGCTTCTTTGCCAGAAGGTCGCCGCGCGTGACGATGCCGACCAGAGCGAGGTCTTCACAGCCCTCGTTGCGCTCGAGAATCTCGTGCGCGATGCGGGTCATCGCTCGATTGACGGCGGTCTCGTCCATGATGACCGCCTTGGGGGAAGTCGTGCCCATCGATCTCCTTCCTCACATGTCTTGACTGCTGACACAGTCAAAAAAATAGATGCCCGACCGCTTAAAGCGGACCAGACACCCACAGGAAGGGCTGCTCTTTGGCAGCTATGTAATTCCATGTGGGTATCTCGTACCCCTTTAATGGTCAAGGGATAGTGTAGCCAACCTCGAGCTTAATTGCGAGCATAAATACAGAACAATCCGTAAACGGGCGCAGGCGCTCCATAAACCTATATATATTTGTGGGACGAGCTTGAAAACGCACGCACGAGCTGGCATAATCCCCTCTGCTGCACGCAAATCGGATCTACGTCCAGGGCCGTGGCGTGAGCACTATCGCCAAAAGAGGAATATCTCTGTGTAGATTACGCACAGGGAGCTGCTTCTGTGCTATAGTTCAGGCTTGTTTGTTAACGCGACATGTTCGTTTGTCGCCCAAGGAGGGTCAGTTATGTCCAAAGTTTGCGAAGTTTGCGGTAAGCACCCCGTTGCCGGTCGCTCCATCAGCCACTCTCACCGCGTCACCAACCGTAAGTTCCGCCCCAACATCCAGCGCGTTTACGTCGTCGTCGATGGTCACCGTCGCAAGATGAACGTTTGCTCCACCTGCCTCAAGTCCGGCAAGGTTGCGCGCTCCTAAATAAGGTCTTACCAACAAGTACCTCGGACTCTCCGGGTCAAAGACCTCGCGTTCGTATAGAACTTACCAAAGGCGTCCTCCCCCACGGAGGGCGCCTTTTTGCACTCATTGGGGACAGACTTACATGAGTGTTTGCAGATGTCAAAGGAATCATAGCCCAGCTGATATGCCTTGAAGCTTGACCAGCGGTACGCATCGAGCAAGTCGAGCGCGCCTTTCACAGGATTGAGATGGATATAATCGAGCAACTGGACCGCCTGCGTGTCCGACTCGACCGCGACCCGCGAATAGCGATTGTCAAACAGGTGCCCCGTTCTCCCCGTTTTCCCATTGAAATACTCATGTATGTCTGTCCCCAATGAGAGGGGCGATGCATTGGGCTGATGGATTAAGTTGAAACGGTTCATTTGATTGAAACGTTTTAGTATGCCTTTTACGGGAATCTTACCGTTTACCGAATTATTTATTGCTATCATGCAAGGCGTAGGGTAAATCTCCGATCGCAAGGAGACACAAATGGTGAAAAAGTCACCGGAAAACACTACTCCCGCAATTGTGGACAACGTAGAGGCGCTTGAGGCTAAGCTCGCTCAGATGCGAGAGGCCCAGGCGCTTTTTGCTACGTACACGCAGGAGCAGGTCGACAAGATCTTCTATGAGGCCGCCATGGCCGCCAACAAGGCTCGTATCCCGTTGGCAAAGATGGCCATCGAGGAGACCGGCCGCGGCGTTCTTGAGGACAAGGTCATCAAGAACCACTACGCCGCAGAGTACATCTACAACGCTTACAAGAACACCAAGACCTGTGGTGTCCTGGAGCGCGACGAGGCTTATGGCATCACCAAGATCGCCGAGCCCATCGGTATCGTGGGCGCCGTCATCCCGACGACCAACCCCACCTCCACTGCGATCTTCAAGACGCTGATCAGCCTGAAGACCCGCAACGCCATCATCATCTCCCCGCACCCGGCTGCCGCCAAGTGCACCATCGCCGCCGCCAAGCTCGTGCTTGACGCCGCCGTCAAGGCCGGCGCCCCCGAGGGTATCATCGGCTGGGTCGATGTCCCCTCCATCGAGCTGACCAACATGGTCATGCGCGACGTCGACATCATCCTCGCCACCGGTGGCCCGGGCATGGTCAAGGCCGCCTACTCCTCGGGCAAGCCCGCCTTGGGCGTTGGCGCCGGTAACACCCCGGTCGTCATCGACGACACCGCCGACGTGCTGCTCGCCGTCAACTCCATCATCCACTCCAAGACCTTCGACAACGGCATGATCTGCGCTTCCGAGCAGTCCGTGACCGTCATCGACACCATCTATGACCAGGTTAAGGCCGAGTTCCAGAAGCGCGGCTGCTACTTCGTCAAGCAGGGTGCCGAGATGGAGGCCCTGCGTGCCGCCATGTTCAAGAACGGCGCCCTCGATCACCGCATTCCCGGCATGGCTGCCGCCAAGATCGCCGAGCTCGCCGGCATCGAGGTTCCCGCCAAGACCAAGATCCTGATCGCCGAGGTCACCTCCACCGACCCCGCCAAGGAAGAGTTCTCCCACGAGAAGCTCTCCCCGGTCCTGGCCATGTATCACGCCAAGGACTTCCAGGAGGCCGTCGACAAGGCCGAGCACCTGGTGCTCGCCGGTGGCCCGGGCCACACCGCCTCTCTGTACGTGCACCCCGCCCAGGCCGAGAAGATCAGTCTGTTCGAGCACGTCATGAAGGCCTGCCGTATCGTCATCAACACCCCGTCCTCGCACGGCGGCATCGGTGACCTGTACAACTTTGGCATGAAGCCGTCTCTGACCCTGGGCTGCGGCTCCTGGGGCGGCAACTCCGTCTCCGAGAACGTTGGGGTGAAGCACTTGATCAACGTTAAGACTGTGGCCGAGCGCCGTGAGAACATGCTGTGGTTCCGCGCTCCCGAGAAGGTCTACTTCAAGAAGGGTTCCACGCCCGTCGCCCTCGACGAGCTCGGTACCGTCATGGGCAAGAAGCGCGCCTTCATCGTCACCGACCAGTTCCTCTTCAAGAATGGCAACACCCGCGCCATCGAGGCCAAGCTCGACGAGATGGGCATCGCCCACGACTGCTTCTACGACGTCGAGCCCGATCCGTCGCTGCAGTGCGCACGTCGCGGCGCCAAGCAGATGGCTCTCTTTGAGCCTGACGTGATCATCGCCGTCGGCGGTGGCTCCGCTATGGACGCCGGCAAGATCATGTGGATGATGTACGAGCACCCCGAGTGCAAGTTTGAGGACATGGCCATGGACTTCATGGACATCCGCAAGCGTATCTTCACTTTCCCCGAGATGGGCAAGAAGGCCTACTTCGTCGCCGTCCCGACCTCTTCGGGTACCGGCTCCGAGTGCACGCCGTTCGCCATCATCACCGACAAGGAGACCGGCATCAAGTGGCCGCTCGCCGACTACGCGCTGCTTCCCAACATGGCTATCGTCGACGCCGACAACTGCATGACCGCCCCGCGCGGCCTGACCGCTGCCTCCGGCATCGACGTCATGACCCACGCCATCGAGTCCTACGTCTCCATCATGGCTTCCGACTACACCAAGGGCCTCTCCGAGCGCGCTGCTAAGCTCGTCTTCGAGAACCTGCCCTCCAGCTTCACGAACGGCGCCAAGGACCCGCACGCCCGCGAGGAGATGCACAACGCCTCTTGCATGGCCGGTATGGCCTTCGCCAACGCCTTCCTGGGCCTCAACCACTCCATGGCTCACAAGCTCGGCGCCTTCCATCACCTGCCCCACGGCCTCGCCAACGCCGTCATCCTGACCCGCGTTATGCGCTACAACGCCGCCGAGGCTCCCGTCAAGATGGGTACCTTCTCCCAGTATCCTTACCCCAACGCGCTGCACAACTACGCCGAGATGGCCAAGTACTGCGGCATCGAGGGCAAGGACGACAAGGAGGTCTTCGAGAACTTCATCACGAAGCTCGAGGAGCTCAAGGACTTCATCGGCGTCAAGAAGACCATCGCCGACTACGGTGTTGACGAGCAGTACTTCCTCGACACCCTCGACGAGATGACCGAGCAGGCATTCAACGACCAGTGCACCGGCGCAAACCCGCGCTACCCGCTCATGAGCGAGATCAAGGAGCTCTACCTGGACGCCTACTACGGCCGCGAGCCTCAGGACTACGCCGTCTGCTAGTTTTAGCACGGTTTTTAACGGCGGGGGTGCACGGGTGTTTCACACACCCCCGCCGTCGCTTCTATCGCATCGTTGAAAGGATGCAACCATGCTGCTACCCGATTCCAAGACCGAGCTCGTCCGCCGTGGCAACAAGGTCGTTTACGACCTGGGCGACAAGATCGTCAAGGTCTTTAACGAGACCAAGCCTGTCTCCGACGTGTTCAACGAGGCTTTGAATCTTGCCCGCATCAATGAGTGCGGCATCCGCAGCCCCAAGGCTCTCGAGGTTTCTCAGCTCGAGAACGCCAACGGCTGGGCGCTCGTGACCGAGAAGGTTCCGGGCACCACCCTCGCCGACAAGATGACTGCCGAGCCCCAGCGCTTTGGTGAGTACCTCGAGATGTTCGTCGACCTCCAGATCGAGATCCACGGCTACACTTCCCCGCTGCTCAACCGTCAGCGCGACAAGTTTGCCCGCATGATCGACAGCCTTGATCAGCTCAATGCCACCACGCGCTACAACCTTCAGGAGCGTCTGGACGGCATGACCAAGGAGTTCAAGGTCTGCCACGGCGACTTCAACCCCTCCAACGTCATCGTCGGAGACGACGGCCAGCTTTACGTCTGCGACTGGGCACATGCCACCCAGGGCTCCCCTGCTGCCGACGTTGCCACCACCTACCTGCTCTTTGCCCTCAACAGCAAGGACCAGGCCGAGGCCTACTTGGAGCTCTACTGCGACCGCGCCGACATGCCCATGCAGGTCGTGCGTCAGTGGACGAGCATCGTCGCCGCTTCCGAGCTCGCTCGTAAGCGCAACGTGAACGATGAGTTCCTGAAGAACTGGATCGACGTCGTCGATTATCAGTAATATCTGAGCGATTTATTTCGCATCGGAGGCACAAGAAAACCCCGCAGCTCATATGGGCTGTGGGGTTTTCTTTACCCATCGAGTTTATTCCAACAAAATAGACTGCTCCGCATCTCATCCTAAGAGAGATACGGAGCAGCCCCGCAATTACATCTAATAGCAGAAACGTCGATTAACGGCGGGCCGCCTTAACAAGCTCGGCAATCTTGGCGACGACCTCGTCGATCGCCACGTCCTCACGCTCGCCCGTGGCACGGTCCTTGAGCTCCACAGTACCATTCTTGAGGCCACGCTTGCCAAGCACGACCTGATACGGGAAGCCCATGAGGTCGTTATCGGCAAACTTAAAGCCAGGACGCTCGTCACGGTCATCGACGACAACCTCGATACCCTCGGCGCACAGGCCCTCGACGATTTGGTCGCAAACGTTAGCGCACTCCTCCTTCTTGGGATCGAGCGGAATCACCGCGACCTCGTACGGGGCAACGGAGACCGGCCAGACGATGCCGTGTTCGTCGTTGTGCTGCTCCACGACGGCAGCAAGCGAGCGGGACACACCAACGCCGTAGCAACCCATGATAAGCGGCTTCTCCTTGCCGTCCTCGTCCATAAAGGTGGCGCCCATGGCCTCGGAATACTTGGTACCCAGCTGGAAGACCTGCGAGACCTCGATGCCGCGAGCAGCAGAGAGCGGCTTGCCGCAGTGCGGGCAGGGATCGCCGGCAACGACGGTTACCAGGTCGGCCCACTCGTCGACGGTAAAGTCGCGCTCGGGGCAGGCACCGGTAAAGTGATAATCGACCTCGTTGGCACCGCAGGCCCACTGCTTGGACTCGCGCAGGCTCTCGTCGCACACCAGGCGAATGCCCTCGGGCAGGTTAACCGGTCCGATAAAGCCCTTATGCAGACCGTAGGTCTGGAGCTCCTCATCAGTCATCATGCGATAGCCCTTGCCAAAGACATGCTCGGCCTTGCAATCGTTGAGCTCGTGGCCGCCCGGAACAATGGCCACGACGGGCTTGCCCTCGGCGTCGAGGAGTGCCAGAGACTTGCGCGTGCCGTTCTCGGGGAAGCCGAAGAACTTTGCAACGGCCTCGATGGTGCCCATGCCCGGAGTCTCGACCTTGGTAAGCGTACCGTCGCCAGGACCCTCGGTCACAACGACCTTGGTGCTTGCGGCCTCATCGTCGGCAGCGAAGCCGCAATCGTCGCAGTAGACGAGCGAAGCCTCGCCAGCGTCGGCCAAAGCCATGTACTCGACGGAGGTATCGCCACCGATCTCGCCGGAGTCGGCGACAACGGGCAGAGCCTTGATGTAGCAGCGCTCGCAAATGTTGGCATAGGCCTGCTTCATCTTGTCGTACTCCTCCTGCAGGCTCTCCTGCGTAGCAGAGAAGCTGTAGGCGTCCTTCATGATGAACTCGCGACCGCGCATCAGGCCAAAACGGGGACGGAACTCGTCGCGGAACTTATCCTGGATGTGATAGAGGTTCACTGGCAGCTGCTTGTAGGAACGCAACTCATTGCGCACCAGGGCAGTCACGGTCTCCTCGTGCGTGGGTCCGAGCACAAACTCGCGGCCGTGGCGGTCATCAAAGCGCACAAGCTCCTTGCCATAGGCATCGATACGGCCGGACTCACGCCACAGCTCGGCATCGACCATGATGGGCATCATGAGCTCCTGAGCACCGGCGGCATCCATCTCGTCGCGCACGATGTTCTCGATCTTGCGGATCGAGCGCCAAGCGAGCGGCAGATAGGAATACAGGCCGGCGGCCTCCTTGCGGATCATGCCAGCGCGAAGCAGCAGACGGTGGCTCGCTAGCTCGGCATCCGCCGGATCCTCTTTGAGCGTCGGCGCATAGAGCTTAGACATATACATTGCTCGGGTCATTTATTTCTCCTCAATAAGTTTGTCGACCTCGGCCATAAGCGCGTCGACAATTTGATCCTCAGCTACTTTACCAATGATCTGGCCATGCGAAAAGAGCAGGCCCTGACCACGTCCGCAGGCAACACCCAGGTCGGCGTCAGATGCCTCTCCGGGGCCGTTGACCGCACATCCCATCACGGCGATCGAAAGCGGCGCGGAATAGTTCTTAAGCCGCTCGGTGACCTCCTCGGCGATGGAAATCAGGTTAACCTGGCAGCGGGCGCACGTGGGGCACGAGACAATCTCGGGACCACGGCGACGCAGGCCCAGCGACTGTAGAATTCCCCAGGCGACCGGCGGCTCCTCAACCGGATCGGCCGTGAGCGACACACGCATGGTGTCACCGATGCCTTCGGAAAGCAAGATACCCAAGCCTACAGAGCTCTTGATGGTGCCCTGAAGCTTGGTCCCCGCCTCCGTCACGCCCAGGTGGAGCGGAACATGCGGTATCTCGCGCGACAGGGCGCGATAGGTATCAAGTGTCGTCTGTACGCTATGGGCCTTGGCGGATAGCACGATGTTGGTAAACCCACGGTTCTCAAAGTGCCGCACAAAGCGTTCGCTCGACATCACGAGCTTTTCGGGCTGCGTGAGGTCGTCGCGCTCGGCAATATCTTGCTCAAGCGAGCCCGCGTTCACGCCAATGCGAATCGCGCAGCCCGCGGCACCCGCGGCATCGATGACGGCATCGACCTTAGCCCAATCGCCGATATTGCCGGGGTTGATGCGCAGCTTAGAGGCACCAGCCTCGACAGCGCCAATGGCAAGCTTATGGTTAAAATGGATATCGGCGACGATTGGCACCGGAGACTCGGCACAAATCGTGCGAAAGCCCTCGAGCGCAGCCTCGTTAGGCACGCTCACGCGCACGATATCGCAGCCAGCCTGCGCCAACGCGCACACTTGCGCAAGCGTTGCCTGGGCATCAGCAGTATCGGTGCAGGTCATAGACTGAACCACGACCGGAGCGCCACCACCGATCTGCACGCCGCCCACATGCACGGGGCGCGTCAACTCACGAGGCAAAGGATGGGATAAAGTCAATCCAAACACTCCCCTACAGAATAAATCGAAGGATGTCGGAACGAAGCATATAGACAAACAGCAGTGTAAAGAGCGCGACGCCGACATAGCTGACGATTGTCTGCACTTTGAGCGGCAGCTCGCGGCCCGCAATCTTTTGAATGATCTCGATGACCAGCTTGCCGCCATCGAGTGGTGGGATGGGCAGCAGGTTCATAAAGCCAAGCGAGAACGAAATGAGGGCGGCAAAGGAAAGGAACGTGGCAGGGCCGGCAGCAGCGGCCTGTGAGGACATAACGCTAATACCCACGATCGAAGAAGACTGATCGAGAATCTCCATCGTATGCTGCGGCTGGAGCAGGCGCATCACGCCATCCGCTGTCTGCACGACATAGGAGAACGACAGGCGAGCCGACGTGATGGGGTCTAAACGGACCACCTGCGTAGAGGCATACACACCTAGGCGCTCGTCCTCTTTGAGCGCAACCGTGGTCGAATGCTGCTTGCCGTCACGCTCGTACTCGATGGCGATATCGTCCTTACCGGCAGCCTTGCCGATGGCATCGTAGACATCCATCCAAGTGGAACATGAGACACCGTCAACCGAAAGGATCGCGTCACCGCCCTCGATACCCGCCTTGGCGGCAATAGACCCCTCGTCAACCTGACCGATCACGTTGGTATCCATCGGCACGGTGACACCCGCAATGGAATAGATGCTCATAAGGAGCAAAAAACCCGTCAAGATATTGACGATAATGCCCGCGAGCAGCATAAAGGCGCGCTTGAGAAAGCCTTGGCCAAGATAGGTGTGCGAGCGCTCTTGCGCAAGGAACTCGGCCTCGCCGCACGGCAGCTCCCACACATCGCCCTCGGCAGTCGCATGTTCGCGATCGAAACGGCGACCATCAAAGGTGGTATAGCCTGCCTTGTCTCGCGGCAACGTCTGATATTTGGTGGGATAGTAGCTCGGCGAGGGCTTCTCCCCTTCCTCATACCAGGGCGCGATGGAGCCCCAGCCCAGCAAAAGGGCGCATGCCTCGAGCACATCCTCCTCGGAAAGCTCGAGCTCGACAGCAAGGTCGGCCACGGTCACGCGACCATGACGATAGATAGCCGCGAGCACGCGATCGGCACACGAGACGTCGGTCGGATCCATACCGCAGATGGCAGCGTAGCCGCCCAGCAGCAGCGGGGTCACGCCAAACTTGGTTCCAATGCGACGCGACGTGTAATGGATGTCAAAGCGGCACGGCAGGCCCAAAAAGAACTCGGTCACACGGACGCCGCAGGCACGTGCCGCCAAAAAGTGGCCGCCCTCGTGCAAAAACACGAGGACGGAAAGCATCAGCAGGCCCCAAAAGACCGATGAGAGAACGCTCAGAACAGTATCCATAAAACGAAAAAGCAATCCTTATGGGTTAGGAACGGGTTGCGGCGAGCACCTGCGCAGCCTTTTCACGCGCCCACGCATCGATGTCGCGAAGCTGCTCAAACGAATCGACCGCCTGCATATCGTGGGCATCCATGCAGGATTCCACAATACGATCGATATCGGTAAAGCTGCAGCTATCGTGCAGGAAGGCATCGACGGCAACCTCGTTGGCGGCATTGAGCACGCACGGCATGGTGCCGCCCGTCTTGCCGGCACGCTCGGCCAGTGCCAGACAGCGGAAGGTATCCATGTCGGCAGCATCAAACGTGAGCTGCCCCAGCTCGCGAAAATCGATACGAGGCGCCGGGGTATCCCAACGCTCGGGATACGAGAACGCGAACTGGATGGGAATACGCATGTCGGAAGCACCGAGATGCGCCATCACGGAGCCGTCGGCAAACTCGACCATAGAGTGAATCTTGGACTGACGCTGCACGACCACGTTAATGAAATCGAGGTCGCAGTTAAACAGGTGCATGGCCTCGATGCGCTCCAGGCCCTTGTTCATGAGGGTGGCGGAGTCGATGGTGATCTTGGCACCCATGGCCCACGTGGGATGTGCGAGGGCATCGGCACGCGTCACGCGATTGAGCTCGTCGCGCGTGCGGCCAAAGAACGGACCGCCCGAGCAGGTGAGCCAAATGCAGTGGGCCTCGCGCGGGTTCTCACCCAGATAGCACTGGTAGATGGCGGAATGCTCAGAGTCAACTGGAATAAGCTGGCCCGGTTGCGCCAACGGCATAAGCAAGTCGCCACCGACGACGAGGGACTCCTTGTTGGCAAGGGCAAGGCGCTTATTCGAGGTCAAGGCCGCATGGCTCGCCTCGAGACCGGCGGCGCCCACAATAGCGACAAGCACGCAGTCGACATCGTCGCGACGCGCGAGCTCGCAAACCGCCTGCGCGCCAACGCCGAGCTTCGTTCCCTCGGGCAACTCCTGCAGCACGGCATCATCGCCATGAGCGACATCGGCCACGGCAACCGCCGAAACCGAGAACTCGCGGGCAGCGGCAACGAGCTCGAGGGTACTGGAGTTAACGGACAGCGCCGTCACCTGCAGGCAATCGGCATGCTGGCGGCACACATCGAGCGCCTGGGTGCCGATAGAGCCCGTACAACCCAGGATGGCAACGCGAAGGCGTCCATCGGGGCCATACGTCGTCTGGAAGGACATTACAGCACGCCTCCGATCATCAGCAACAGCTGTGCGGTGATGCAGCCGAAGATAAGCGAATCACTACGATCGAGCATTCCGCCGTGGCCCGGGATAAGGTTGCCGGAATCCTTGACGCCCACACCGCGCTTGATGCGCGACTCGATAAGGTCGCCGATAACGCCCAGAATGGACACGACCACGCCGCACAGCAGCGCATAGGGCAGGCTGAGCTTGTAGAAGTGCGTCGCCCACAGGATGAGCCAAATCAAAACCGAGCCCAGGATGCCGCCAACAAACCCCTCCCAGCTCTTTTTGGGAGAGATCTTGGGAACCATCTTGTGTTTGCCGATACGGCTGCCCACGATGTAGGCAAACGAATCGGAGACCCAAAGGGACGCGCAAACGCCCACTGAAAGCAGGGCGCCGGCAAAACCGGGCACGGCATCGCGCAGCAGCACGATAGCCGACAGCATAAAGCCAGTGTAGATGGGACCCATGAGCGTCACGGCCACATCAGAGATGCGGGTACGCGGCGACCAAACATACCAAATGCCCACAGCGAGCATCAGGGCAAAAAGCAGGGCATTCAGCAACATCGAATCGCCCAACGCCGACAGCGGAAAGAGTACGGCGGCAGCGATACCCATGCGCTCGTTAGCCATCTTGCCATCGAGCCTCGTCATACGGAAAAACTCATAGCAGCACAGACCGCTCATGACAGAAACAAAGATGGCCGTGGGCACGATACCCAAAACCAGGCACAGGATAAAGACAACGGCGTAGACGATACCGGCGGCGGCACGGGTGATAAAGCCCGCCAGCCACGAACCGGTGCCGCTCTTTGCTGCAGGTGCTCCCGCAGCGGCAGCCTTGCGCGCAGGCGCCGCGGAAACTGGCGTCTTGGGAGCAGATGCCTTGGGACGATCGGACACGATTAAGCCTCCTCGGTCTTACTCAGTCCACCAAACCTACGGTCACGGCCCTGATAGGCCAAAATGGCGTCGACAAGGCCCCAACGATCAAAGTCGGGCCAATAGGTATCGGTGACGTAGAATTCGGAATAAGCCACCTGCCACAGCAGATAGTTCGAAAGGCGCAGCTCACCAGAGGTGCGAATCACAAGTTCGGGATCGGGAAGACCGGCGGTATAGAGGCGGGAAGCCACCATGTCGTCATCAATTGCGGCAGGATCGATCTTACCGGCGGCAGCGTCGAGTGCAATCTGACGGACAGCGCGGATAATCTCGGCACGCGCGCCGTAGTTGACGGCAAGCGCCAGCGTCATACCGGTGTGATCGGCGCACTCGGCAAGACCGCGTTCAAAAACGTCGCGAGTCTTCTTGGGCAGCGCGGAAATGTCGCCCAAAAAAACAACGCGCACGTTTTCGCGCTTAAGAAGCGGCAGCTCGTCGATAAACGTCTTGGCAAACAGATGCATCAAGACGTTGACCTCATGCTGCGGACGGTTCCAGTTTTCGGTAGAAAACGCATAGGCAGAAAGCACGTCGACGCCCAGGCGCACGCAGGCGGTAATGATCTCGCGCAGCGAGAGGATACCTGCCTTATGACCCTCGGTGCGTGCAAGACCGCGCGACGTGGCCCAACGACCGTTGCCGTCCATGATGCACGAGATATGGTGCGGAATGTTATTGAGGTCAAGGTCGGAAAAACCGACGCCCGCAGGGGCGTCGGCAAAGTACTCGACCAGTTTATGCTCGTCGTATTGCACCTTAGATCTCCATGACCTCGGCTTCTTTTTCCTTCAGAAGCTCCTCGACCTTGGCGACATACTCATCGGTATGCTTCTGGACCTTGGCCTGCTCGCGACGTACGTCGTCCTCGGTGAGCTCCTCATCGCGCTCGAGCTTGTTGTTGAAGTCGCGACGGATGTTACGGATAGACACCTTGGCCTGCTCGGCGTACTCGCGGCACTCCTTGACGAGCTCGCGACGGCGCTCCTCAGTGGGAGCCGGGAACGGAAGACGAACGACGGTGCCATCGGAGTTGGGGGTAATACCCAGATCGGAAGCGCCGATGGCCTTGACGATAGCATTGATGAGCGCCTTATCCCACGGCTCGATGAGCAGCATGTGAGCCTCGGGGGTCTTGACGGCGGCAACCTGCGTGACCGGCGTGGGGACACCGTAATAATCGACGGTGATGTCGGACAGAATGTTGGCGTTGGCACGACCGGTACGGACCTTGGAGAAGTTATGCTTGAGGGACTCGAGCGACTTGTCCATATGGGCGGTGATGTTCTCTGCCATGCTTAATCCTCCTGATAGACGAGCGTGCCGACGGGCTCACCCGCGAGCGCGCGCTTGACGGTGTCCTCGCCATCGATGTTGAGGACCAAAATCGGCATACGGTTATCCTGGCACAGTGCCGTAGCCGTGGAATCCATAACCTGCAGACCGCGGACGAGAACCTCGTGATAGGTAATCTTGTCAAAACGGACGGCATCGGCGCACTTGACGGGATCCTTGTCGTAGATGCCGTCAACCTTGGTGGCTTTAATCAGAATCTCGGCGCCGATCTCGCACGCACGAAGAGCCGCGGCGGTGTCGGTCGTAAAGTACGGATTGCCCGAACCGGCGGCAAAAATAACGACGTTGCCCTTGGAAAGGTGGTTGATGGCGCGACGGCGAATATAGGGCTCGCAGATCTCGTTCATCTGGATAGCGCTCATCACACGGCAGGGAACGTCGTTATGCTCGAAAGCATCCTGCAGGGCGAGCGCGTTCATAACGGTCGCGAGCATGCCCATGTAGTCGGCCTGAGCACGCTCCATGCCACCGGCAGCGCCTGCCATGCCGCGGAAAATATTGCCGCCGCCGACAACGACGCCGACCTCATGGCCAACGGCGAGCAGCTCCTTGACCTGCTTGGCAAGATGATCGGTAACCTTGGGGTCGATGCCATATTGGCCGTCGCCCATCAGCGCTTCGCCGGAAAGCTTAAGAAGCACTCGTTTATATCGGATGTCGGACAAAGCGATCCTCCTTTAATTAGACTCTCAATATGATATCAAAGGCTCTGATAAGAGCCATGAAAAAGCAGGCTGTGAGTAAAACCCACAGCCTGCTCATTACCAGCTACAAGAGCTTATTTACTCGCCACGGACCAGACGGTCAAAGGCAACGACGGTAATGGTGTCGCCGAGCTCCTTGGAGACCTGCTCAGCGTACTTCTTGATGGTGAGGGAGCTGTCCTTGATGAACTCCTGCTCGGTGAGCACGGACTGCTTGTAGAACTTCTCCAGACGGCCAACAGCCATCTTCTCCTGGATAGCCTCGGGCTTGCCGGACTCGGCAGCCTGGGCCATGTAGATCTGCTTCTCGTGCTCGACGGTCTCGGCCGGAACCTGATCGCGGGTAGCGCAGATCGGGGCGACGGCGGCAACCTGAAGGGCAACGTCGTGAGCGAAGGTCTTGAAGGACTCAGCCTGAGCGGTCTCGGCCTTCTCGAAGGCGAACTCGACGAGGACGCCGATCTTACCACCCATGTGGATGTAAGAAGCGAGCGCGCCGTTCTCGGCCTTGCGGGCAGCGAAGCGGGAGATCTTCATGTTCTCGCCCATGATGTGAATCATCTCGGTGAGCTCGGAGGAAACGGTCTCCTCGCCCATCGGCTTCTCGAGCAGAGCGTCGACGTCAGCAGGCTCGGTGGTAGCGACAACCTCAGCGACCTTAGAAGCAAAGCCGGTGAACTTGGCGTTGGAGCCAACGAAGTCGGTCTCGCAGGAGAGCTCGAGCAGAGCGCCGGTCTTGCCATCCTCGGAGACGAATGCGGCGACAGCGCCCTCGTTGGTCTCACGGCCAGCCTTCTTGGCAGCCTTGGCAAGGCCGTTCTTACGCAGAACGTCGACAGCGGCGTCCATGTCGCCGTCAGCCTCGACGAGAGCCTTCTTGCACTCCATCATCGGGGAGTCGGTCATCTCGCGGAGCTGCTTGACCATAGCGGCGGTAATCTGGGCCATTGTGGTTCCTTTCAAAGAGATGAAAAAGAATTAACTAAGACTGATTTACTCGGCCTTGGGCTCAGCGGCCATCTCGGCCTCGGAGACCTGCTCCTTACCGGAGCCAGCGAGGCAGGCGTCAGCCATGAGCTCGCACATAAGGGTGACAGCGGAGATAGCGTCATCGTTGCAGGGGATGCCGTACTCGACCTCGTCGGGATCGGAGTTGGTGTCGATCAGAGCGACGACGGGGATGTTCAGGCGCTGAGCCTCCTTGATGGCGTTCTCCTCGCGCTTAGTGTCGATGACGAAGAGAGCCTGGGGCAGACCCTTCATGTCGCGGGCGCCACCGAGGTTGGTCTGGAGCTTGGTGAGCTCCTTGCCGAGCACAGCCTGCTCCTTCTTGGGGAGCACTGCCATGCGGCCGTCCTCGACCATGGCCTCGAGCTCCTCCATGCGGTTGATGCGGGAGCGGATGGTGACGAAGTTGGTCAGCATACCGCCGAGCCAACGCTGGTTGATGTAGGGCATATTAGCGCGCTCAGCAGCGTTCTTGACGGCCTCCTGAGCCTGCTTCTTGGTGCCGACGAACAGCACGTTGCCACCCTTGGCGACGTTCTTGACGAAGGTGTAGGCCTGGTCGGCGTCGAGGATGGTCTGCTTGAGGTCGAGGATGTAGATGCCGTTGCGCTCACCGAAGATGAACGGCTTCATCTTGGGGTTCCAGCGACGGGTCTGGTGACCGAAGTGGCAGCCGGCCTCGAGCAGGGTGCGGATATTAATCTTGGTAGCCATGTTAAACCTCCTGTGGTTTGCCTCCGCGCGGGGTCATCCTCCAAAACCAACCCGGACATGTGCTACCAAAGCCCGGGCACCACGGTATGAAGTAGCCGCGCGTGCGTGATAAAAACATGTTGCCGTGAAGCAACCTGATGAATGATAGCAGGAATGCATCTTCGTGCCAACCCGCAATCAAAACCACACACCTGAGTGCGGCACGGGACGTCCCAGCCACTATTCGCCTCGGGGATGGGCTTGAGCCACGGCACGTTTGAGCCGATCGGGCGTGAGGTGCGTGTAGATCTGCGTCGTGGACAGGCTCGCATGACCCAGCAGCTCTTGAACCGAGCGCAGGTCCGCACCGCCCTCGAGCAAGTCGGTCGCAAAGGTATGGCGAATCGCATGCGGGGCGATGTCGGCCGGAATGCCGGCGAGTGTCGCCAGAGTATGGAACCGCCGCCTGAGCATGGCGGCACTCATGCGATTACCGCGCGCCGATATAAGCAGCGGATGCGGCCCGGTAGTGGGGTCACGGCGCTTTGCCTGAGCGAGCAACTCCGGCCGCCCCTCCTCAATATAGAGACGCGTCGCCTCGAGCGCGCGACGATACAGAGGGACGATACGTTCTTTGCTCCCCTTGCCCCACAGGCGCAGCGTGCGTTCGGACCACGCAATGGACTCCACATTGAGTGCTGCGAGCTCAGAGATACGGGCGCCCGAGGCATAGAGCAGCTCGAGCATCGCCGCATCGCGCAGTCCCGCGGGTGTTGAGGTATCAGGCGTCTTGAGCAGCGCCTCCACCTGTTGGGTCGTCAGCACACCGGGTAGATCGCGCGGGAGCTTGGGCGAGGAAATTGCCGAGACCACATCGCCCTCCACGACCCCCTCGGCAGCCATCCACCGATAGAGCGAGCGAATGGCAGACAGGTGTGCCGCAAGCGTTCGGGGAGCCACCTGCTCACGCGAAAGTTCGGCAAGATAGCGACGAATGGTGCGCACGTCGGCAGCGAAAGCATCTATATCCTCACGCTCGCACCAGGCAGCAAAACGCTCCAGCCTCGAGCCATAGGCCGTCACCGTGTTGGGAGAAAGTCCCTCGACACGTGAGATATAGGCGATAAACGAGTCGACGGTGTCGTACAGGTCAAAGGCTATGACCGGTCGCCTCCAAACAAATCGGGGCGAGTGGCCAGATAGGCATCAAGGGCCTCGAGCGCACGGTCCGCATAGGCCTGGTAGCGGTCGCGCTTGCTGCGGCGCTTACCATCCTCGAGTGGCGGCACCAGGCCAAAGTTGACATGCATAGGCTGATAGCCCACGGTGGCAGGATCGGTCGCATAGCCCACGAGCGCACCCAGGGCGCCCACACGCGGCAACTCGACGCCCGCGGCCCCGATAGCCTCGGCATAGGTGTTGAGCGCCGCGAGCAGACCCGTCGCCACGGCTTCCATGTACCCCTCGGTGCCGGTGATCTGACCAGCCAGGCGCACGCCGGTGCCGGGCACGGCAAAAGTGCCATCGAGCACGTGCGGGGCGTCGACAAAGGTATTACGGTGCATGACACCGTAGCGGAAGAACTCAGCGTTCTCCAGGCCCGGCACCATATGGAAGACGCGCTTCTGCTCGCCAAAGGTCAAGTTGGTCTGGAAGCCCACCAGGTTATAGGCGGTCTTCTCCTTATTCTCGGCACGCAGCTGAATCGCCGCCCAGGGACGACGACCGGTTCGCGGGTCGGTGAGGCCGACGGGCTTCATGGCGCCAAAGCGAATGGCGTCCTTGCCGGTGCGCGCAACTTCCTCGGCAGGCTGGCAGGCCTGGAACAGATCGCCGCCCTCAAAGTCCTTGAGCACCACGCGGTCGGCCGTAGTAAGCGCCTCGATAAAGGCCTCGTACTCCTCCTTATTGAGCGGAGCGTTGAGATAGTCGCCGCTCCCCTGCTCCTCGTAGCGCGACTGCGAGAACAGCACGTCCATATCGAGCGTGGAGGCATCGACGATCGGCGCCGCGGCATCGAAGAACGCAAGGGCGTCGCCACCGACGAGCTTCATGACCTCTTCGCTCAGCGCCGGCGAGCACAAGGGGCCAGCGGCAATGACCACGTGACCTTCGGGAATCTGCGTGACCTCGCCGTGAATGATCTCGATATTGGGACGGGCGGCAACCTCGGCCTCGACAAACTCGGAAAACTTGACGCGGTCGACCGCCAAGGCGCCACCGGCGGGAACAGCCGCGCGATGGGCGCAATCGAGCAGGACTGAACCCATGCGCTCAAGCTCGGCCTTCAGCAATCCAGCCGCGGAATCCGGACGGGTCGACTTAAACGAATTGGAACAGACGAGCTCTGCCAGGTGATCGGTATGGTGGGCCGGGGAGCTAACCTGGGGGCGCATCTCGCACAGCTTTACGGCGAACCCGCGATCTGCCAGCTGAATCGCGCACTCCGAACCCGCCAGACCGCCACCGATAACCGTCACCTGATCAAACAGCATCTGCAAACACCTTTCTAATTGACATGTTTTCCATTGTGACCGAAGGGTGTCTGAGCGTGAAGGGCAAACTTGGAGGGCGCATACCTTCCATCCATCATGCGCTCGATAAGACCCTCGAGCTCAAGCGAACCCAGGAGTTTGAGTACGCCGACGGCATCGAGCGAGACGAGCGCCGCGATGTCGTCGACCTTGAGCGGAGAGGCGATGAGCGCATGCATCACGGTCTGCTGTGTTTGATCCAGGTCGGCAATGCCGGGAGCATCGGGGCGCGAGTAGCGCAGGGTGCCGTAGATGCGTGAAATAGCCATCTCGATAGATTCCTCGTCGATGATGCAGCAGGCACCGTTCGCAATGAGGTAATTCGTGCCACGCGACTCGGGCGATAGGATCGACCCTGGCACGGCAAGAAGTTCTCGCCCCAAATCCATAGCAGCCTCGGCTGTAGAAAACGTCCCGGAAGGCATACCCGCCTCGGATACAAAGAGGGCTTGCGACAGGGCCGCGATTACGCGATTGCGGCGCGGAAAGGCAAACTTGCGCGGACCCATGCCCCACGGAGAGATCGACACGACCGCGCCACCCGTATCGAGCGTGCGCGTAATAAGCCCCGCGCTCGAACGCGGGTAGACCACGTCGGCGCCCGTCCCCAGCACCACGACGTGTTTGCCGCCGGCATTGACCGCAGCCCAACCCGAGGCCTGGTCACAACCGACCGCGCCGCCCGAAACTACCGTCACGCCCGCCTCGACCGCAACCTTTGCCGCAAGCTCTGCCACGGCAAGACCATACGGAGAGGCCTTGCGCGCGCCGATGATGGAGAGCGCGGGCGTCGAAAGCACCTCGGGGTTGCCGCGCACATAGAGTGTCTGGGGTACATCAGAAAGCTCCAAAACGGTCTCGGGATACAACGCGTCACCTGGATGCAGCTCGAAGGTCCCCTCGGCCATCATTGGTCCCTCCTTCCCTGGTACATCGCCGCCTCGAGCACGTGGTCCTGCGTCACTTGCTCGCTCTCGGCGACGTCGGCGATGGTACGCGCGATACGCGCCAGGCGCACGATGCCGCGGCCCGTGAGATGCGTGCGCTTCGACAGGCCGAGCACACACTTCTCCGCCGCATCATCGAGCTCAAAGGTCGAAACGACGCCGTCAATGGACCGTGTCTCGTCATCCTCGGCCTCGGCATCAGCATCGTCCATACGGGATTCGCGCCAAGCGCGAAAAGCGCGACCGCGCACAACGTAGTCACGTAACTCAGCTGACGACATACCCTCCGCGCCCTCGATAATCATCTGAGGGTCGGGACGGGTCACATCGATCATCATGTCGATACGGTCGGCCAAAGGACCGCGCAGTTTAGACCGATAGCGCTCGACCATCGCCGCCGAGCAGCGACACGGTACCTCACGATCGCCCAAAAAGCCGCAGGGGCAGGGATTGCTCGCAGCCAGCAGCTGAAAGCGCGACGGGAAGGTAAAAGCCCCGTCGACGCGCACGATCCTCACATAGCCGCGCTCGATGGGCTGACGCAGCGTCTGCAGCACACCCGTGGGAAACTCAGCAAGCTCGTCCAAAAATAGCACGCCGCCATGAGCAAGGCTGATCTCACCCGGGTGCACCGGGCGCCCACCGCCGATAAGACCTGCGGTCGAAATACTGTGATGGGGACTGCGGAAGGGCCGGTGCCCCGCCAACAAGCCATCAATGTTCTCACCCAAAACCGAATGGATGCACAGCGCCTCCTGTTGATCCTCAACGGAAAGCTCGGGCAGGATGCCGGTCATACGACGCGCGAGCATCGTCTTGCCCGATCCCGGGGACCCGATCATGAGCAAGCCGAGTTCTCCTGCCGCCGCAAGCGCCATGCCGCGCTTGGCGACCTCCTGCCCCAGTACGTCGGCATAGTCGAGCTCGGGCTCAAAGGTCGCCTCGAGCACTTCAGAATCCAAGTAGTGCCGCGCGGCATCGCCCATGCCATGGGCAAGCTGAGACAAATGATCGATGAATCCACAATCCACGCCCGCAAGCGGCACATGCTGATCGGACCTGCCGGCGATAAAGGACAGCCCCATATCACGCGCCAATAGCTGAAACGCCACCTCGCCCTTGACAGGAAGCACCGTACCGTCCAAGCCAAGCTCGCCGGCGATAAGACAACGATCGAGGTTGTCGCGGGGAATCTGACCATCGGCCGCCAATACCGCGATGGCGATGGGCAGATCAAAGCCGCTACCGGTCTTGCGAATATCGCCAGGCGCCAGATTGACCGTAATGCCCGAGCGCGGGATCTCGAACCCGGCGGAGCGCATCGCGCAGCGAATACGACCGCGTGACTCCATCACCTCCATGCTCGGAATGCCGAGCATCTGGATGCCCGGAACGCCACCGGCAAGCGAGACCTCGACCGTGACGTGAATCGCCTCGACGCCGCGGATGCAGGCCGCGTGAACGGCAAACGTCTCGAACGCCATCACGACACCTGCCAATCGAACGCGTTGTACTGATGCTCGATCTCGGCGATATGCCCGCCACGAATGGTGACGCCCACGGCATCGAAGCGAATCGCCTTGAGCGGATAATGCTCCATGAGGTAGCAACTTGCGATGCGGCGGTAGCGGCGTTGCTTTTGGGCGTCCACGGCCTCCTCGGGAAAGACCCGCGTGCTGCAATCCAGTGCAACTCGTCTGGTTTTGACCTCGGCCATCACCACGACATCGTCGAGCTCATCGAGCAGCACCAGATCGGCCTCGCCCTCGGAGCAACGATAACCCTGCTCCAGCAAGGTGTAGCCGCGCTCGTTAAAGTAGTCGATGGTGATCAGCTCGCCCAGCATGCCCAGCTCGCGGGGACTGAGCCCCTTGATAAACTCAGGCGTCATCGCCCCGCAGTCGAGCTCGCCATTTTCCCAACGCTCCTTGAGCTGCTGCGTCTTGCTCTTTTTGCTTGCGGCACTCATGGGGTCTCCTTTCCCGCACGCTGCATTGCCCCGATGATGAGGGCACCTTTCATGCGGGTAAGTACCGGAAGCAAACCAAAAGCTGACCAAATGCCGTCAAAAAACGGGCCGTACGCAGCAATGGTGTTGCATACGGCCCGTTACCAGCAAGTTTATAAAACCCCAGAGGTCCCTGTCTCCACAATTGACCTAGAAAAGGCGCTCAGTCTGCAGAAAGTTTCCGCAAAAGCTCACGCGGTGCAGTGGACAAAGTCCATGTTTGCGAATGGCCTCGATATGCTCGGGGCTTGCATAGCCCTTCGACTCGGCCAGATGGTACTCGGGATACTCGGCGTCGTACTCGACCATCATCTCGTCACGCGTGACCTTGGCCATGATGGACGCCGCGGCGATGCAGGCGATTTTGGCATCGCCCTTCACCACATCGCGCTCGTTAGGAACGGCGCCCAAGGGGTTACCATCCATGAGGACGCAGTCGGGCTCAAGTCCCGTATCGGCCACGGCGCCCGCAACGGCAGTACGGATAGCACGGGCCATGCCCATTTCATCGATATCCTTCGGCGCGATATGGCAAAAACCGATCGCCGTCGCCACCTCGGCAATCTTCACTGAGAGCAACTCGCGGCGCGCGGGCGTGAGCTTTTTGGAATCGTTGATACCCCAGACGCGCGGCTCCATAGGAAGACAGACGGCGCATACCGTCAAAGGACCGGCCACCGATCCGCGGCCCACCTCGTCGACACCAACGACCACCCCATCGCCGCCAAGCTCATGCATAAGCTCGTACATGTCATTGACGCGCTCGCGCTCGGCAAGCTCTTTGTCATGGCGTTTGAGGGCGCGTTCACAAGCCTTGATCACCTGCTGGCGCGGGTCCTCGCGATAATGCTCCACGAGGGCGGGAATCTCCTCAAACGTAGCGCTCGCCAACTCACCAGCAACCTGCGATGCCGAAACCGAGCTCGTCATGTTGGCCATACCAGGCCCTCCTTGCATGCAAATCAGATAAAAAGAAGGGCCACCCGAAGGTGACCCTTGTGTCCAAACGAGTGGACAGACGCTGCGATCTTCTTAGCGCTTCTCGGGGATGCGAGCAGCCTTGCCCACCTTGTCGCGGAGGTAGTACAGCTTGGCGCGACGGACGCGACCATGACGAACGACCTCGAGCTTGGCGATCTTGGGGCTGTGAAGCGGGAAGGTACGCTCAACACCGACACCGAAGGACATCTTGCGGACGGTGAAGGTCTCGCGGGCACCGGCGCCGGCCATGCGGATGACGTCGCCCTGGAAAACCTGGATGCGCTCGCGGTCGCCTTCCTTAATGCGGTAGTGAACCTTGACGTTGTCGGCGACGCGAACCTGAGGAATGTCCTCGCGGATCTGCTGACGCTCGATTGCGCGGATGTAATCCATGTGCAATTCCTTACTCTTCTAGAGGTGCCGTACCACCTTGGCCGGCACGTAGTTGAACAAACGTATTCGAGTATACACGCGCGGGTTTCTGCTGCAAGAACAATTTTTTGCGCAGACAAAAAGACAAAACCCGCACATGATAACCGCCCGCCTCACGAATGAGACGGGCGGTATGAAGGGGGGCTACGCTAGGCGTCTAAACGCTAAACGCTAGGCGGAACGCTTGGCCTCGAGCTTGGCCTGGGCGGCAGCCAGACGTGCGAGGGGCACACGATAGGGCGAACAGGACACGTAGTCCACGTCGGCCACGTTAAACAGGCCCTTGATGGACTTGGGGTCGCCGCCGTGTTCGCCGCACACGCCAAAGTGCATGTCGGGATTGGTGGCGCGGCCCTTCTCGACGGCCAAGCGCACGAGCTCCAGCACCGCCGTGTCGATGGTCTCGAAGGGGTTGTCCTTCAGGATCTTCTTGTGCAAGTACAGCGGAATGAACTTGGCCTCGGCATCGTCGCGGGAGAAGCCGAAGGTCGTCTGGGTGAGGTCGTTGGTGCCAAAGCAGAAGAAATCTGCGTGATGGGCGATCTCGTCGGCGACCATGCAGGCGCGCGGCAGCTCGAGCATCGTGCCCACGGGAATGTTGAGCTCGACACCTTCCTCGGAGGAAACCTCGGCGATGGCACGCTCAATGACCTCGCGGGTCTGGACATGCTCTCCCGTGATGGAAACGAGCGGAACCATGATCTCGGGGCGTGGGTCGACACCATCCTTGATAAGGCGGGCAGCAGCCGTGGCCACGGCGCGGACCTGCATGAGCGGCAGATCGCCAAAGACGACGGACAGGCGCACGCCGCGCAGGCCGAGCATCGGGTTGGACTCGACCATGCCGTCAATGCGACGCAGGCGGGCGCGCAGGACGGCAAGCTCTTTCTCGCTGGCGCCAGCGGCTTCCTTCTTGGTGATGGCGACCTCGAGCTCTCGAGGATTATCCAAGAACTCATGAAGCGGCGGATCAAGCAGGCGAACGACCACATCGCGACCGGACATGGTCTTGAACATCACTAGGAAGTCCTCGGTCTGAACCTTGAGCAAGTCGGCCAGGGCCTGCTGCTTCACGGCCTCATCGTCAGACAGGATAAAGCTCTGGATGATGTTCTTGCGATCGCCCAGGAACATGTGCTCGGTGCGGCACAGACCGATGGCCTCGGCGCCAAACTCGAGCGCGAGCTCGGCATCCTCGGGGTTGTCGGCGTTGACGCGCACGTGGTTGGCGTGACCGTCGGTCTCGTCCAAACGGATCTCATCGGCCCAAGACAGGATGGTGTCCAGGTCGCCGGTGAGCTCTGCAGAGACCAGGTCGACCGCGCCGTCGACGACGATACCCTGGGTGCCGTCGATGGAGATGACATCGCCCTCGCGCAGCACGCGGTCGCTGCCCTCGATGCGCACGACCTTCTCTGCCGCGTCAATGTGGAAGCGCTCAACGCCGCAAACGCAGGGCGTACCCATGCCGCGGGCGATAACGGCGGCATGGCTCGTCTTGCCACCGTGGCTGGTCAGGATGCCCTCGGCGGCGACCATGCCCTTCAGGTCGTCGGGGTTGGTCTCCCAGCGGACCAGAATGACCTTGTGGCCCTCGGCGGAACGCGCGACGGCGTCATCACTCGAGAACACGACCTCGCCCACGGCGGCACCAGGGCTGGCGTTAAGGCCGCTGGCCAGGGCCTCGTACTTCTTGGAGGCGTCGAACTGCGGGTGCAGGAGCTGGTCGAGCTGCGCGGGATCGATGCGGCTCACAGCCTCCTCGCGGGTGATGAGGCCCTCCTCGACCATTTCGATAGCAATGCGCAGGGCGGCAGTGGCGGTGCGCTTGCCCACGCGGGTCTGGAGCATCCAGAGCTTGCCCTGCTCGATGGTAAACTCGATATCGCACATATCGCGGTAATGACCCTCGAGCGTCAGGAACACGCGCTCGAGCTCCTCGCCTGCGGACTCGAGGCCCGAGGTGGTCTTGAGGTCGGCGATGGGCTCGGTGTTTCGGATGCCGGCGACGACGTCCTCGCCCTGGGCATTCACCAAAAAGTCGCCATAGAACTCCTTGGTTCCGTCGGCCGGGTTGCGCGTAAAGGCGACGCCGGTCGCCGAGGTCTCGCCCTTGTTGCCAAAGGCCATGGCCTGGACGTTGACGGCGGTGCCGAGCTCATCGGAAATGCCATGCTGCTTGCGGTAGATGCAGGCGCGCTCGTTCATCCAGCTGCCAAAGACGGCCTGGATGGCAAGGCGCAGCTGAAGCTCCGGGTCGTGCGGGAAGACGGGCTTGCCGTCAGCGACCTCGAGCTCGGGATACAGGGCAGCCTCGACGTTCTCGGAGAAGATGCCCTTGAAGGTCTCGACGAGTTCCTGCAGGTCCTCGGCCGAAAGCTCGGAATCGACGCGAACGCCGGCGACCAGGCGGGCCTGGGTCAGGGCATTCTCGAACAAGTCGGCATCGACACCCATGACGACGTTGGAGAACATCTGGATAAAGCGACGATAGCTGTCCCAGGCAAAGCGCGGGTTTTGCGTCTGGGCGATAAGGCCCTGAACGGAGTCGTCGTTGAGGCCCAGGTTGAGAACCGTGTCCATCATGCCGGGCATGGAGAACGGAGCGCCCGAGCGAACCGACACGAGCAGCGGATCGGAGGCGTCGCCGAGCTTCTTGCCGCAACGGGCCTCGAGGTCCGCCTCGGCGGCAACGATCTCATCGAGTGCGCATTCGGGCCAGACGTTGCCGGCACCGGAGTACTCGACACAGGTCTGGCAGGTAATGGTAAAGCCACCGGGAACCGGCAGACCGATGCGGCTCATCTCGGCAAGGTTTGCGCCTTTGCCGCCAAGCACGAAGTTCATGGATTTGTCGCCCTCAGTGACACAGGTGCCCTGGGCGTCGGTTCCAAAACGGTAAACCCTCTTGCAATCGCTCACGATACTTCCCCTTCCATGCGCTTACGCGCACGACCGTGGTAACGAATCGACCCGCCGGATGCGGGCCGTGAGGGAACTATACGGCGGGTTTTGGACAGGCTTGAGCAGAGGGTGCGCGGTTTGGTAAACGTGCTAAAACCGGCGGTAAACGGTAGGTAAAGGTGGTTACCTTATGAAGATACCACTACAAGGAAAGTGCAGGTCGGATGCGATGTTTTTGCTAAATCGCTTTACCATTTATCAGCATTATTTCCAAGTATTCTCTTTGGTTAGCTAAAAGAGCCCCGTCCCAAATTAGCTACCCAAACAACCTTGTCCCAAGTGAGCTACTTTTGTTGAGCGCGGCGGACGGCACGGCGGGCTCTTGCCTCTTGAATCTCTTCAAGGTGAGCAATGATCTCGGCAGCGCTTTCCTCGATGGCTTTGCCGTCGGTACGCACAACAAAGCAGCCTAAGCGCTTCATGAGAGCACGAGCTTCCTCAAGCTCGCCGCGCACGCTCTCGGGCTCGGCATAGGAGCCGGCAACGGCACGGGCGTAGTCATCGCCCAAGCGGCTATCGCGAATTTCGGAAATCACATCGACGGTCGAAATCAGGCCGAACAGGTGCATCGGGTCAACCTCGTAAATCGACTTGGGCGGCTCCATGCCATGCGCCAGTGGGACATTGGCGACCTTGTAGCCCTGATAGGCTAAATACATCGACAGCGGCGTCTTGGATGTACGCGACACACCCAGCAGCACGATATCGGCACCCGACAGATCGTCGCAACCACGACCGTCATCGTGCTCAACGAAATACTCCATGGCCTCGATACGATGGAAATAGCGGTCATCGGTCTTGTGAATCACGCCCGCAACGCACTTGGGCGGCACACCGATGAGCGACGACAGCACGGCAAGCGTCGGGCCGATCAGGTCGACCGAACGGATATGCAGCATACCCAGGTAATCGAGCACGCGGGCGCGAAGCGCCGGATCGACAATGGTATGGAACACGGCGACATCGCGATGGTCGGCATCGACGCGCGGCCCCACAAATGACTTGACCTGCTCCACGGAGGTCACCTTGGGCAGGCGCAAAACGCGAAAAGCCCCTTCATCAAATTGCCCGGACGCCGCAAGCACCACCTCACAAGCGGTATCGCCGAGCGAGTCGGAGATAACGATAACGGTGGGACGAGCGGTGACCGGGCAATCCATGCGGGGCTCCTTTTGCGCTTATGCGCAGGCTGGCTTACTTTTTGCGGGCAAGCTCACCGATGTTGGCAATGCCGGAGAAAACGGCCTCGAAGCGGTTGAGCAGCTTAAGGCGATTATCGCGAAGCTGCTCGTCCTTGTCCATGACCATGACCTCATCGAAGAAACGGTCGATGGGCGCGCGCAGGGCGGCGAGGGCGGCAAATGCGGCCGGGTAGTCCTCGGCAGCAAGGGCGGCGTCGACGGCAGTCTGAGCGGCCTCGGAGGCGTCGGCGAGAGCAAGCTCGGCATCGCCCATCAGGCTACGGTCGTACTCCGCACCCAGCTCGGGCTTGGAGATATGCGCGGCGCGGGCATAGGCGGTGGCCAGGTTATCGAAGGTCTCGGCGTCGTTCTTGCGGGCCTCGTCGAGGGCGGCGCAGCGGGCGAAGAAGACGGACGGGGCAATGATGTGCACCGCGGAGACGGCGGCAACGGTATCGGCCGGGATCTTCTCGTCGCGGGCCATGCTCACCAGGCGGCCATGGAAGAAGTCGCGAACCTGCTGGGCGACCTCGGCGGCGTCGAACTCAATGCCCTGCTCACTGTAGAGCTCAAGGGCGAAGTCGATCAGCGACGTGGGATCGATCGGCAGACGGTCGCGCAGGATGTTGATGATGCCGATAGCGGCACGACGCAGCGCGTAGGGGTCGGAGGAGCCGGTCGGGGGCTCGCCGATGGCAAAGATACCGGCGATGGTATCGAGCTTGTCGGCGCAGGCCACGATGCAGCCAGCGGTGCCCTCGGGCAGCTCGTCACCGGCAAAGCGGGGACGATAGTGATCGCGAATGGCATGAGCGACCTCGTCGTTCTCCCCCATCGCGCAGGCGTAGTAACCGCCCATCACGCCCTGCTGGCTCGTGAACTCGATGACGGCGTTGGACACCAGGTCGGCCTTGCACAGGTGCGCGGCGCGAGCGGCATCGGCAGCCAGATGGGCGCCCAGATGGGCCTCGCGGGCAATAGCGAGCGCGAGCTGCTCAATACGCTCGGACTTGGCGAGCACGCTACCGAGCTTCTCCTGGAAGGCGACCTTGGCCAGGCGCTCACGGAACTCGTCGAGGGAGATCTTCAGGTCCTCCTCGTAGAAGAACTTAGCGTCGTCCAGACGGGCGCGCACGACGCGCTCGTTGCCGTCGATCACGCGCTCGGCGTTCTCGGGCTTGCTGTTGGAGACGACCACGAACTCACGCGTCAGCTTGCCCTCGCCGTCATAGATCGGGAAGTAGCGCTGGTTGGTGAGCATGGACTCGCAGATGATCTCGTGCGGGACCTTGAGGAACTCCTCGTCGAAGGTACCGACGAGCACCGTCGGCCACTCGCAGAGGTTGATGACCTCTTCGAAGACCTTCTTGGGCGTATCGACATGGCAGCCGGGACGGGCAGCCTCGACCTCGGCGATACCGGCGAGGATGGCCTCACGACGACGCTCGGCAGAAAGCACGCCGGCATCCTCGAGCACCTGCTCGTAGACGGCGGGGCTGGCAACCACATGGTCACCAGGGCCAAGTACGCGATGACCGCGCGTGGTGTTGCCGCTCGTCACGTCGGCAAACGACACGGGCACAACATCCTCGCCCAGAAGGCAGCAAATCCAGCGGACCGGACGCACGAACGTCGCGTGCTCGTGACCCCAGCGCTGGGAGCGGTAGTTGGGCCACTGCAGGCCGGTGATGGTCTTCTCGCACAGAGCGGTCAGAATCGGCGTAGCCGGTGCGGAGGGAATGTTCTTCTCAGCAAAGACGTACTCACGGCCGTCGGTGTCCTCGCGACGGACCAGATCCTCGGCAGCCACACCGCACTTGCGAGCGAAGCCCTGGGCGGCCTTGGTGGCGTTACCGTCAGCGTCGAAGGCAATGTTGGCCGCGGGGCCACGCTTGACCTCGTGAACCTCATCGGTCGCGGTGGCGACGTCGGCAACGAGCACAGCCAGGCGACGCGGGCTCGAGATCACACGGACCTCGCCGTGGGCCAGGCCGGCATCGTCCAAACCCTTGACGATCATGGTGCCGAGCTGCTTGACGGCATTGTTCAGCGGCGCGGAGGGCATCTCCTCCGTACCGATCTCAAACAGGAAATCCTTAGCGTCTGCCATGGCTTACGCCACCTCGCCTTCCTGATCGGCATTCTCGTTGACTCCGGCGACCTCGGCCATATAGGCCTCGCAGCACGCCTTGGCGACGGCGCGGACGCGCAGGATGTAGTTGGCACGCTCGACTGCGGACAGGGCGCCACGAGCATCGAGCAGGTTGAAGGCATGGCTGCACTTCATGACGCAGTCGTACGCCGGCAGCGGCAGTTTGCGCTCCAGGCAGGAGTGGCACTCGGCCTCGTAGTCGTCAAACTTCTGACGCATCATCTCGACGTTGGCGACCTCAAAGTTATAGGCACTGAACTCGCGCTCGTTCTCGAGGAACACGTCACCATAGGTCATGGGCGTGCCGTCGGGCAGATAGCTCCACACCAGGTCGTAGACGGAGTTGACACCCTGGGCGTACATGGCGATACGCTCCAGGCCATAGGTGATCTCGACGGGCACGGGATCGACCTCGATGCCGCCCACCTGCTGGAAGTACGTAAACTGCGTGACCTCCATGCCGTTGAGCCAGACCTCCCAGCCAAGGCCCCAGGCGCCCAGGGTCGGGCTCTCCCAGTCGTCCTCGACAAAACGGACGTCATGGTCGTTGGGGTCCAGACCGATAGCGGCAAGAGACCCCAGGTAGAGCTCCTGGGCGTTGACCGGCGAGGGCTTGATGAGCACCTGGAACTGATAGTAGTGCTGCATGCGGTTGGGGTTCTCGCCGTAGCGGCCGTCGGCGGGACGGCGGCAGGGCTGCGCATAGCAGGTGCGCCACTCGGCGGGACCGAGCGAGCGCAGCGTGGTCGCGGTATGGAAGGTACCGGCACCGACCTCGGAGTCATAGGGCTGCATAATGACGCAGCCCTGCTCGCCCCAGTACTGCTGGAGGCGCAGGATGATGTCTTGGAAGGAAAGCGATGAAGCGTTCATGCCTCTAATATCCCCTCGTCGAAACGATTACACGGTTAGGTACTGTACTATAGCGGTTTTTAGTCGATAGCGCCGATACGGTTGAGCGGCCAGTAGCGCACAAGCGCCACGGCGATCAAGTCGGAGCGGTCGACCGGGCCAAAATAGCGGGAGTCAGCAGAGTTCTCGCGGTTGTCGCCCATCACCCACACGCACCCGTCGGGAACGGTGTAGGGATAGCTCACCTGAGCGCCAGGGGCCTGGACCGAAAGCGGCCAGCTCATGCCGGTCGTATAGTCCTCATCGAGCGCCTGGCCGTCGACGACGACCTTGCCGTCCTGCAGGTCGACCGTCTGGCCGGCCGTAGCAATAACTCGCTTGACGAGAACATCGTGCTCGGAGGTGCCATCGGGGTTGTGGAATACCACAATATCGCCCTGTTTAACGGGCTGACCGAGCTCGAGGCTCACCTTTTGCGCCAGGATCTGATCGCCAATCTCGATCGTGGACTCCATGGAGCCGGTAGGCACCACAAAGGGTTCAACCACAAATGAGCGAACCAAAAAGGTGGCGACCAGTGCAATCGCGACGACCACGATCCACTCAAAGGCACCCTTTAGCACGGAATGCTGCGATGGAACCATTCTCACTCCTCGCTCTGTGAATACGACGCGTCCAGAATCTCTTGCGCGAATGCGCGCTCCTCGGGCGTAAGGCGCGCCGTCTCGATCAGGTCGGGACGCCAGCGGCAGGTTCGCTCGATGGCATTCTTGCGGCGCCAGGCATCAACCTTGGCATGATCGCCGCTCACGAGCACCGGAGGCACACCCTCGCCATTGAACTCGGCGGGACGGGTGTACTGCGCGTACTCGAGCAGGCCACCGTCCTCGGCGGTCGAGAATGACTCATCGACGTTGCTCATCTCGTCACCAAGGGCGCCGGGAATCAAACGCACGACGGCGTCGGCAACGACCATAGCGGGAAGCTCGCCGCCCGTGAGCACGTAATCGCCGATCGACAGGCGCTCATCGGCATACGCATACGCGCGCTCGTCGACGCCCTCGTAGCGACTGCACACAAACAGCAGGCGCTCACTTTTGAGCAGGCGCTCGGCCACATGCTGCGTAAAAGGATCGCCACAGGGGGTAAAGAACACCACAGTGGGCTTGGGACCCTCTGCGCTAATGGCCTCGATGGCCTCTGCGATAGGCTCGACCTTCATGAGCATGCCCTGCCCGCCGCCGTACGGCTCGTCATCGACGGTACGATGGCGGTCGTGCGTCCAGTCGCGCAGGTTATACGCCTTAAAATCAAAAAGGCCGGCCTTGCGGGCGCGGCCCAAAATCGATGTGGACATGACGGGCTCAAACATCTCGGGAAAGACCGAAAGGGTCTCAATCAGCATGTTGTCCTCCCTACTTGTCCATATCGATCAGGCCGTCCATAACGTGGACGGAAATTGTTCCTGTGTCGGGAAGATCGAGCACAACCTGCTCGATCACGGGAATCAGCACCTCGCCGTACCGATCGCCCTCGACAACCCAAACATCGTTGGCGGGCGTCGACATGATCTCGACGATCGTGCCGAGCGAACCGAACCGCTCGTCGACCACCTCGCGACCCATCAGGTCGGTATAGGCAGCGTCGAGCGAATCGAGCTCAAAATCGTCACGATTTGCCAGCACATAGCATCCCGTGATGCCCTCGGCGGCCGTCAAGTCGTCAATGCCCTCAAACGAGACCAGATCGCCATCGCCCGTATCGGTGACGGACACGACCGTGCAAAAGCGGTCGCGCTTGAGCGCCGGCGGCGTCAGGGCGACGCGCATACCAGGCTCTAATACAGAAGGAAGCCCCCGCAGCGGCTGCGCGAGGACCTCCCCCTTCCTTCCGTGCGGCTTGACCACACGGGCGATGTTTTTGTACTGGGACCTCAAGGTCCTAGCCCAGAACCTCTACCTCGACAGCAGTGTCGAGGCGAGCGGCCAGCGCACGGGCGAGCGTGCGGATGGCCTTGATGGTACGGCCACGACGGCCGATGACCTTAGCGACGTCATCCTCGGCAACCGAAACCTCAATCGTAGAAGCGTCGTCGCCATCGATGACCTCGAGGCTCACGGAATCCGGGTCGTCGACGATCTGAACAACGAGATATTCGACGAGATCGGCGATGCGATCTGAGAGCATTGCCTCACCCTCGAGCTGTGCAGCGTCAACCTCAGGCACGATTTACTCCTCGGCGCCCTCAGCGGCCTCAGCGGCAGCCTTAGCGGCCTCGGCCTCTTTGGCGAGCTGCTTCTTGGACTTCTTGACGACGGTCTCGGTCTTCTCGCCCTCGTTGGCGGCCTTGACCAGAGCGGCGACGGCGTCGGTAAGCTGAGCGCCCTTGGACTGCCAGTCGGCGATCTTCTCGAGGTCGAGGTTGATGGTCTTGGGGGCGGTCATCGGGTTGTAGCGGCCAACCTCCTCGATGATACGACCGTCACGCGGGGCGCGGGAATCGGCGACGACGACACGGTAGTACGGACGCTTCTTAGCGCCGTGACGAGCAAGGCGAATCTTGACTGCCAAAGGAAACTCCTCCAACCAAGCAGCTTTAGGCTGCAACTACAAACAAACAGTTGAACATAATACGCCATCGACGCGGGCAGGTGAAGTCCGTGAGACCAACTTCTTCGGTGTAGTCGAGGGCAAATCCATATCTTAGACAAGAATTCGGGATTTGCAAGCACATACACGCACCTCACATGAGCTGCGCGGTATACTCATGACATGGAAAGACGCGAACATACATACGGTTATGAGGATGCCATGGGCGTCACGCCGCCTCCCTGGACGGGTCCGGCGGTGGGCCTCATGGACCTCGATGCGTTTTTTGCGAGCGTGGAAATGCTCGACCATCCCGAATGGCGCGGAAAACCGCTCATCGTGGGCGGAGACGCCGATTCGCGTGGCGTCGTGTCCACGTGTTCATATGAGGCACGTCGCTTTGGCGTGCACTCCGCCATGCCCTCGGCCGAGGCACGGCGTCTGTGTCCTCAGGCCATTTGGACACACGGGCACTTCGACCGCTACCGCGAGGTGAGCGCGCAGGTCATGGCGATTCTCGCCGACGAGACCCCGCGCGTCGAGCGCGTATCCATCGACGAAGCCTTTATCGATATCACACCGGGTCGCTTTGCGCCCGAAGACCCGCTGCTGGTTGCGCGGCGTATAAGCGACCGCGTGGCAGGGCTGGGAGTGACCTGCTCCATTGGCGTGGGCTGCAACAAGACGGTCGCAAAGATCGCAAGCGAGCGGGATAAGCCGTTTGGGCTGACCATCGTGCGCCCCGGAACCGAGCAGCGCTTTTTGGCCGCGCTGCCGGCATCTGCCATGAGCGGCATCGGACGCTCGGCCGAGGAGCGACTGCGCCGCATGCGCATCTACACCCTCGGCGAGCTTTCGCGCGCGCCTGAGTCCACACTGGCCTCTATTTTTGGCGTCAACGGCGAACGCATGCGCCAGCGTGCGCTGGGACTCGAAATCTCTGAAGTCACGAGTCTCGACGAAGAGCGCGAGGTCAAGTCGGTCAGCAATGAACGCACCTTTGCGAAAGATTTGACTGAGCGTAGGGATATTGAGGCGGCGATTGCGCTGTTGGGAGAGTCAGTGGGACGCCGTCTGCGCCGTCAGGGGCTGACGGGTGCCACGGTAACGCTCAAGCTTAAGTATTCGTATGGAAGCGGTCGCTCGGCACAGCGCCGACTGCTTCATCCGACCGACGATGAGAACATCTTCGTGGCGGTTGCGCTCGAACTGCTCGACAACATCTGGCAGGAAGGCATGCATGTTCGCTTAGCGGGCATCGGCATGAGCGACTTCGACCACCAAGGCGGCATCCAGACCGACCTGTTCTGCGAGATCGATGATCGCGGAGCCCAATCCAGCGACCGCCGCGACCTCTCCGTCGCCATCGACGCCGTCCGAGACAAATTCGGCGACACCGCCCTATCCTTCGGCCGCCAATCCCGCTTCAACGATTAACCGCCTTTGGGCAAAAAGAAAGCCGGGCAGGTGCGGAAAACCGCACCCGCCCGGCGATATGCGTGAGGGTAGCTAAACCCCGTCTCAAATGAGCTACTAGAGGAGGTTGAGGGGGAGCTGGGGAGCGTCTCCCCAGAGTTTCTCGAGGCGGTAGAAGTCGCGGGCTTCGGGAGTGAAGACGTGGACGACAACCGAACCGTAGTCCATGAGCATCCAGGTCTTCTGCTCGCGACCCTCGATGGAGAACGGGTGCTCGCCGCAAGCCTCGGCGACCTTCTCCTCGATCTCGTCGACGATAGAATCGACCTGGCGGTTGTTGGTACCGGTGGCAAGCACAAAGTAGTCGCATACGTCGGAAAGCTCGGTCAGGTCGAGCACCTGAACGTCCTCACCCTTCTTGTCGTAGGCGGCCTGTGCGGCGGCGCGGGCGACATCCTCGGCGGCGACACCGCTCGCGGACAGCGAGGCGGCAGTGCGGTCGGACGTGGCGGCGAAGCTCTTGTGCTCCACATGTTCAAGAATCTGCTCGTCGGTCATGGTCTCGTCGGCCATGGAATACCTCTTTCTAGACAGCCCGAGCTAGCGCAGCTGGGCGTAATGGTTGTAAATCGAAATAGCCGTGGGATAAAGATAGCGCCCGGACTGGATCACATAGACCAAACCCTGCGCAAAACAGGAGAAGAACAACTCGTCGAGCGACGACTCCCCCACCATCTTGCGCAGCGCATGCGCATAGTCGCCGTGGCGGTTGGGCTCGATGGCATCGGCCACAAAGACCACCATATCGAGCGGCGTCATGTCGCAAGCGCCCACGGTATGACGGTCGACAGCCTGGAAAACGGCCGGCGACAACTCGGGGAAAAGCTGCGGAAGCTCATAGGCGGCAACAGGACCATGCAAAAGCGGCGTCGCGGCGGAAGGAGAGCCGGCAATCTTAATGCCGTAATGCAGAGCGCGCGTAACCAGCTCGTCGTCGGAGAGCACTTTGTCCCAGTCGTGGATCAGACCGGCAGCAGCGGCATCAAAGCGGTCAACGCCGTAGACCTCGGCCAGATGAAGTGCGGTCTCGGCAACACCCAGCGAATGCACATAGCGCTTGCGCTTATCCTTCATGCGAACATCGAGCAGCTCTTGAATGCGCTTGAGCAGTGCGCGCTCATCGCCCTCGAACTGATCCCCTACCGACAACGTAGACCCCCATCACTCAAAATCTTCTTGGCCCAAATCGGCATATAGCCTGCGTTTGCGAATGTAGCCGAGCACGGACTCGCTCGTAAGATAGCGCACGCTCATGCCGCGGGCAACTCGCTTACGAATGTTCGTCGAGCTGATCGCCAGCGCCGGAATCTGAATATAGCGCACGTCGAACGGCAGCCCCGACTCTTTGATTCGGGCACGCGCTGTATCGATATCAAAGCCCGGTCGTGTCGCCGCAATAAAGGTAGCAAGCTCAGCGATTCGTTCGGCATCATGCCAGGTCACGATATCGATAATCGCATCGGCGCCCGTAATAAAGTAGAGCTTTACCTGCGGCGGGTAAAAGTCGCGAAGGGCATGAAGCGTATCAGCCGTATAGGTTACGCCCGGGCGGTCGATCTCGAACCGGCTCGCCAAAAAGGCCGGGTTCGCGGCGGTGGCGAGGACCGTCATGGCATAACGGTCCTCGGCAGGCGTCACCGGCTTGTCAAGCTTAAAGGCAGGCGTGCCCGCCGGCATAAAGAGCACGGCATCCAAGTCGAGGGACTCACGCGCCTGCTCAGCGGTCACCAGGTGCCCGTAATGGATGGGATCAAAGGTGCCACCCATAATGCCGAGCCTAAACTCCTGCCCGTCCTCTAGAGGAAGCTCGGGCAGACCGATTCCACCGCGCAGCGACATGGCTTACTCGCCCTCCGAGGTCTCGGCATCGTCCTCGGCATCCGCCGCATCGACAACCTCGACGCCCTCATCCGCAGCATCGGCCACGTCAATGACCTCGACGGCAACGTCCTCGCCAGCATCCTCGAGCTCTTCGTACTCCGAGAAGTCCTCGGCGCCCTCAAAGTCAAAAGCGCGCTGGCAAATGCGGACCTCGTCGCCCGCACGGCAACCGGCCTTCTCGAGCGCGTCGTCAACACCCATACGCGCAAACTTATGCTGCAGGTAAATGACGGCTTCTTCGTTTTCCCAGTCGGTCTGGATGACCATGCGCTCGATGGCACGACCGACCACGCGGAAGGCACCGGGCTCTTCCTGGACAATGCGGAAACGCTTCTCGCGCTGCAGGCGGCGACGCTCCCACTCCTCGTCGCGCAGATCGACCGGCTCATCAGAGACCGCCAGCTCGGCGCGAAGCTTAGCCACCTGCTCGCCCACGGCAAGCATCAGCGTGTTGAGGCCGGCGCCCGTAACAGCAGACACGGCAAAGAACATATGGCCATCGTCGAGCGCCGCACGCTTAAGGTCGGCAATCTTGTCGGCCGTGCCCGGCGCATCACACTTGTTGGCAACGACGATCTGCGGACGCTCCGAAAGCTCGGCGCCATACTGCTCGAGCTCGCGGTTGATGATGCGATAGTCCTCGACCGGATCGCGATCCTCAAAACCACCCGTCATATCGACGACGTGCATGATGAGTGCCGTACGCTCAATGTGGCGCAGGAACTGGTGACCCAGGCCCTTGCCCTCGCTCGCGCCCTCGATGAGACCGGGGACGTCGGCAACGACGTAAGAATATTCGCCGGCACGCACCATGCCGAGGTTCGGCACGAGCGTGGTAAACGGGTAGTCAGCAATCTTGGGGCGGGCGGCACTCATGCGCGCAATGAGCGATGACTTACCCACCGAGGGAAAGCCCACAAGCGCGGCATCGGCCATAAGCTTCATCTCGAGCTCGATCCAGTGTTCCTCGGCAGGCTCGCCGAGCTGGGCAAAGGCCGGAGCGCGACGCACCGACGTCACAAAGTGTGTGTTGCCCAGACCGCCGGCACCGCCGGGCGCCACGACGACGCGCTCGCCGTCGTGCACCAGGTCGGCAATCTCGAACATCGGGGTCTGCGTCTCGGGATCGAGCTCGCGCACCACGGTACCCATAGGGACCTTGAGAATCAGGTCCTCGCCGCTCTTACCGTTACGACGGGCACCCTGCCCGTGCGTGCCGCGCTCGGCGCGGAAGTGATGCTTAAAGCGGTAATCGATCAGCGAAGACAGCTGAGCATCGGCCTGGATGACGACATTGCCGCCACGACCGCCGTCGCCGCCATCGGGGCCGCCCTTGGGGACAAATGCCTCGCGCCTAAACGACATGCATCCGGCTCCGCCGTCGCCGCCGCACACGTTAATGCGGCTGATATCGGTGAACTGTGACAACAGAATCGCCTCCTACAAAAAAGAAGGAGACCCTTGAATCCTAAAACTCAAGTGCCTCCCACATATGTGCTCTATGAAGGGTGAATTACGCGTTCGCGAGCGGGCGTACGCTGACCCTGTGCTTGATACCCTTGTGGAACTCAACGGTACCGTCGACCAGCGCGAACAGCGTGTCGTCCTTACCACGGCCAACGTTCTCACCCGGGTGGATGTGCGTGCCGTGCTGACGGACGAGAATCGTGCCCGTGGTTACCGTCTGGCCGGCATAGCGCTTCGTGCCAAGGCGCTGACCGCGGGAGTCACGGCCATTACGGGAGGAACCGAGTCCTTTTTTGTGTGCCATTGTGTATACCTACTCTTTCGTTACGAGTGTAATCTACTCGGCGACGGGAGCCTCGGCAACAGCCTCGGCCTCTGCCTTGACAGCCTTCTTGGCGCGGGACGTAGCCTGGACCTTCACGATCTTCAGCTTGGTGAGCTGCTGACGGTGACCCTTCAGACGACGATAGCGCTTACGCTTGTGGAACTTGAAGACCAGCTGCTTCTCGCCCTTGAACTGCTCAACGATCTGAGCGGTAACCTTGGCCTTGGCCAGCTTGTCGGGATCGGTGACGATCTTCTTACCATCGTTGAGGAAGATAACCGGCAGGGTGACCTTGTCGCCCTCATTGCCCTCGATCTTCTCGACGGTGATGACATCGTCGGTGGCGACCTTGTACTGCTTGCCGCCCGTGTTAACGATTGCGTACATGTTTACTTGCCCTTCATGCATCAGTTAGTGCAACAGCCGAATATAGTAGCAGGCGAAAATACCCCCGTCAACGAGTATGTGGAGCAAATCCACAAGTTCGCACAGGTATGGGGCTGACGAGTCGGCCCTCGTCGTCCTCGCATGCTTGATTCTGACGCTCGACATCGTAGGAGCAGATGGTCACGAGGTCTTGCATACCGGTGGAAACAATAGGTGCATCCACGCCCGGGGTCAAGCCCTGCAACAAAACATCAGCAGCAGAAAGCAAAATTTCCGGACGCATAGAGCCCTCGTTGTCGGCATGGGTGTCGAGCATGAGAACCAAATGGTCCGGGCGCTCCCCCGCCGTGAGCTCATAGCCAACGAGCGTGTGATCCAAATCCAAGCGCTTGCTCTTTTTGCCGCGCGCGTAGTCGATGCCATGATCCGCGCGCAGCGTGTCGATCGCACGACGCACCTCGTCGGCGCTTACGGGCGCCTCGGGATCCAGGTGTAAGTCGATGCGATACGACAGGCGCGTGAGCTGCGCCGTCAATGCCGGCGTGCGCACGTCGATGTACGCCGCCTCGATGGGCGCCAGATCGGCCGGAGACGCCGCAGCCAGGCGCTCAAACGCCTCGTCGAGCGCCACGAACTCGGTCATAAACAGGTCATACCACTCGCAGGTCGACGACGTACCAACCGGTAGCGCCGAAGAGAAGCCCACGCGCATGTGCGGAGAGAAGCCCTGCGTGACGGCATAGGGAAGTCCCGCACGGCGCACGATGCGCTCAATGGTATGGATCACTTCGAGATGGCCCAGGTACTTAAGGCGATCGCGCTTGCCATAGCGAACACGAAGTCTAAAGAGCGTGGGGTTGTCGGTCAGGCGCTCACTCATGCGCGATCACCCATCAATACATTCTTGGCGTGGAGCGTGGGGCAGATCCCGCAGCCGGTGCACGACGTACGGGTGCAGTCGGGAGTCGTGACGCCCTCGAGCGAGCGACGGTACTCGCGCTCGAGGAAACCGCGCGTGCAGCCGGGGCTCACATGCTCCCACGGCAGGCGCCAGTCCAACTCGTAGGGCAGGTGCACGAGCTCATTGAGGTCGATGCCGTTTTTGGCAGCAGCCTCCTTCCAGTTATCGAGCGAGAAATGCTCTACCCAGGCGTCAAAGCGAGAGCCCGAGCGCCAAGCATCGATGATGACGGGCGTCATGTCGCGACCGGCGCGGGACAGCGCGGCCTCGATGAGCGAAGTCTCGGCATCGTGGTAATGCACGCGGACGGCACGGTTGCGAACGCTCGTGATAAGCAGCTTCTGGCGACGCTTGACGTCGTCGTAGTCGAGCTGCGGGCACCACTGGAACGGCGTGGCGGCCTTGGGGATAAAGACCGAAACCGAGATGGACACCGAGATCGAGCCGCGACGAGCCTTGGGCACCACGGAACGACCGAGCTCCAGCACGTGATCGGCCAGATTGGCGATGGCCACGATGTCCTCGTCGCGCTCGCCGGGAAGGCCCATCATAAAGTAGAGCTTCATGCGGTTCCAGCCGGCCTCGAAGGCCGCCTTGGCCGCACGGTCCAGGTCCTCCTCGGTCACGTTCTTGTTAATGATGTCGCGCATGCGCTGGCTGCCGGCCTCGGGCGCGAACGTCAGTCCGCCCTTCTTTTCGCCGGCGACCGACTCGGCCATATCCACGCCAAACGAATCCAGGCGCTGCGACGGAATAGACACGCGAATACCCGTATCCTCCAGGCGACGGTTGAGCCTGCCGAGCACGTCGCGAATGCAGGAATGGTCGGTCGTGGAGAGCGAGGTCAGCGACACCTCGTCATAGCCGGTCTTTTCCAGACCGTGAATCACCGACGAGACGATCTGGTCGGCCGAACGCTCGCGCACCGGGCGATACGTCATGCCGGCCTGGCAAAAACGACAGCCGCGAGCGCAGCCGCGCAGAATCTCGATAGACAGGCGGTCGTGAACCAGCTGCGCATAGGGCACGCACGACTGCGACAGCGGATTCGTGGCGCCGAAATCCTCGACGACGCGCTTGTAGACCACGGCCGGAGCATCCTTGCCCTCGCGCGGCACGGTGTAGCCATGCGGCGAGCAGGGCTCGTCGTGACGAATCTCATAGAGCGACGGCACGTAGTTGCCGGCAATGGATGCAAGCTGCTCAACAATCTGCGCGCGCGGGACTCCTTCGTCGCGCAGGCGCCGATGCAGCTGGCAGGTCTCGAGCAGCGATTCCTCGCCCTCGCCGATGAGGATGGCATCGAAGAAGGCCGCGTACGGCTCGGGGTTGTACACCGAGGGGCCACCGGCGATGATGATGGGGTCGTCTTCACCTCGGTCGGCCGCTAACAGCGGAATGCCAGCGAGATCGAGTGCCTCGAGGAAGTTCGTCACCGCCATCTCGTGCGGCACATGCAGACCGACGATATCAAACGAAGCAACGGGGGCAGCACCTTCGAGCGACAGCAGCGGAATGCCCGCCTCGCGCATGGCGTCACCCATATCGGGCCACGGCACATAGCCACGCTCGCAGGAGATGCCCTCGGCCTGGTTAAGGATGTTGTAGAGGATGGCGATGCCCTGGTTGGGCAAACCAACCTCGTACACATCCGGGTAGATCAGGCAGCAACGGTAGTCGGCATCGGCCTTGGAAAGCGTGCCCCACTCGTGATCGATATAGCGGCTCGGCTTTTCGACCTTGGCGAGCAGCGGCTCAATTAAATGAAAGCAGTCTTGATACGGAACGCGCAACAGAAAACCCCTAAGCAGCGAGATCGGATGCGTCTTGGTAGGACGCCATAGGACGGGTAGCGCCCGCGACCGTGGTCACCAGATCGCGAACGCGGGAGAACGTGGCAGTGACCACCTCGTTGGCACGGCTGTAGTCGACATCGCGCTCGTAGAGCGAAACAAGCGCACGGCCCATGCCATAGGTGCCCGCGGCAGCAGTGAGCGCCTTAACGGCAAACCCAATATGCGGCGTCTGCTTGACGAGCGCGCGGGTGACCGCGCGGATCACAAGACCGCCGGCAAGCACGCCCGCGACCTCGTAGCCGCGCTCAGGCTTAATGCCGCGTCCAAAGACGGCAGCGAGCTCAAAGAGCATGCCCACCTGCGCCAGCGCCATAACGGGATAATCGGCGCCCGGCAAAAACACCAGCGCACCGGTCGCCATATTGGTGAGCGCGCACGAGGTGATGATACGATTAGCTGCCGCGATGCGCATAAAGGCAAAGTTCGCCGCAAAAGCCGTTTCCTTGTCGGTGCGATCGAGAATCCAGCGGGCAAGCGTCTCGAGCAGATACGTCTTATCGGTTGCCGCCACCACGCCGAGCATGGGCGTGGACTCCTCGATAAACGGCACCTCCACAGCAGACTCGGCAAGCACGCACACGGGCGCGCCGGCGATCACGAGCTCCTGCACGGCACTCTCCAGGCGGTCGGAACCACACGAGAGCACCAGTACCACATCGGTATCGGTCTTTGGAGCAATTCGCTCCTCCCCCAGACGCTCGACGCGCACAATGCCCGAGGTCGTCTGCGGCACAAAGGCGTCACGCACCGTCTCAGCAAGAAAGCGCGAGGCGGACGAATCCAGATAGACCGAGACGCGCACCGGCGTATCGGAATCCTTCTTAACGGACGCGCCCATCTTAAAAGCGCGGGTCAGCTTATCTACGGGAATTTTCATAGCAAACCCCTCCAGCGGTTACGCGGCGCCCAAACGATGCCGCCATATGGATTGTACGATACCCACCGTCAGCAGCTGAATCATCATCGAAGACGAACCGAAGCTAATAAACGGTAGCGGAATACCGGTAATCGGCATCATGCCGATGCACATGCCGATGTTTTCGAAGGTCTGGAACGCCCACATGCCAACGATGCCCACACACGATAGGCGCAAGAACAGCGACTCACACTTAAAGGCGACGCGAATCGTCGAAAAGATCAGCAGCACGTAGAGGCATAGGAGCAAAAAGGAACCGCAAAAGCCAAAGGTCTCGGACAGGAAGGCGAAGACGAAGTCGGTGTGGAACTCAGGCAGAAAGCCGCCGGCCGACTGCGTCGCATGGCCCAAACCCTTACCAAAGAAGCCGCCCGAGCCAACGGCGATAAGCGACTGCTGCAGGTTGTAGGCATCGTCCGAATCGGCATTATCGGGGTCGATAAAGACCGTCAGGCGGTTCATCTGATACTGCTTGATGAGCACATCGTGGCCGAGCAACGAATCAAAGACCGAATCGAGCGCCAGGACGAGGGCCACCAGGCCCACGAGCAGGGCCAGGGTCGACAGCACCCATTCGCGGCGTGCACCGCTCATGCAGATGACGATGGCGCCCGAGACCAGCACGACCAGGCCCGAGCCCAGGTCGCCCATGGCGACGACGGCCAAAAACGGAATGGACAGCATGCCGCAGAGCTTGACGTAGTCGCGAACGGTATCGATGCGGCCGTTATACTGCGAGCCAAGCGTGGCGATAAAGAAGATGGTGATGAGCTTGGCAAGCTCAACCGGCTGGAATGTCAAGCCGATACCGGGAATCTTGATCCAGCCCGTCATGCCCAGACCGCCCGTATAGGACAGGCCCGGAATCTTGGGCGAGAAGATCACAATAAGGTCAATGACGAGCAGCGCCGTCGAGAAGTTAGAGATGCCGCGCAGATCGGTACGCCAGACGAGCACCGCAAGCACCGCGCCAATGCCAATGCCCAGCAGGTGGCGCGAGAATGAGGCGTCGGCCTTAAACTGTGACGCCGACCAAATAATGATGGCGCCATAGGCAACGAGCGCGACGGTAGCCAGCAGCACACCGATATGCACCTTTTGGCGAAACGTACCGCGCGAGGCCGAAAGTTGCTTGTTGACGCGGTCCAGGCTGCTGCGAGAGCCGGTCTTGGTTGAACGGAACAGATCCGCCGGAGAAAAATCCATCGCAACCTCCTATCGAACCGAAGAATCGCCCGAGGCCGAAGAGGTATCGGGCTCGTCATAAATCGCGCCGAGCACGTCGCGCACGACATGCATCGCGGTATCTGAGCCACCGCCGCCCTGCTCCAGGACAGTAGCGATGACATACTTGGGATCATCGGCCGGCGCATAGGCGCAGAACCACGCGTATTCGTCCTCGCCGCTTTTCTCGCCCGTGCCCGACTTGCCGTATACCTGCGGCGTCAGGGTGCCAAAGTGAGCCGCCAGGGACGTCGATGCCGTGTAAATCACGTCGTGCATGCCGTTGCGAACAAGAGCCAAATCCGAATCGCTGTTGATCTTGGCCTCCAAGCGCTTCTTCTTGCCTTTGCCGTTGTACTTATAGGCATCGCCGTCGCCATCGCGCGACACGGCAGACAAAAACACGTGAGGCACGTACTGCTTACCGCCGTTGGCAAGGCCCATGTAGGCGCATGCCATCTGCAGAGGCGTCACCAAAATGTCGCCCTGGCCGATGGCAATGTTGGTCATATCGCCGGCATTCCACTTGCGGTCCTCGGCAGAGGCGTCGGTAAAGTACGACTCTTTCCACTCGGCATCGGGAATACGGCCCGCGCCCTCACTCGGCAAATCGATACCGCAGGTCTTGCCTAGGCCCCAGCGACGAAAGACCTCCTGCAGGCCCTCGGAATGTTGCTCGTCATAAAAGAACGCCTTGCCCATATCGTAGAAGACGGGGTCGCACGAGTTGGCAATACCCGACTGCAGCGTCATGGTGCCGTGTCCAGACGTCAGCCAGCAGCGCTTGCCCCAAGCCTTGCCCAAGCCCATCCAATAGCCCGTGCAGTTGGTTGTCTGCGTTGAAGTGTAGGTTCCAAACTCAAGACCGGCCAGTGCCGAGAGCGGCTTGATGGTCGAGGCCGACATGTACTGTCCGCTAATGGCGCGGTTGAGCAGCGGGTGCGAACCCTTGTCATCATTGAGCTCGGTCCACACGTCATTTGAGACGCCGCCGATAAAGACGGACGGATCGAACTTGGGCTCGCTCGCCATGCCCAGGATCTCGCCGTTGTTGGGATCGAGACACACCACAGCGCCGTTGCCGGCATTGCTGTAGCCAGTGGTCTTGGCAAGCTCGATGGCGCTCGCCAGCGCCGTCTCACAGGCCTGTTGGATCTTGAGGTCGAGCGTGAGCTTAATGTCGGAGCCGGCCTTGGCGGGCACGGCGCCGGCCTGACCGGTCACATTGCCCGAGGCATCGACCTTGACGGTCTGCTCGCCACGAATACCCTGCAGCAGGTTTTCGTAGTAGCTCTCAACACCCGCCTGGCCCACGATATCGCCCGACTGGTACGTAATCCGGCCAGCAGAAGCATCATCGTCGCCAGAGGTTTTCTTATTCTGGGCCTCAAGCTGCTCGGAGGTAATGGTGCCGGTATAGCCCAAAATGTGACAGGCCGTCTCGCCGTACGGGTACTGGCGCTCGGTACGCTCGGCAATCTTGACGCCCGGGAACTCGCCGGCGTGCTCCTTGATATAGGCAACCGTGGAGCGACGGACGTCCGTCGCGATGGTATGCAGGCTCTGGGCGCCCTCGGAATTGTCCTGAATATTGCGCAGAACCGCCACGTAGGGCATACCGAGCACGTTGGCAAGATGGCGAACCAGAACCTCATCCTCGGCAAGGTCGCGGTAGGCCACGACAGCAAGTGAGGGACGGTTCTGGACAAGTGCCACGCCATTACGGTCGAGGATGCGGCCGCGCACAGCGGGTGTGGTAACGGTGCGCGTCTGATTACTATTAGCCTGCTTTTCATAATAGTCCGACGAGACCATCTGCATGCCCCACAGCTTGACGGCAAGCGCCGCGAACATCGCGCCCACACCCGTGGTGAGGATGGAGAAGCGGCCCTTAAAGGCGGTCGCCGCGGTATTGCCCTCGCCCTCGGTGGCGCGCGGGGCCGTTCCATGCTGCGTATCGTAGGTAAAACGGGAATCGCCGCGACGCATGATGACCAGCGCGACCACGATGGCCACAACCAGCACGATACCGGCGATAATAACCGTCATCTGGGAAGACATCTACGGGCCTCCCCTATTTGAGCTTACGGGTCTTGGGCTTAAAGCGCATGCCCGTCTGGCGTCCGCCACGTGCGGAGAATCCATAACCGGACTGCGGCACGACGCCGGACATCAAAAACGGAATGGCAACCAGACCCGTCAGGATCGAAGACGGCAGCGCATGGCCGAAGATCGCCACGACAAAGCTCGTCTCCATACCCATAAACAGCAAGATGATGCTGTAGATCACATTAATGACGAGCGCAAAAGCGCCCACAGTGATGCCGCGCGCACTCGGGGTACCGCTCGTTTGACCGGCAGCGCTGTGCACCAGGGCAAAAGAACCCACGGTCAGCAGGAGCGACATAACTCCCACCGGCACGGCAGCGGACAGGTCATAAAACAAGCCGCTGCAAAAACCGCACACGACGGCACGGGTCGGGTCGCCCGAGAACACGCTTAGGCACACCAGGATAATCATGAAGTTGACGCGACCGCCCGCAATGGAGATCTGCGGTGCCAGGCCTGCCTGCAGCAGCACGCACACGATGGCGGCGATTACAAACGTGCGGGAGCTCATCCCCTGCTCGTGTAGATCCATGGACATGCCCCCTATTCGCTCGAGCCGGAATCGGTCGTCTCGGACGTGTCGGAACCGTCATCCGAGCTCTCGTCCTTCGTCTTGGTCGCAGCATCGCGCGACGTTCCCTGCGGCGTGCTATTAGCGGTGCTCACGTCCTCATCCGAGGCCGACTGTTCGTCGGTCAGCGAGGTGATGACCAGCACTTCCTCGTTGTTCTCGGCCGTCGTCTGGGCGCGTACCACAATGGTGTAGTACACGTCGTTTGCCGATTTCTCAACCGACGAGACGGTGCCGAGCGGAAGGCCCTTGGGGAACACACCGCCAATGCCCGAGGTCACGATGATGTCGCCAACCTTAACGTCGGAGTCGACGCTCACGTACTCAAGACGCAGCGTGCCGTCAGCCTGACCCTGCAGCATGCCCTGGGCGCGCGTGTCCTGCACCATAGCGGACACGCCCGAGTTCTCATCGCCGATCAGACGCACGGTGGACGTCTTGGCCGAGACTTCGATGATCTGTCCGATAACACCAGCCGAACTCGTCACAGGCATGTTGATGGTAAGCCCGTCGGCAGAACCTTTATCGATGGTAACGGTCGAGGTCCAGGCATCGCCCGAAGCGCCGACGATACGAGCTGCAGTGGACTTGAGGTTGTAGGTCGACTGCAGACCGACCAGACCCTCCAGTCGCTCGGCGGTCTTTTGAGCCTCGGAGAGCTCGGCAACCTTGGAGGTCAGCTCCTCATTTTGCTTCTTAAGCTCGTCAAGCGTGTCCTGTGACGCCGTAAGGTTAGAGAACACGTTACCGATCGCATTGAAGGGAGCCGCCACAGTCGAGCCCAGAAAACGCACCGGCGAGGTAATCGTCGTCACGCCCGAACGAACGGCATGAATCGGCCCCGTCTCGCCCTCACGAATATAAAACGTGAGCAGCAACACCGAAATCAGGCTGAAAACAATCAACGGGCGCATACCCGTTGATTGTCGCTTGGTATTCAGATTTGTGGAGAAACCCGAAGATCGTGCCAAATGGAATCCACCTTTTGGAAATTAAGCATTGGTCTGGACGAAGCCGCCATCAAACGCATTGGCCTCGAGCACGCGGGCACAGCCGTTAACAACGTTATCGAGCGCCGTGGGGCTGACGTTGACCGAAACGCCGGTCTCATCGCGCAGGCGCACATCGAGACCGCGCAGCAGCGCGCCGCCACCGGTCAGCAAAATGCCATAGTACATAAGGTCCGAGGCAAGATCGGGAGGCGTAGCGTCGAGTGCGTCCTTGACGGCCTTGGCCATCTCGTCGAGCGGCTTGTTGAGTGCGCGACGAATCTCCTCGCTCTCGATGCGCACGGTCTTGGGCAGACCGGTGATCACGTCGCGGCCGTTGACCTCGACGTCGAGCTCATCCTTGAGCGGCACGGCGGAGCCGACCTTGATCTTGATGTCCTCTGCCGTACGCTCGCCGATGGCCAGGTTGTAGGCATCGCGAACGTGCGTGAGGATGGCCTGATCGAACTCGTCGCCGGCAATACGGATAGACTGCGAGACGACGATGCCGCCCATAGCGATAACGGCAACCTCGGTGGTACCGCCACCGATGTCGATGACCATGGAGCCGGTGGGTTCCTCGACGGGCAGGTCGGCGCCGATGGCAGCCGCCATGGGCTCTTCGATCAGATAGGCCTGGCGGGCACCGGCCTGGATCGTGGCCTCAAAGACAGCGCGCTTCTCAACCGACGTGACACCGGAGGGAACGCAGACGACAACACGCGGACGCGGAGTCCACGGATAGCGCTTCTCGGACGCCTTGTCGATAAAGTAGCGAAGCATGGCCTCGGTAACATCAAAGTCGGCGATGACGCCGTCCTTCAGGGGACGAACGGCCACGATGTTGCCGGGCGTACGGCCGAGCATGCGCTTTGCCTCGATACCGACCGCCAAGATGCGCTCGTCGTTCTTGTCGATGGCGACAACAGAGGGCTCGCGAATGACGATGCCCTTGCCGCGCACGGAGACAAGCGTATTGGCGGTGCCGAGGTCGATGGCAAGATCGCCCGCATAGCTACCGAAGAACATATCCATCAAAGAAAACAACGCAACTCCTGATGTGTTGGATGATTGCTGGAAAACTACTAGCTCATCATACTAGCGCAAGCCCGGCGCCTCACTTGCGGTGAAGCGCCGGGCAAAGCTAAATCCCATAAGGTCACTACTGGTTGTCAGCAGCCGAGAAATCCATATCGAGCGAAGAAACGGCCCAGCCGATATGGTTGTCGGAGCGCACGAATTTGACGGTGTACTCCTGCTCGCCGCCCTTGGACAGCGATGCCTTCACCTTGGCGGTCGTCTCGGTCATGGACTGATCCATGCCCTCGACGGACACGGTGGCACCCTGCGGAATCGAGGAGATGATCATCGACTTAGCGTCCTCGGACAGGCTCGAGGCCAGGCAAGACTCGGCCTTTGCGGCGTCACCGTCGCCGGCAGCCTGGAACAGATCGGTAACGACAGACTCCTGAGACGGGAAGCCAAAGCCGCGCGTGTAGGCAAAGCCCAGACCGCCCGCGGCGATCAAAATGAGCAGAAGCAGCACGATGAAGACTTTAAGACCCGTGTGGCGATGGCGACGACGGACCTTGGCCTGCTTACGATCCTGACGGTCCTGCTGGACCATCTCGGACTCGGACAGCGTAAAGAAGCCGGTGTCCGAGGGATCGGGCATAAACTGACCGGTCGCGCCCGTAGGATCGAGCGGATCGACGGCAGGAGCGTCCATCGCGGGCGCCGGAGCCGTGGCCATAGCCGTCTGGGCAGACAGCGCGGCAAGCGAATCGTGCACGCGGGCAAGCTCATCGGCCTGCTCGGAGGTGAGCTGGTAGATGCCATCGGCAGTAGCGGCGTTAAAGGCGTCGAGTGCGTCGGAGGGACGGCCGGCGGCAGAAAGCGCCTGACCCATGCCGGCGTTGAGCGCACGCGTGTCGTCGCGGGGGCCGGCAAAGTCGATAGCCGTGCGGTAGGTCTCCACGGCATCCGCCGGACGGCCGAGCTTAATGAAGCAACGACCGAGCTCGCCGAGTGCGGCGGCAGGAGCCGGATTGGCGCCGTCGATGGCAGCCTGACGGAAGGCGGTTCCCGCGTTGGCATAGTCGCCCGACTGGAACAGCGCATTGCCCAGGCCCAGATAGGCCTTGAACGGCGTGGCATAGGAAGCATCCTGCGTAGCGGCAGAGAAAGCCTGAGCGGCCGTCGTGTAGTCGCCCACGGCGGCGAGCGCCTTGCCGCGGTTGGTGAGCAGCGCGCCGCGCTTGCCGTAGGTACCGTCGTTGAGGGCGGCGGCATAGGCCTCGGCGGCCTCGGCATACATGCCAAGGTGCATCAAGGCGTTGCCACGAAGGTGATCGGCCTCGCCCATAATCTCATCGGGAGTCTTTGCCGCCCCAAGCATCTGGGCTGCAGCAGAAAAATCACCCGCGCGGTAAGCGGCGCGGCCCTGTTGGATCAGCTGGCTATTCAAGGAAGTCCCCTTTACTCGTGAACGATCTCGACATGGACGATCTCGTCGCCGGCACGCAGCTGCGAAATCACATCGAGACCCTCGACCGTGGTACCAAAGACGGTGTAACCGGAATCGAGGTTATGCTGGGCACCCAGGCAGAAGTAGAACTGCGAACCCGCGGAATCGGGGTCCATGGAGCGTGCCATGGCAAGGGCGCCATCGACATGGCTGTTGCGCGGATTGGTGGCAAACTCGCCCTTGATGCAGTAGCCGGGGCCACCGGTACCGGGCATACCGTCGGGGCCCTCAAGACCGGCAGCGACGTCGGCGCCGGACATGTCGCGGGTATTGGGGTCGCCGCCCTGGATAACAAAACCGGGCACATAGCGATGGAACTTAAGGCCATCATAGAAGCCCATCGTGGAAAGCTCGCAGAAGTTCGCGACATGAATGGGAGCGCCCTCGCCGTCAAACTTGACCTTGATGGTACCCTTCGACGTCTCGATTACGGCGCACTCGTCGCCGACAAGCTGATACTCGGGCGTGTAGAGCTCTTTCTTAAAACCAAACATGTGGTTCCTTCCTCGTGCGTTTAAAGCATATTTGTACGAATTGTAGCAATAAGCACGGGTTTACATCAATTGCGCACGTAGGTTATGCCGACTATGGCGAACTAATTTTAGGAACGCTGCTGCGGCTTCCAGGAACCCACATTGGCATCGTACTGGTTCAGCGCGCTGTTGCCGCCCTGCGCGATGGGCGCCAGGATCTCGCTTTGGTGGGAACTCATCGACTCGCCATCGGGAATGGCCAGCGAGATATCCCAGCTCTGGCAGATCACGTCGACGCGCTCATACATCCACTCGGCAAGCTGCTTTAAGTGGGCGATGTCATCCGCATAGACCGTATCGTCCTGTACTTTCAGGTTGTTGAGCTCATCTTGCGTCTTTTTGATCTGGTCGCGTAGGGCGTAGGCACTCTGCGACAGCTCCTGACGGGTGGACAGCGGCGTTCGGAGATAACCGTTGTTAAAGGAATCGATGACCTCGCCGATCTGGTCCTCGTCAGCGTAGGACACGATGGTCTGATACAGACCATCGAGCCTGGTATAGAGCTGATCATCGGTGAGCACGGTTTCTTCCTGAACCACCTCGGCAGAATCGCCCTGCTTGGTATCGTCCTCAGTCGCCTCGCCCTTTTGACGCGTGGGGAAGGTGGTTTGTGCAGCTTGGCCAAACTGGTCGTAGAAGCCAGGCATAACACCCATGGGATCGGTCGTCACGAACCAATAGGCACCACCGCACACGACGGCAAGGACCGCGATGATAATGAGCGGCTTGGGAATATGACGCTTATGCTTGTGATAGGCGTCCTCGTCGGGGTGCACCTTGCGCTTGGGTTTTTGAGCATCGTCATGCAGGGAAACGGGCGTGGGAATATCGACCTTGGGGATACCGAAATCCTTATCGAAAGCTGGCAGCACGCAGGTCTCATTGGGGTCGGCGGCGTCCGAAAGCACCGCAGCGGCAGAGGCCGGCGCATGCGGCACCTCGGTATCGATCTGCTCTTGCGTTAGGCGCGGAAAGCCCGCCGTGCGGCCCGCTGCCAGGTCGGATGCTGCCGCATCCTCGGAGAGGATACCCGGAGCGGGGCGTCCGCATTTGGGGCACGTACGATCATGCGGAGAAAGACGGGCACCGCAGCCCTCACAGAACACGAATTCGGTGTGCTCGGGACCATCGCCCGGACCCACATAGGCGTTGCAGTAGGGGCAGAACGAGGCGCCGTCCTCGATAGTCTTAAGGCAATGCGGGCAGATCACGGCATCCTCTTTTCGAAGCAATTCAAATAATCGAGGTTAGAGCATAACATCGCCACGGCCCTACAGGAGCAAGGCACCAATTCAACATCGCCAGGGCGCGTAGTTACTTCTTCTTTTTGCTCGGCATCGAGACTTTGATGCCTTGGGCGGACTTGGTTACGCGAGAGCGCTTGGCTCCGCTACCCTTCTTTTTCTTGGGCTGGGCCTGGGCCACGCCCTCGAGTGCGCGGGCCTCGGCCTCGCGAGCGGTGCGATCTTCGCGGCGCTGCGCCATGTCGGCGGCGACGCGCTTGGCAAAACGCTCGGCCGTCGAACCCGTCGAGCTCACCTTGCCGCCACCGCGACCCAGGTGGACGCGCACACCGCGGCCAAAACCAGTTGCGGCATGACGACGACGCGGCTTGAGCGAATCCATCATCGTGGCGAGCTTAAAGAACACCGAGCAGGTAAAGACCACGATGACAGCCAAGATTACCATCTGGCCCATCGACAGGTTGGCAATAGACAGCAGCTCCGGGAATCCGATAACGCCCACCAGGATGCCGGCGACAACAAACACGAAGAGCACCACACGTAAGGGCGTGAGAGGCTGCGAGATGCGCCAGATCAGGCTGACGCTCACCGCGCACGACGAAAGCAGGCACATCGTAGACAGCGTGAGCTGGCTAAAGCCAAACACGCGCGCCACAAAGATATCGAGCGCCGCGGCCAAAATGACCGCAATCGACGCCGGCAGTGCCCGCTTGAGCACGTTCGTCAGGAACGACCCCTTCACGCGAGCATTGTTGGGCTCCAGGCCCAACACAAAGCCCGGCGCGCCGATGCAGAAGAAGTTGATGAGCGTCATCTGAATCGGCTCGAAAGGGTACGGCGGCAGCGCGATGCACAGCGCCGCCAGGCCCATCGAGAACAGCGTCTTAGTCAGGAACAGCAAAGCCGAACGCTGCAGGTTGTTGATGGAGCGACGGCCCTCGGCCACCACGGCGGGCATCGAGGCAAAGTCGTTGTCGACGAGCACGATCTCGGCCACGTTACGCGCGGCATCGGAGCCGGCCGCCATGGCCACGGAGCAGTCGGCCTCCTTGAGCGCCAGCACGTCGTTGACGCCGTCGCCCGTCATGGCCACGGTGTGCTCGCGGCGCTTGAGTGCCTGCACGAGCTCGCGCTTCTGCTGCGGGGTCACACGACCAAAGACATGGTAGCGGTCCACTGCGGCATCGAGCTTGGCCGGCGTATCGAGCGTCGTGGCGTCCACATAAGCGCCCGCCCCCGGCACGCCCACCACGCGCGCGATCGACGACACCGTACGCGGGTCGTCGCCACTGATCACGTTGAGGGTCACGCCCTGCTCGTTAAAGTAGCCGATGGTCTCGGCCGCCGAGGTACGAATCTCGTCGCGGATGGTCACAAAGCCCACGGGCTCGGCCTCGCCCACCATATCGCCATCGGGCGTAAAGCCGTCCACGAGCGCCACCACGAGCACGCGGCAGGTATCGGCAAGCTCGGCGACACGGTTCTCGACCTGGGAAAACGCACGATCAGAGAGCACAAACTGCGCCGCACCCATCACATATGAGCCCTGTGCAAACGACGCGCCGCTCCACTTTTTGGAAGACGAGAACGGAATGACCGACAGTGGCTCGGACACCTCGACCGGACGGTCGGCGTAATAGTTGAGCAGCGCCTGACAGGTCTCGTTGGCATCGGCCGAGGTCGCACGCGCGACGTTAGCCAGCGCAAAATCGAGCACCGTGGTATCGACGGGAACGGCGGCGTCGCCCTCCCCCGCACCCATACCCTCGACCGGCAGCGGATAGGTACCCTCGACCTCCATGCGGCCCGACGTGATGGTGCCCGTCTTGTCCAGGCACAGCACGTCGACGCGCGCGAGCGTCTCAATGCAGTAGAGCTGCTGCGCGAGTACCTTGCGGCGGGCCAGGCGCACCGTGGCGATGGCGAGCACCGACGAGGTCAGCAGCACCAGGCCTTGCGGGATCATGCCCAGCAGGGCGCCCACCGTGTACAGCAGCGCCGACGAAGGCACATGACCAGCCAACAGCTCGGAGAAGCACCACGAAAGCGCGCTATTGCCTGGGGTTCCCGCGGCATCCCACAGCTCGCTCACGCTCGAGGCAAACAACGCCAAACCGAGCGGGATCATGATGATGCTCGCAAAGCGCACGATGGCGTTAAGCGCGTTCATGATCTCGGAATTGACCTTTTTGACGTACTTCGCCTCGTTATTAATTTTGGCCACGTAGTTGTCGGCGCCGACATGAATCACGCGGGCGCGCAGCAGGCCCGAGTCGATAAAGCTGCCGCTCATGAGCTCGGAACCGGGCTGTTTCTTAATGAGGTCGCTCTCACCCGTCAGCAGGCTCTCGTTCACGAGCGCCTCGCCCGAAACCACCACGGCGTCAGCGGGAATCTGGTCGCCGCGCCCTAGGCGGATGATATCGTCGAGCACGATCTGGTCCAGGTCGAGCTCCACCTCGGCGCCGTCGCGCACCGCAGTGGCCTTCTTGGAGGTCAGCAGCGTGAGCTTATCGACCATCTTCTTGGAACGCATGGACTGGATGACGCCAATAGCAGTATTGAGGAACACTACGAACAGGAACGTCAGATTCTTAAACGAACCGGTCAAAATGACCAGGAACGCCAAGATCACGTTGATCAAATTGAACAGCGTGCAGAGGTTCTCGATGATGAGCTCTTTGACCGACTTGGTCTTGAGCTCCATGTTGCGGTTGATCTTACCGGCGGCGATGCGCTCCTCGACCTCGGCGGTCGAGAGTCCGCGCTCGATATCCGTTGCTGCCATACCACGTCCCATCACGTCGCGTCGGTATAAGAAAAACCGCCCGGACCATGCGAGGTTCGGACGGTCTCACATTCGATGGTGCCCCATGTTGGATTCGAACCAACGGCCTTCTGCTCCGGAGGCAGACGCTCTAATCCCCTGAGCTAATAGGGCCAACGTTTGGCATTATACCCAAGTGCACCACGGGCTATCAAAATAAAAGAAAAAGCTTTGCAATTCCGAGGAAGACGCGGCTCAACGGCCCACTTTAGAAGGCAAAAGCGAGTCAGATAGTATAAACTCTCATGCACCATATGTACACGGCTCGCGATGCGGGCCGTTTTTGCAAGGGTTATCCATCGAGGTGAGAGGCACACCATGATTGCAATTTTAAAAGAGAGCGCCAGCGACGAGGCCGTCAGCCATATCGTCAGCTGGATTGAGAAAAAGGGCCTGAAAACCGATGTCTCGCGCGGCGAGAATGAGACGATCATCGGCCTGGTGGGCGATACGACCAAGATCGACCCATTCCTGCTCGAGTCCATGGATGTCGTCGAGCGCGTGCAGCGCGTCTCCGAGCCGTTCAAGCGCGCCAACCGCAAGTTCCACCCCGAGGACTCCGTCATCGACTGCGGCCACGGCGTCAAGATCGGCGGCGATCAGTTCCAGGTCATCGCCGGCCCGTGCTCCGTCGAGGGCGAGAACCTCATCCGCATCGCCCGCCGCGTGAAGGCCGCCGGTGCCACGATGCTGCGCGGCGGTGCCTACAAGCCCCGCACTTCCCCGTACGCCTACCAGGGCATGGGCCCCGCCGGTCTGGACCTGCTGTGCGAGGCGTCTGCCGAGCTCGACATGCCGATCGTCACCGAGATCATGGACCCGCGCGACGTGCAGGTCTTCCTGGACAAGAAGATCGACGTCATGCAGATCGGCGCCCGCAACGCCCAGAACTTCCCTCTGCTCAAAGAGGTCGGCAAGACCAAGACTCCGATCTTGCTTAAGCGCGGCATGTCCGGCACGATCGATGAGCTGCTCATGGCCGCCGAGTACATCATGAGCGAGGGCAACGACAACGTCATCCTGTGCGAGCGCGGCATCCGCACCTTCGAGACCCGCACCCGCAACACCTTCGACCTCAACGCCGTGCCGGTGCTGCACCACCTGTCGCACCTGCCCGTCGTCGCCGACCCCAGCCACGCCACCGGCTACACCCGCTACGTTGAGCCCATGGCGCTCGCCGCGACCGCCTGCGGTGCCAACGGCCTGGAGATCGAGGTCCACGACGAGCCCAGCCGCGCATGGTCCGACGGCGCTCAGGCCCTCACCCCCGATCAGTTCGACGACACCATGCGCCGCATCCGAGCCATCCGCGAGGTTGTCTGCCAAGAGACCATGGAGTAGCCCATGGGTACAGTGAGAAACGCGCGCGTTAACCAGGGCGGCCCCAAGTGCGCCGGCATCGTCGGCCTTGGCCTCATCGGCGGCAGCTTTGCCCGCGGCTATGCGCAGGCGGGCGTCCGCGTGCTGGCCTGGGACCCCGATGACGATGTCATGACCGCCGCCAGCATGGGCACCGTCGCCGGCGAGCTCAACGACAAGACACTCGGCGAATGCGACATCATCGTCTTGGCTTGCTACCCCGAAGCCTGCATCGAGTGGCTCGAGGCGCACGCCCAGGCGCTCGCCGACGCCACCGATACCGAGGCCATCATGGGCCCCGTGGTGATCGACACGGTGGGCGTCAAGGGCATCGTGTGCGAGCGCGCCTTTGAGCTTGCCCGCGAGCACGGCTTTTACTTTGTGGGCGCGCACCCCATGGCGGGCACCCAGTTCTCGGGCTACGCTCACTCCCGCGCCGACCTGTTCCAGGGCGCACCGCTCGTGCTTGTACCGCCCGCAGTGGACGACGCACTCAAGCTGGAGCTTTTGGGCCAGGTGCGCGAGATGGTACGTCCCCTGGGCTTTGGCAAGTTCAGCGTAACGAGCGCCGCCGAGCACGACCGCGTCATCGCCTTTACGAGCCAGCTCGCGCACGTCGTCTCCAACGCCTATGTTAAGAGCCCGACCGCTCAGGTCCACCACGGCTTTTCGGCCGGCAGCTACCGCGACCTCACCCGCGTGGCACACCTCAATCCTCAGATGTGGTCCGAGCTCATGATCGACGACGCCGATGCGCTCGCCTTCGAGATCGACCATCTGATCGAATCGCTTGGCGCCTACAGCCGCGCCCTTAAGGACCGCGACCAGCGCTATCTGGAGAATCTCCTTGCCGAGGGCGACCGCATTAAGCGCGCGCTCGACGACGAGGCCTCCCACTAGACCACCCATCACGCCAGGTCGAAAGGACCGAAGCTTATGGCGATTACTATCGATATCGACACCGCACGCCCCTACCAGGTGCATGTGGGCACGTTTTTGCTGGAGCAGGCAGGTCCGCTCGTCCGCACCACCGCCGGCGGCACCCGCGCCGTCATCGTGACGGACACCAACGTGGGCCCGCTCTATCAGATGCCCGTTAAGCAGAGCCTCGAATCCGCAGGCTACGAGGTGAGCGTCTGCACCTTCGAGGCCGGCGAGGCCCATAAGCGTGCCGAGACCTACGTTGCCATTTTGGAGTTTGTGGCCGAACACGAGCTTTCGCGCTCCGACGTGATCGTGGCGCTCGGCGGCGGCGTCGTGGGCGACGTGGCGGGCTTTGTGGCCGCCACCTACATGCGCGGCTGCAAGTTTGTGCAGATTCCCACAAGCCTGCTCGCCATGGTGGATTCGTCGGTGGGAGGCAAGACCGCCATCGACCTGGCAGCCGGCAAGAACCTGGCCGGCGCCTTTTGGCAGCCGAGCGTGGTCATCGCCGACGTGGGATGCCTGGCAACCCTCACGCCCGAGCAGTTCGCCGACGGTTGCGGCGAGGTCGTCAAGCACGCCGTGATCGCCGACCCCGAGCTCTTCGCCGAGCTAGAGAAGACCCCGCTCACGCTTGAGCTGCTGAACCGCGACGTGGCCCGTGTGGCGCTCATCATTGCCCGCAATATCGACATCAAGCGCGCCGTGGTCGTCGCCGACGAGCGCGAGACCAATCAGCGCAAACTCCTCAACTATGGCCACAGCGCCGGGCACGCCATCGAAGCCTGCGAGCACTTTGAGCTCGGCCACGGCAACTGCGTTTCGATCGGCATGGGCATCATCACGCGTGCCGCAGCCCTGCATGGCATCTGCGATGCCGAGCTGCCCGATCGTATTGAGGAGCTCTGCACCCGCCACGGCCTCAAGACCCGCTGCGACCTAGATGCCGATGCCGTCTTTGCCGAGGCGCTCCACGACAAAAAGCGCGCGGGAGACACCATCGACCTGGTAATTCCGCACGGCATTGGCCGTTGCAGCATCGACCGCACGCCGCTTTCCACTTTCCACGAACTCATTGCCGAGGGCCTCGGCCAGAAGGGAGGCGCATCCGCATGCTAGCCCGCATCAACCCGTCCCCGCTTAAGGGCACCGTTCCCGCCATCGCGTCCAAGTCGATGGCGCATCGCCTGATCATCTGCGCCGCGCTTGCCAACGGCGAGACACACGTCACCTGCAACACCACCTGCGCCGACATCGAGGCCACGGTGCGCTGCCTTACGGCACTGGGTGCTCGCATCGAGACCGTCGAGGACGGCTTCCAGGTCCACCCCACCATGAAGAGTGTTGAATTTGGCCTGCTCAAGGCCCTTGCCGGCGGCACGCTTGACTGCGGTGAAAGCGGATCCACGCTCCGCTTTATGTTACCCGTCGCCTGCGCGCTGGGCGCAGAAGCAACCTTTGTGGGTCAGGGACGCTTGGGCGCCCGCCCGCTGTCCCCGCTCTCGGACGAGATCATCGCCGCCGGCTGCGACCTACAGGGCCTGGGCGGTTTTCCGCTCAAGACGAGCGGACGCATGCGCCCGGGCACCTTTGTGCTTCCGGGCAACGTGAGCTCGCAATATATCTCCGGCCTTCTGCTGGCAGCCCCGCTGCTGGCCCAGCCCTCCTGCGTGCAGGTAACCGGCCTCATCGAGAGCCGTCCCTACATCAACCTGACGATCCAGGCCATGAAGGCCTTTGGCGTCGAGGTCAACGTCGAGCGTATTCCGGCCAAGGACGGCCAGCCCGAGGTCACGAACTTCCGCGTAACCAGTGGCTCGTACCGCACGCCTGGCAATGTGGCTGTCGAGGGCGACTGGTCCAACGCCGCCTTTTGGCTGTGCGCCGGCGCCATCGGCTCCGATCCCATCACCGTCGAGGGCGTGTCGCTCAGCTCGGCCCAGGGTGATCGCAACGTGCTTGCCGCACTCTCGCGCTTTGGCGCCCGCATCGTGCGCTCCACCAACGCTGCCACCGTGCAGTCCGACAAGCTCGCTGGCTTTGAGATGAGCGCCCACGACATCCCCGACCTGGTGCCCGTTATCTCGGCCGTGGCATCGTTGGCGCAGGACCGCACGTTCATCCGCGATTGCGCCCGCCTGCGCATCAAGGAATCCGACCGTCTGGCCACTACCACCCGCGAGCTCACCGCACTGGGCGCACAGGTGCGCATTGCCGGCGACGACCTCATCATCAAGGGTGTTGACGCCTTTACCGGCGGCGAGGTCGATTCGCACAACGACCACCGCATCGCCATGATGGCCGCCATCGCCGCGAGCCGTGCTACCGGCGAGGTCGTGATCCACGGCGCCGAGGCCGTCAACAAGTCCTATCCCGATTTCTTCGACCACTACCGCCTGCTGGGCGGCAAGGTCACGCTCGAGAAGGAGTAACATGTCCTCAACCTTTGGCAACGTTTTGCATCTGAGCATCTTCGGTCAGTCGCACTCCCCTGCTATCGGTTGCTCACTCGATGGCATTCCCGCGGGCATCGCCGTTGACCAGGAGCAGCTGCAGGCCTTTTTGGACCGTCGTGCCCCCGGTCGCGACGAGACCGCGACCAAGCGCCGTGAGGCCGACGCCGCACATATCATCGCCGGTGTGGTCGATGGACACACCACTGGCGCACCTATAGCCGCGATTATCGAGAACACCAACACACGCTCCAAAGACTATTCCGAGCTACGCCGCAAGCCCCGCCCCGGACACGCAGACTTTCCCGCGCGCGTAAAGTACCACAACATGCACGACGTCGCCGGCGGCGGACACTTCTCCGGCCGCCTGACGGCCCCCCTATGCATCGCCGGCGGCATCGCGCTGCAGGCACTCGAAGCCCGCGGTATTCGGGTGATGGCACACGTGGCACAAATCGGTGGTATCTCCGACCTGCCCATGGATGACATGGTCTATCGAGAGGCCGACCGCAAGGCAATCCTTACGAACGACCTGCCCTGCATTGACGCCGCTGCTGCCGGTCGCATGCGCGAGGAAATTCTGGCCGCGCGCGACGAGCTCGACAGCATCGGCGGCATCGTGGAGTGCGGCATCTACGGGCTTCCCGCGGGCATCGGTGACCCCATGTTCGACGGCATCGAGAACCGCATCGCGCAAATCGCGTTTGGTATTCCCGCCGTGAAGGGCGTGGAGTTTGGCATGGGCTTTGCCGTAGCAGCCATGCGCGGCAGCGAGAACAACGATCCGTATCGTATTGATGCCGAGACCGGCGAGATTGCGGTCGAGTCCAACAACGCCGGCGGCATCTTGGGCGGCATCTCCACCGGCGCACCCGTCATGTGGCGTATGGCCGTGAAGCCGACGCCCTCCATTGGCCGCGAGCAGCAGACCGTGGACATGGACGCCATGGAAAATGCCGAGCTCTCGGTCCATGGCCGTCACGATCCCTGCATCGTCCCGCGCGCCGTCCCCGTAGCCGAGGCAGCCGCCGCCCTCGCCGTCTGGGACGCCCTCCTCGAGGACGCCGCCCAGCGCTAATAATCTCCGGGGGCCAACTCCGGCCCCCACGCCCACCCAGTGATTTTTCTGGGACGGGGATTAAATAATCATTCGGCACACAATGATTTTTTAATCCCCGTCCCAGAAAAATCACCAACACGTGAAAGGGGCATCCATGGACCTTGCCGATATTCGTCAGGCCATCGATGGCATCGACACCACCCTGCTCAACAGCTTTGTCGAGCGCATGGATATTGCCACCGAGGTCGCCAAATCCAAGATCGAGATGGGCAAGGCCGTCTTTGACCCCGCCCGCGAGCGCTCCAAACTCAACAACCTCGCCAGCCGCGCACCCGAGCGTTACGAGGCCCAGACCATCACTCTGTTCCGCCTCCTCATGAGCATGAGCAAGGCCGAGCAGCAGCGCTACATCAACGAGCTCAAGGGCATCACGGTGTCGCAAAAGGCCCATGCCACGGCTGCAGCCTCCGACACGCCCTTCCCTCAAACGGCCACCGTCGCCTGCCAGGGCGTCGAGGGCGCTTACAGCCAAATCGCCGCGTGCAAGCTCTTCGACGTGCCCGACATCGCGTTTTTCGAGACCTTCGAGGGCGTCATGTGCGCCGTGCGCGACGGCTTCTGCGAGTTTGGCGTGCTGCCCATCGAGAACTCCACCGCCGGCTCGGTCAACGCCGTCTACGACCTGCTCGCCCAGTTCGACTTCCACATCGTGCGCTCGCTTCGCCTCAAAATCGACCACAACTTGCTCGTCAAGCCCGGCACCAAGCTTGCGGACGTGCACGAGGTCTACAGCCACGGCCAGGCCATTGCCCAATGCGCCGGCTTTATCGAGGCACACGACCTGCACGCCACCAAGTACCCCAACACGGCCATGTCGGCCGAGATGGTCGCCAGCTCCGAACGCACCGACGTTGCCGCCATCGCCTCGCGCAGCTGCGCGGCGCTCTATGGTCTGGAGGTGCTGGAGCCCAATATCCAGGACTCGGACAACAACTACACGCGCTTCGTCGTCATCAGTCGCGAGCCGCGCGTCTACCCCGGCGCCAACCGTACCTCGCTCATGATCACCACGGCCAACGAACCGGGCGCCCTCTATCGCGTACTCGAGCGCTTCTACGCACTCAACATCAACCTTATCAAGCTCGAGAGCCGCCCCATCCCCGGGCGCGACTTTGAGTTTATGTTCTACTTCGATCTGGACTGTCCCTTTGGCAGCAAAGCCCTCGACGACCTGCTCGACTCGATTGACGAGGTGTGCGAGAGCTTCACCTACTTTGGCAGCTACACGGAGGTGCTCTAGATGACTGACGTCGCCACAACCCGCCCCTACGGCGTGCTGGGCCGCGTGCTGGGCCACAGCTACACCCCGACCATCTACAAGGAGCTCGCGGGGCTTGAGTACGTGCGTTTTGAGCGCGAGCCCGAGGACCTCGCGGCCTTTATGACGGGCGACGAGTGGGAAGGCACCAACGTGACCATTCCCTACAAGCGCGCCGTCATGGACTACCTGGACGAGCTGAGCCCGCTCGCCGAACGCATGGGCAACGTCAACACGATCACGCGTCTGCCCGATGGCCGTCTGCGCGGCGACAACACCGACTACTTCGGTTTCCAGTGCCTGGTCGAGGAGCTGGGTGTGGAGATTGCCGGCAAGAAGGTCCTCGTGCTCGGAGCCACCGGAGGCGCCGGCACCACTGCCAGCATGGTGCTCGGCGACCTGGGCGCCATCGTCGTGCCGGTCGGCCGCACGAGCGAAGTCAACTACGACAACATCGCGCAGCAGTCCGACGCCGCACTGCTCGTCAACTGCACGCCCGCCGGCATGTTCCCCCACTGTCCCGACGCCCCCTGCACACTCGAGGGGCTCAATGCGCTCGAGGGCGTTATCGACATTGTCTACAACCCCGCTCGCACGGGACTCATGCTCGAGGCCGAGCGCCGCGACATCCCCTGCATCGGCGGTCTGCTCATGCTCGTGGCCCAGGCGGCGCAAGCCGTTGAGCGCTACACCGGCCAGGTCACTCCGCGCGAGCGCATTCTGGACGTAACGGAGCGCCTGTCACGCCGCGAACAGAACATCGCGCTGATCGGCATGCCGGGCTCGGGCAAGACCCGTGTGGGCGAGCAGATTGCCCTGCTCACGGGGCGAGAGCACATCGATCTGGATCGCGCCCTCGAGGAGCGCCTGGGCATGCCCTGCGCCGACTTTATCGTCGAGCGCGGCGAGGCGGCGTTCCGCGAACAGGAGACGGCGGCGCTGGCCGACATCTCCAAGCGCAGCGGCCTGGTGCTTTCCACCGGCGGCGGCGTGGTCACGCGCGACGAGAACTACCCGCTGCTGCACCAGAATAGCCAGATCGTGATGCTCAACCGCAAGCTCGACGAGCTCGCCCACAAGGGCCGCCCCATCACGGCGCGCGATGGCATCGACAAGCTCGCCGAGCAGCGCATGCCGCGCTACCGCTCCTGGGCCGACTACATCATCGACTCACGCGACTGCGCCGCCAACACCGCCCAAGCCCTCCTCGACACCCTCCCACCCGCTCTCTAACCAAAACCACCACAAAGGGGACAGGCGCCTTTGTGGTGGTTTTCCAATCGCAAAGGAAGCAACCATGAAAGCACTCGTCATCAACGGCCCCAACCTCAACATGCTCGGCATTCGCGAGCCGGGCATCTATGGCAGCGACAACTACGACCGCTTAGTGCAGATCTGCCAGGAGGCAGGTGCCGCACAGGGCTTCGACGAGATCGAGGTCTTCCAGTCTAACCACGAGGGCAGCATCGTCGACAAGATCCAGGAAGCCTACGGCAAGGTCGACGGCATCGTCATCAACCCGGCGGCCTACACGCACACGAGCGTCGCGATCCTCGACGCCCTCAAGGCCGTCGCCATCCCTGCCGTCGAGGTCCACATCAGCGCCGTCGAGACCCGCGAGGACTTCCGCCAAGTGAGCTACGCACGCCTAGCCTGCTTCGCCACCATCACTGGCGAGGGCTTGCAAGGCTACGCTCACGCGTTGGAGCTGCTGAGGGAGCGTATCGAAAAGTAAAATGCCAACCCCAACAAACAGCAGCGGCTTGCTCGCGCTCGGCTCCAGCAGCACACAAGATGAAAAAAGCCCAGACCACCAAGCGGTCCGGGCTTAATAAACGATGGTGCTCCATGGCGGATTCGAACCGTCGACCTTGGGATTAGAAGTCCCCTGCTCTATCCAACTGAGCTAATGGAGCAAATAACCGCACGCCCAAGCAAGCACAAGCCTGTCAGGCGCAAGTAATTATAACCTAGTTGAACTGCTCGCGGTACGCCTTGCAGACCTCATCGACCGGACCGTCCATGCGAAGGTCACCCTTCTCAATCCAAACGGCACGCTGGCAGATGCGCTCAACCTGATCCATAGAGTGCGAAACGAACAGAACCGTCACGTCACCGCTCTGGATAAAGTGCTGGATGCGGGCCTCGCACTTCTGCTGGAAGAACACATCACCGACGGACAGCGTCTCGTCAACGATTAGAATATCGGGCTCGGTAATCGTCGCGATTGCAAAGGCGATACGCGCCACCATGCCCGAGGAGAAGTTCTTAAGCGGCATATCGACAAAGTTCTGCAGCTCAGCGAACTCGATAATACCGTCAAAGTTGGCGTCGATGAACTCCTTGGTATAGCCGAGCAGGGCACCGTTCAGATAGATGTTCTCGCGGGCAGTCAGCTCGGGGTCAAAGCCGGCACCAAGCTCAATCAGCGGCGCGATGTTACCGTGCACCTTAACACTGCCCTCGCTAGGCTCAAGCACGCCAGCGATAATCTTGAGCATCGTAGACTTGCCGGAGCCATTGGTGCCGACCAGACCCACGACCTCGCCACGATGAATATCGAACGAGATGTGCTTAAGCGCCCGAAACTCCTCAAAGAACAGCTCGTGCTTAGCAAGCTTAATGAAGTACTCCTTGAGGTTGGTCAGTGATTCGGACGCCATGTTAAAGATCATGGTGACGTCATCGACCTCGACAGCCAGAGGCTGTTCGCTGTAATCAACAACAGATTCAGTCATCACAGCACTCCTTAGATGTAGAGGATGAACTTGCGCTCGGACTTATGGAACACGGTGTAGCCAATAACAAGCGCAAGAACCGCCCATGCGACGCACATACCAAACGTCATAAGCGAGGGCGTAGTCTGGAACAGGAAGATATCACGCATAAACTGCAGGTAGTTGTACATGGGGTTCGCATACATCAAGATACGCACGAGATGCGGCATTTGCGCAATATAGTCAGTCGTCCAGAAGATGGGCGTAATATAAGTCCACGCCGTAATGACTACGCTCCACAGATGCATAACGTCGCGAAAAAAGACCGTAAGGGCAGAGAGCATCATGCCCAGGCCCATGCAGAAGCACATAAGCAGCAGCAGGCAAACCGGCAGCAGAATCAGGTGCCAAGAAGGCATAACGCGGAACCACAGCATGACGATGGCGACGGCGACCAGCGAGAAGGCAAAGTTCACCAGCGAGAAAAGCACTTTCTGCACCGGGAAGACCCAGCGGTGCACCTTAACCTTCTTGAGCAGAGGGGCAGCACCCACGATCGACGTTAGGGCCTGGTTCGTGGACTCGGACATGACGGCAAAGGTAACGTTACCCACGATCAAGTACAGCGGGTACATCTCGGGCGTCATTGATCCATTGCGGCCCTGGCCAAAAATCGTCGAGAACACGATGGCCATGACGATCATCATCAGCAGCGGGTTGAGAACCGACCATGCGACGCCCAGAACGCTACGGCGATACTTGATCTTAAAATCCTTGGTAACCAGCTGACGAAGGATAAACGCGTCCTTCTCAAATTCGTTCTTAGCAAACGTCGCAGGCAGACTGCGAGTTTCTTGTTGCTTTGTCTGATTCGACACGGATGCAACTCCTTTACTCGTAATCGTTGACAAACGAACAGTATAGACCCGACGGCCATGCAAACGATTCGCGCAACAAAACTGGAGAACTAACCCACATCTTAGGATGCCAAGCCCAAACGGCTATACTTTCAAGAATTGAATGTATAAGGAGCATTGAGTGAATTCTGAATCCATCGCCGTCATCATCCCCTGCTACAACGAAGCCCTCACGATCGGCAAAGTCATCGACGACTTTCACCGCGAGCTTCCGCAAGCGACGGTCTATGTCTATGACAACAACTCGTCGGACGATACCTCACGCATCGCTACCGAGCACGGCGCCACGGTCCGCTTTGAGCCCCGCCAGGGAAAGGGCAACGTGTGCCGCCAGATGTTTCGCGACATCGACGCCGATTGCTACCTGATGGTCGACGGCGACGACACCTATCCCGCCGAGGCGGCCAAAGCCCTCTGCGAGCCCATCCTTAACGGCGCGGCCGACATGACCGTAGGCGACCGCCTTTCCAACGGCACCTACGCCGAGGAAAACAAGCGTGCTTTCCACGGCTTTGGCAACAACCTAGTTCGCGCCATGATCAAGTGGATCTATGGCTACAGCTTCGATGACGTCATGACCGGCTACCGCGCCATGAGCCGCCCGTTCGTTAAAACCTTCCCTGTGCTTTCCGAGGGTTTCCAGATTGAAACCGAGCTCTCGATCCACGCCGTCGACCACCGCTGGCGCATCAAAGATGTGCCCATCGAGTACCGCGACCGTCCGGAAGGCTCCGAGTCCAAGCTCAATACCGTGAGCGACGGCATTAAAGTCGTTGCGATGATCGGCACGCTGTTCAAGGACTACCGTCCGCTCAAATTCTTCAGCCTGGTCGCGCTTCTGTTTGCGATTATCGGCCTCGCCCTGGGCATCCCCATCGTCGTCGAATATTTCCAGACCGGTCTAGTCCCCCGCTTCCCCACCGCAATGCTCGCCGCATCTTTCATGTTCCTTTGTGGCCTGAGTCTCGCGACGGGGCTTATCCTTGATTCCGTTGCAAAGGTTGAGCGTAAACAGTGGGAGGTCAACGTGTATAACACATATGGCTGCAGCATTCCCTCCAGCGCAAATAAAAACGAGAGGTAAGTCACATGCCGCTCATCTCCATCGTCGTGCCGTGTTACAACGAGCAGGAATCACTTCCGATCTTTCTCAAAGAGCTCGATGGCGTCGTTCGCATCATGACCCGGCAAGACCCCGGCATCTCCTTTGAAGCCGTCCTCATCGACGATGGCTCGGCAGACAAAACGCTCGCCGTCATGAAGGCAGAAGCTGCGGCGGCGCATCCATACGCCATCCGCTGGCACTCTTTCTCGCGCAACTTTGGCAAGGAGGCGGCACTACTCGCCGGACTCCAGCACGCAAAGGGCGACTATGTCGCCACCATGGATGCCGACATGCAGGACCCGCCCTCGCTCCTGCCGCAGATGTACGAGATCTTGCAAACCGAAGACTACGATAACGTCGCCACACGCAGGACCACCCGCGAAGGCGAGCCTCCCATCAGGTCGTTCTGCGCCCGTATGTTCTACAAGATCATCAACCGCATTTCCAAGGCCGACATCGTCGACGGAGCACGCGATTTTAGGCTCATGAAGCGACCTATGGTCAACGCCATCATCTCCATGGGCGAATACAATCGATTCTCCAAGGGCATCTACGGCTGGGTCGGCTTCAAGACCAAATGGCTCCCCTACGTAAACGTCAACCGCGTGGCCGGTGAGACCAAATGGAGCTTTTGGTCGCTGCTCCTCTATTCCATCGACGGCATCGTCGCGTTTTCCACGGCGCCACTCTCCCTCGCCGCCCTCACGGGTATCGTCTTCTGCCTCATCGCCATCATGGGATTTATCGTCATCCTGGTCAAAACGCTTGTTTGGGGCGATCCCGTAGGCGGATGGCCCTCCCTTGCCTGCCTCATTACGCTGTTTGGCGGCATGCAGCTCCTGTGCCTGGGAATCATTGGCGAGTACCTAGCAAAAGCCTACTTGGAGGCCAAGCACCGCCCCATCTATATCATTCGAGAATCCAACGAGGAATCTGATGACACGGCCCAATAACAGCACGCTCAAGAATGTGGCGTTCTACGCCGCCTGCTTCACGTTTTCCATCGCATTTTTTGTCGCACTTGCAGAGGCGGGGCATGTCTACCCCTTTGGCGACAACTCGTTTCTCACCAACGATCTCAAATACCAATACATCGACTTCTTCGCGTGGTTTCGCCGCGTCCTTTTAGGCGAGGCAAACCTTCGCTATTCCTTCTCACAGGGCCTCGGTATGAACACATGGGGGCTCTATAGCTACTACCTCGCCAGCCCCTTCAACCTGCTCTGCGTGCTGTTTCCCGCAGACAAGCTGACGCTCTTCGTATTTGCCATAACCGCGCTCAAGCTTGGCTGCATCCACATCAGCAGCGCTTGGTATGTGCAAAAGCGCTTTGACCTTTCCAAGCCCGCCGCATTCTTGCTATCCCTCTCGTTCACGTTTTGCAGCTGGACCATAAGTAATTTGTGTAATCCGCTCTGGATTGATTGCCTTATCCTGCTACCCATCTGCGCCTTCGGATGCTACGAGCTCATTCGCAAACAAAAAATGATACGCCTCGTTATTGCGATTGCTCTCAATGTCATGTTCTGTTGGTATACGGCTTATATCAGCATCCTGTTCCTCTGCATCTTCGTACTGGTTGAGTTTGTCGATTACGTCGCTGCAGAAGGATATAGCTGGATGCTCACGCTCAACCGAGCCCTACGATTTGCAGGGGCTATGGTGCTTGGACTGCTTCTGTCCGCTTGGACCTTTTTGCCGACCATCCTTGCCATGGCAAAAGGCGGCCCCGTACTGGCACTTGGACCTTTGCTTAAAACAGGCCTCAAATCGCTCATCAGGGGCTTCATCCCCGGCATGTGGGTGAATAACGGGAATACGCCGCAGTTCTATTGCGGCGTCATCATGATGTTACTTGCAATAAGCCTACTGTTTAACCGCAAGGTTTCGGCCAAGATACGCATCGCAACGTTCGTCGTCACAGCCGTCCTGATCGCTAGCTCCGTTTTGAGCCCGCTCGAGTACATCTGGTGCGGCATGCGCGTTCCCAACGGGTTCTATTCGCGCACAGCCTTTTTGCTGGGCTTCTTTACGATGTGGGCCGCAGGCTATTCGTTGCAGGTGTTCGAGGGCCAGCCCAAATTTCGTCATGCCTATCGACCCGCCGTCGTATTACCAATCCTGGCAATCACCGCAATTGATTTGTTTATCAACGCCCATGTGATGTGGAACCAACTGTACGCAGGCTATTCCGAAGATGCCAACTGCACCTATGTGACTACCGCAACCAACACGATCACAACCATTCAAGCCCAAGATCCTGCGTCATTCTACCGTATCGATCGAACGACCACGCGCGCCGATAGCGCTGCCCTCAACGAGGGCTTAGCGCTTGGGTACAACCAGCTGTCGTCCTACTCATCCGCAAATACCCCGCAGGCCATCGCACTGCTCAACTCCCTTGGATACAGCAGCATTGGCGAATTCTCAACCCGTTATGCCGAGCCCATTCTCGCCGTCGATGCCCTGTTGGGAGTCAAGTACGCCATTCCTGAAAACGCGCCTGCAGGATACGTTTTAGCCAAGACGAATCAGGGCGACTCTACAAGCGCGGTGTACGAGAACCCCTATGCGCTCAGCATTGGCGTCGCAGCCTCAAGCGATATCCAAAACAGCACGCTGAAGTGCGGGAACCCCTTCGAAAAGCAGAACGACCTCTACAGCAAAATCCTAGGCCGCGAGGTCGAGCTCTATACCAAGATCGAGGCCACGAGCACGGAGAATAGCGATAGCTTAAAGCAATGGAGCGTTACTCTTCCGGCAAGCTCCATCGGGTATCTCTACATCAACAAAGATACGACCGCCGGCAGTTATTGGCCCGTCACCCTTACCATCGACCAGCGAACGATCGAAAACGAGGCCTGGAGATTCGACAATAATATCCGCCAGATTTCGGATGCATCGGACTCCCCGAGCCAGCATACGGTGTCAATCGGAGTCGCAGAGGGCTATACAGACATGCCCCAAGACAATGAGCCGGTCTTTTACGCCCTCAATCTGGACGTTTTCGAGCAGATTATTAACGAGCTTAAGATGAGCGAATTTGTTCCGACGGTTTTAGAGGACGGAAGGATCGAAGGCGAGTATACCGCCAAGGATGACGGCAACCTACTGCTGAGCGTTCCGTACGATGAGGGCTGGAACGTAACGGTAAACGGAACCGCCACAGAACTAACGCCCGCCGCCGATAAGGGCTTGTCATCCCTGAACATGCAGAAAGGCGCGAATAGGATCGTGATGACCTACAAGACTCCGGGCGCCCTTGCGGGGCTTGCAGTGAGTCTGGCGACCGCCGCCGCCCTTGTTGCAGCGGGGCTATTCACCAGGCAAAAGAAAAGCCGCCGTTAAAGAACGGCGGCTTTTACTCTCGAAAAGTTAATAGCGGCTAGAGCGTCTTGAGGTACTCCCCCAGCTCTTCCTCCCAGTCGGGCATGTGGAACCCGACCGACTCGAGCCTGGACAGGTCGAGCGCGGAGTGGGTCGGGCGCGGGGCGACGGGGCCGGAGGCGTTCGCGTAGTAGTCGGCGGTCGACACCGGCACGACCTTGTCCCCGTTGCCGTTGGCGGCCTCGAAGACGGCGCGGGCGATGTCCGCCCAGCTCTTCACGGCGCCGGAGCCGGTGCAATCGTAGGTACCGTAGGGGGCCTTCGCGTCCAGCACGTGGAAGATGGCCCGCGCCATGTCGCGCGTGAAGGTCAGGCGGCCCAGCTGGTCGTCCACGACCGTGATCTGCGCGAGCCCGTCCTCGGGGTCGGCGACGCGGTCGGACAGCCCCTTCATGGTCTTGACGAAGTTGTGGCCCTCGCCGATGACCCAGGAGCTGCGCATGATGTAGTGACGGGGGCACCCGGCCACGGCGATGTCGCCTGCGGCCTTGGTCTGGCCGTAGACGGACAGCGGGCTGAGGGGCTCGTCCTCCGTGTGGACCTCGGCCGTGCCGTCGAAGACGTAGTCGGACGACACGTGGACCAGGGTGATCCCGTGCCCGGCGCAGGTCCGGGCGAGCAGGGCCGGGCCGGTCGCGTTGGCCTTCCAGGCGGTCACGCGGCCCTCGGGGGTCTCCGCTTTATCCACGGCCGTGTAGGCGCCGCAGTTGATCACGGTGCCGTAGAGCGACCAGTCGTACTGCGAATAGGCCTCCGGGTCGGACATGTCGAAGGTGTCGATGTCGCAGAAGTCGAAGTCCTTCGCCACGCCGCGCTCCTCGGCGAGCGCGCGCACCGCATGGCCCAGCTGGCCGTTGCAGCCGGTGACGAGGGTGCGCTTCGGCGCCATGGGGACGACGTCCTTGAGCATCGGGTGGTTGAGGTCGGCCTCGGAGACGGTGGCCTCCTCCAGCCGGATCGGCCACTCGATGGCGAGCTCGGGGTCGGCGAGGTTCACGAAGGTGTAGGTCCTCTTGAGCTCCAGCGACCAGTGGGCGTCCACCAGGTAGGTGTAGGCGGTGCCGTCCTCCAGCGCCTGGAAGGAGTTGCCCACGCCGCGCGGGACGTAGATGGCCTTCGACGGGTCGAGCGTGCAGGTGAACACCTTCCCGTAGGTGGCGCTGCCCTCGCGCAGGTCAACCCAGGCGCCGAAGACGCTGCCTCGCGCCACGGAGATGAACTTGTCCCAGGGCTCGGCGTGGATGCCGCGGGTGACGCCGCGGCTGTCGTTGTAGGAGATGTTGTTCTGGACGACGCGGAGGTCCGGGATGCCGAGTTCGGTCATCTTGGCGCGCTGCCAGTTCTCCTTGAACCAGCCGCGCGAGTCGCCGTGGACGGCCAGGTCGACGACCATCAGGCCCTCGATGCCGGTCTCGGCCACGGAGAGGTCCTTCTCGAATGCGATGTCTGCCATCTGTCTATCCCCTCCTACTGGCCCTGTGCGCGGTAGCGGGCCTCGGTGGCCTCCTTGGCCGGGCGCCACCAGGACTCGTTCTCCACGTACCAGTCGATGGTGGCCTTCAGGCCCCCGGCGAAGTCGGTGTGCGCCGGCCTCCAGCCCAGCTCGCGCTGGAGCTTGGTGGAGTCGATGGCGTAGCGGCGGTCGTGGCCGGGGCGGTCGGCGACCCAGTCGAAGTCCTCGGGGTCGCGCCCCATGGCCTCCAGGATCATGCGCAGGACCGTGATGTTGTCCCTCTCGCCGTCCGCTCCGATGAGGTAGGTCTCCCCCGTGCGGCCCTTGGTGAGGATGTCCCAGACGGCGCTGGAGTGGTCCTCGGTGTGGATCCAGTCGCGGACGTTCTCGCCGCGGCCGTAGAGCTTGGGGCGGACGCCGTCGACGATGTTCGTGATCTGCCTGGGGATGAACTTCTCCACGTGCTGGTAGGGGCCGTAGTTGTTGGAGCAGTTGGAGATCGTGGCGCGCAGGCCGTAGGTGCGCGTCCAGGCGCGCACGAGCATGTCGGAGCTCGCCTTGGTGCTAGAGTACGGGCTGCTCGGGTGGTACGGCGTATCCTCGGTGAACTTCGCCGGGTCGTCGAGCGCCAGGTCGCCGTAGACCTCGTCGGTGGAGACGTGGTGGTAGCGGATGCCGTACTTGCGGACGGCCTCCAGAAGGCGGAAGGTGCCCTCCACGTTGGTGCGCAGGAACGGCTCCGGGTCGGCGATGGAGTTGTCGTTGTGGCTCTCTGCGGCGTAGTGCACGATCGCGTCGTGGCCCGGCACCAGCCTATCCAGCAGTTCCGCGTCGCAGATGTCGCCCACGACGAGCTCCACGCGGTCGGAGGGCAGGCCCGCGATGTTCTCGGGGTTGCCGGCGTAGGTCAGCTTGTCCAGGACGGTGACGTGGACGCCCGGGTGGTTGTTCACGACGTAGTGGACGAAGTTGCTGCCGATGAAGCCGCAGCCGCCCGTGACGATGATGTTCTTGGGTTCAAAAATCTCAGACATGAAAATCCAATCTGAAGCATGTACAGCTTCTTTAGTATGCCGCAGGAAGTGACGCCGCGACGCTATTCAACAAAACTATCGGACATTTCGGCATGCGATAAGAGCCATAACCTCCGCTGAATTACCTCCTGTACAAAACGCCTCCGGAATGCAGTCTTTGTCGTAGTGAAAAACCGAATCCCCAGTTATTTCACGTAAGTAATGTCCTGTTTTGGCGCCGACCGGGAAATAGCATAACGATGATTCCCGCGATCTTGATAAACAGGGACGAAAGAATGGTATTTTCCGCTCGTCTTAATCTTGTAAATCTCATCCACGCTATACGGAAGATTGGGGAAATCAGCCCTTGAGATCAGCACGAAATAATTCGAGGAATACAGCACATGATGGGCAAACTCATCAGAATGGATCTCTTTTAAGCCCTCATCGACAAATACAATCGAGTCATGAACGGACGAAAGCTGGTTTCGCCAATCATAATCGGTCAGGGCGACACAGGGACAATCGCATTGCAAGGAAACACCCGACTGCTCGCCCGTTCGCATGTAGTCTGCGACCATGTCAAACAGTGTCGTCTTACCCGTGCCGCTATCGCCACGCACAATAGTGATGTTCCGCTTGATGGTAAATGTGTACTTGGTTCCCCTGCGGCGGGAAATCTTAACGAGATGCGAACCGTTCATAAGCAGCACCTACAGATACGGAATCGACTCGTGAATCAATTCGGCCATGTTGTGAACGATTCGGCCGCTATTCACGACTTTTATTTTAAAATCCTCGCGACCAAAGTCCATCACATGATAGAGATTCACAACGAGCTTGCGGTCTTTCGCCATGTCGAGAATCCACTTGGCACAGTTATCACCACAGGTAGAAGCGTTAAAAATATGCTTACGATCAAATCTCATAAGCAGCAGCGTTTTCACGCCACCAGAAAGCTGGAGTGGAGAAATGGACCCAAGCACAGGGCTTTCGATGACGTTTTCGGAGACAACATCCGATCGATCGACATCCTTAATTATCGAGACTGCATAGGGATCCGTAATCCAAGAAGACCGGTAAGAGTTTTTGAAATATGTCGCTGTGTTGTAAATCGCTTCTGGCATATCGCCAAAGTAGACGCTTAACACATCCACTCCCAATCATATTGTCTTTATGGTCAACGTAATCATAACGAAAGGGGCCACCAGATAAACGGTGGCCCCTAAAAGAAAACAAGCTGGCGCTAGTACTCGCGCGGGCTGTTGACGATCTCGCCGGCGGCGACCTTCTTCAGGTGCCGCCCGTAGACCGACTTGCCGTAGGCCTTGGCTGCCTCCTCCAGCTCGGCGGTCGTGATCCAGCCGTTCTCCCAGGCGATCTCCTCGGGGACCGAGACCGGCAGGTCCTGTGAGTGCTCCACGGCGCGGACGAACTCCGCGGCCTCGTGCAGGCTCTCCATGGTGCCGGTGTCCAGCCACGCGTACCCGCGGCCGAGGGTGACCACCGACAGCGTCCCCTCCTCCAGGTACATCCGGTTGAGGTCGGTGATCTCCAGCTCGCCGCGCGCGGAGGGCTGGACCCTATGGGCCTTGGCGGCGACGTCGCCCGGGTAGAAGTACAGGCCGGTGACGGCGTAGGAGCTCTTGGGCTCCGCTGGCTTCTCCTCGATGGAGACGGCCCTGCCCTCGCCGTCGAACTCCACGACGCCGAAGCGCTCGGGGTCGTCGACGTGGTAGCCGAAGACCGTGGCGCGGCCCGACTCCGCGTTCTGCACGGCGCGCGTCAGGTGGCGGGACAGGCCGTTGCCGTAGAAGATGTTGTCGCCGAGCACCAGCGCGCACGGCTCGCCGGCGATGAACTCCTCGCCGATGGTGAAGGCCTGCGCCAGGCCGTCCGGCGAGGGCTGCTCTGCGTAGGAGAGGTTCACGCCGTAGCGCGAGCCGTCCCCGAGCAGGCGCTCGAAGTTGGGGAGGTCGGTAGGCGTGGAGATGACCAAGATGTCGCGGATCCCCGCCAGCATGAGGGTGCTAAGCGGGTAGTAGATCATGGGCTTGTCATAGACCGGCAGCAGCTGCTTGGAGGTCACGAGCGTGAGCGGGTACAGGCGCGTGCCGGACCCGCCGGCGAGGATGATGCCTTTCATATAATCCGTCCTCTGCAATCGATAATAGTTATATATCGAGCGGTTAGTTAGAGTTTGATATTCTATTAAGTTAAACCTTCTCAATATTAACGAAAGAAGCCATTGATGAACAACCGCAAGGACACAACCCGTAAAGACGACACAACGGATGCGCTCATTGCTGCTAATCGGCCATATACGTAAACAATAATATTGATGACATAGTGAAGCTCAACCTGAGAAGCCCGAGTTCGCGACCGGAATGCACTTCAAGCTAGTTGAATTAACAATGAGACGCCGAGCAAGCGGAATCGCTGCCGTAAATTTACTCCATAAAACTGAGGTGGGCATCCATAATCACGTAATCGCTAGGCCCTCGCTTCCTATAGCCATATTCAAAAGTTGAAAGCACTTTTTCTTTAGCCAAATCCGATTATTAGCGAGCAAATTCGATGAAATGGATGCTTTGAGTAGCTGAGTCCATTACAAAGAGCTTGCCATCAGTCTCTCCGAAATAAACGTTTGAGTAGAGCAACGTGACCGCCATCGACACCCGTCGATGCAGAAGGCTGACACGGTTCACAATATTCATCAGATAGGTTAAAAACGGCAGACACGCTGCATGCGCCACTTTCAACCGAACGAACAACAGGACGAGCGTTGCAAGAAGGCGAAAGACAGACAAGTTGGCTTAGCTCGGCGACACAAAGCGGATTTTTGCCGTCTTCCGCAAAAGAGTATATATGAATGCGAAGATAGGCCTCTTCATCATCATTCAAAAACAGCGGAACATGCCCCGCAAAATGGCCGTCCCTAGATTCAAGACTAATCCAGCGAATATCAGACTGATCAAGGGCGCGCCAAACAGCTGCGCGAACATCCACAGGCACCAAAGACGACTCAAAACGCACAGTCAAATCAACAGAAGAAGCTTTGATGAGCGTTTGAGACATGGCAGACGATAGCAATCGAGCATCAGCAAGACGATCGCTGAGCAAGAAGACCTTACTTTGGTCTTCAGTTTTTAGCACATTCCCGAAGGCGGACTTCCCGCTAGCCAAGGATGGCTCTTCATTCAAATAACGCGTAAAGGCCTCGAAGAACATTTCATTTTCACGCTCAATCGACGTACAGCTAAATCGATTAGGCGAATCGCATTTTGAGCCTGAAAGAGCCTCAAGAATAGAAGAAGCAATGCCACAAGCAGAGGGCTCAGCGAGGTGGATGGTGCCCTCCGGAAAGTCGAGTAGATTATTCTCACGGTTTATTTCAATTACCGAGAGTTTCGATGCAAGCATTTCGAAAGGCAGGCGAGAGGGATTAGTCACGCTCAACGATACGCCGGCAACACACTTAGCATAAAGCGAGGCGCATTCATCAGTAGTCAAGATGCCTAGGCTGCGTACACGTGGATCACGAATGGGGGGGCATTGCGTCTTCACCGTATAAATACACGACAACTGCATCGTCGAGCTTGAGAAGCAATTTAATTGCATCAAGCAACATGCCAGACAAACGCCGATCCTTATTGGATTGATAAATGGCGCAGACGGCATACTCTCTGCTTAGATTTTGTTCCTGCGCAGTATATATTTCGCTAACGCCAAAATCACAATATGGGACTTCATGCGAATAATAGGGTTCAACTTTTTTAGAAAGCCATCTGCCTATCGTTATGGGGTTTAGTTCATAACGATAACTTGCCTCGGCATTTAGATACATCTCCCCCATCGGATAGAACCAAGGTTCAAAATCCTGAATGAAGTAGAACCTATGGGCGCACTTCTGCATAGATGCGAAGTGCGCCGTATTCCAAGCGGTAGCGATTACTGCAAAAAAATCCTCGGGCACACTCGGTGCCACAAGTACCTCTTTAGGCGAATAGCCAAACCAATCCTTAATTTCAGCCTGAACTCTATGAGCACTCTTGTATGCCTCACAGCCCGGCATAATGAAAAAGTAATTCTCATATCCGCGAGAATCTAGAAAGGAAGCTTTGCTGCAGATGGTTCGAAAGCCGCCTGAACCCTTTGCGGGCGGAGATATTATCCAGGCAATTTGTTTCATTTAAAGCACTCAAATCGCTTCGTAGTCAAAGGGATCGAACTTGTATAACGCTGCACGCTTGGGATCTCGAGAAAAGTTAACGGAAAACCATGGATCCCCCTCAGAGAATCGCTCGGACCATTTATGCAGCAATCGTGCCTTATCCTCAAAGTGCTTGTGAGAGCGAGATTTACTATCAAGAGACTTGTCAACACATGCCAAATGATAGAGGCACGCCTCTGGTGTATAGATCACTTTTAACCCAGCTTGAGAAGCTTTGAAGCAAATATCAACATCCGAATAGTCAAGAAGATACAACTCGTCAAAACCGCCCAAACGATTAAAATGTTCGCGTGAAATAGCTAAACAGACACCACTCACCGCAGATACATCCCTCACGGTCAATGGCATATAGATATAGCCAGGAGAAGATCGATGAATACCCTGCGATAGGTTGACGATTGATTCTCCAACATAAGACAGGCCCGCCTGCTGCACAATGCCGTCAAGATCGCATGTCATTGTTCCAACAACGCCAACATCCTCTCGTTGAGAAAAGCCAACGAGAGTCTTTAGCCACAAGGAGTCTAGTGCCTGGATATCGTCATGAACAAAGACGAATTGCTCGCCATGTGCGGCGAGAGCACCGGCATTTCTCCATCCAGACATATTAAACGGGTCATCAAGCGCGTGAACGATATAGCGACAACGAAGTCCAGAGCTCGATTGCTGAACAGCAGCTTCCGTATCCCGCGAGCACACGAAAACAACTTCAAGATCATCAAAATCGGTGTCATTGATTGAAGATACAAGAGTCGAAAGAACCGAAGAATTGCCGCGGGTGGTAACGATTAATGAACAGGACTCAGATGAAGGAACATCATAAATAGGGCTATATCTAAAAGCACGATTATGAGAGTTAACCACAGTCGCCTTGATACCGCATCTATCAAGGTGCTCCTGAACCGCTTTTATTCCAGCAAGGGTTGCATAGGGTTTACTATCGGAATTACCCGCAGTCGAATTCTCACTTATTCTCCAGTGATACAAAATTTTAGGAACATGATGGATCGTCCCACCAAGTTCAGCAATCTTCAGCACCATGGCATGGTCTTGGGCGCCATCCAACTCGCTGTTAGAAAGGTCAATTCTGTCTAAACATGCCCTTTTAACAGTAAGGAGGTGGCAAATATAATTGTTGTCACGAGCCATATCAAGACTAAAATCCGGCTTAAAAGTAGGATGAGCCAAAGACCCGTCAGGCAATAGCTTATCTTCATCACAATAAAGAAGATTGATGTCCGCATTTTGATTTAAAGCGCATGCGTACTCAAACAAGATATTCGGTTCCAGGACATCGTCATGATCAAAAAAGCAAAGGTATTCGCCCTTGGCCATCTTGATTCCGACATTGGTGTTCTCAGTGATACCTAGATTGCCCTCAAGAACAGTCACTTTAATTCTAGAGTCAGCGTCCACATACTCGGAGACCAGGTCACTTAGGCCATCGTAATCGGGCGTAGAATTAACCAGAATGAGTTCCCAATTAGAATACGTCTGTGCGATTACAGAATCAGCCATGTCCCTGAAGAAATTCAAAGGAGTCTTATATAAAGGGACGATGATTGAAAACAAGGGTTGGTATGTAAACTCTATTTTCGATTGAGCTATTGCATCGGATCCGGTCAATCTACGCCCAGAAAACCAGGACAAATAACGGGGTTGATCGAACGCACATACATGCTCCCGATCAGCCTCATCACAAAGCTCCTTGAGCATGTCTTTTTTTAGATTGATAAACGTATCTAGATGACCAGAAGCTCTATGCATGCAAATGCAAAGGCTATTCCCAACCTCAGGAATGTGCAGGGAGAAGTTCACAAAACCGGGATTCGAATCGAAAAATAAGTTGTTTAATAACAGAGATTCCCCAACAACGCGGGCTTCTTCATTAAAAGCGATAATACGATCTCCCTTAAGGCAATCAGCACCCGAAAGAACGCCTCTGACAATTAGGCCATCATCACAGGGAATAAAGTTCTCGATTTGGATAGATGCGAGCGCGTGAATACCGGAACGGTCAATATTGCGAAATTGCCCACAATGTTCCGCACGCAGCAACCCGTTTAGTTTCGACTCAAGAGAAATCTGGCCAGGATTGATACAACGTTGGTAAACTGTATTACCATCGCTAAAGAAAGACACAGATTGGTCGACATCAAAATCGGCAAGGATTACAACAAATTCAGTCTCTGAAAAAGGGATGATTCTTGCGGGCAGAATTTGCCCATTGGGTGATTGCGACTCAACAGCATCAGGAAAAACGGATGCGGCTTCATACAGTAGATATAGCTTGCCGTCGCCACGGCAATTTAGCTTATTGTTAAATTCGGTATTAAAAACTATGCCCATATCAGCAACACTTTCCAATAACTAAAACAAACTCGCAAATCGTAGCCAAAGTAAACGGGAATACGAGGCATATCAATATGAATCGTTTGCTGTCCCCAAAGACCAAGCGACTTTGGTTAAGGATAAACGATAGACACGGAACCAAGAGTGGCAAAAGGTAACGACTCTGGCAACCATTAACCGTCCCCAAACCGACGGGGGTAAAAGACACGTAAAGTGCAGTTGCTACCAAAGCTACCGTAAACAAAAAAACAAAAGAGGCCCAAAGAAAATATGCAGGACCAGCATGCTTAACACTAATCGAATCGGCCGAAAAAAGCCCGACCAACATTAGACAAAGAGCTGGAAGCACCTGAACCAAACCACGAAGCGCATTTACAGAAATCTGAGCAGCGAGCGCTCCAAGATATGCAAAGTTAAATGCATATTCAGAAGAGGTCATCGGATTTAAATAATAAGTTGAAAAATAATTGGCGAGTATTTCAGCGTAGCGCAATGGATCGGCGAGAATGAAAGCGATTTGCTGACCAGAGTTGACATCGGAGCCGCCTCGCATATCGCCAACGTTGGATCCGCTAGCAGCTGAAAACAAGAACGGAAGCGCAAAGGAGGCAAAAGCAATCAAGCCCAAAACAAACACGGCAGCATAGTAATGAACTCGTTGTTTCGAGCTAACAAAACGATTGCGCGGAACCATAAAGAAAAGACCGATTATCGGAAAATACACAGCTTTGACTGCGAGTCCTGAAAAGGTAAATAAAAATGCCAGTGATATATTGCGAACTGTAAATTCATTTAAATCACCCCATGCATACCTCAAAAAATAAGCAAAACCGAGAATGGTAAACGAAATGAGCCATGCATCATATGAGAAACACGACGCAAGAAAGATCGAGGTTGGCAGCATTCCCACAAAAGCAAATAATCCCTTTTTCGAGGGCGTAACCTTGATTGCAATGGCAATTGCAAGACAGTAACTAAATAAATTGCAAATCCGAGCGAATTGAATCATAGAAGAAAAATCGAAATGCAGAAGGCGAGCGAGCCAAAGACCAATTGCCGAGGGAATATACCCAATGCTGCTAAGCGTATAAACGAATTCTTCATGCTTGTTAACTTGCACATGACCAGAAGCGATATCAGATCTATAGGAGCTATTCAGCTCCCTAGCATGCTCGAGAATTTCCGCTCGATCAAAATGGGAAAGAGAGGGCTCTTCAAAGCCCTGCGTACGACGGACCGCTTCGTCAGTAAAGTTAATATCCGTATCAGTTTTTTGAGTTTCAAATAAATAAGATGTCGAAAGGGCATTGGAATAGTGAATTTGATCATCCCATGAAATACCTGTCGTTATCGGAGTGCTCACCACAAGGAACACACCAATTGAGAATGCAGCGATAAAGAAAGCGACGGGAAGGGCAGAGTTTCCCTTTCGAATGCCCAAGCAAGCCGTGAAAACCGAAGTTATGATTACCAGCAGGAAATAAACAACAGCATTAATGAACCCATTCACGAATGCAATCGTCGAGCAGCCAAAAACAATAAAGAATGCGATAATCACCAGGGAAACGTAGTCGGTAGCCTTAACCCTCGCCGAAACAGAATGGAACAACGCTTTCAGAGAAAAGCCGCTTTGGAATAAATAGAGTATTGCGCAATAGAAAATCAGAAAAAAGAAAATGAGCCGCTTTTTATTCCAGTCAGCAATATTCGAGAAATGAGAAGCCGGCGAGCCAAGAACGGTGCAGCCCTCCCAGATGACCGCCACAGCAAATGCCGCAAGCAACAGGACTAATAATTGAGCGCAGCGACCAGAACAGTTGCCACGCTTCTCCTCATCATCTGAGGAAAGGAAGACGCAATATGATTGCCAAATGGCAACATCTACAACGACGCAATAGAGCGCTAAAACAAACAGCTGTGCGACAGAGTGGTTCACATAAAAGTGCTTCATGCACAGAAGCTCAACAATAAAGAGAAGAGCAACGAAGACGGCTTTCATTATTTGCTTTTGGTTTACGCATCGAGGCAACACGGAGCTAATTCACCTTTATCCAAATCACGCTGCAAGGGCCCTCGAAGAATCGTTCCCAGCCATCTGGATGACAAGTATGGGCACCAAGCACTGTTCACAACTGTTGAAAGTAATATAAGTAGGGACATTCACATCCAGATGATTTATACGCCGAAGCGAAAGGCATAGCCTACTTTTCCTTCTCCCTACTTAACGCAACAGCCTGAACAAGCGAGTTTAAACGCTCTTCCTGACGAGAGAGGCGAAGAGAGTTACAGAAATCACGGACCACAAGAACGGCAATAACGTAAAGAAACACGAAATTCGAAGCCGACATGAAACCAAATAGACTTGAAAGCCACATTGCAACTTGTGGAAAAACGCCCAAGATTACAAAACTGACGCTAAATAGCAGCCAAAACAAAGAATCCAAAACTTGCATTTGGGATTTTTTTAATTTGCGCAATACGAACAGGAATACTAAAACAGCGCAGACGAGAAGCAAAATACGAAGAGACATCGGCAAATTGATCACCTAAACCACTGAACGATAAGGAGAGTAACGAAAACGCGAACCATATACTGCACGGATCTAACAGGATTAAGATAGCTCTCGCCACCTTGGCGTTCGCGCATCTTAACCTGTACCTCTGAAATGGAATACCCTTGCTTCAAAAAGAGAGCGAGAGATTCTGGCTCCGGATTTAAGGTATTGTCGTAATAGTATTTCTTAAGAATATCCCGCCCAAATAGCCTAAATCCAGACGTGGGGTCACTGATTCTCTTGCCTGTCAGAATCTTTATTAGCACCGTAATCATACGCGAGCCGATCATGCGAAGCGTCTTGTCTTTGCGCACGCTTACAAACCTAGAGCCAATGACAATATCTGATCCATCAGATTGAGCCCTATCAACAAGGTCCTTTATATATTCTGGGCGATGCTGGCCGTCAGCATCAAACTGAACCATATAGTCATATCCATGATCAACCGCATAACGCGCAGCCGTCTGAAACCCAACAGTCAATCCGCAATTAATGGGCATATCAATAATGTCACAACCAAGGTCCTTGCAGATAGCCAATGTTCGATCTCGAGACCCATCATTGATGACTACAAAATCAAACTCAGGTGCAATTTGCCTGAGTTCGCATACGGTATTTCTAATGCAATCCTCTTCGTTGTAAGCGGGTATAGCAACAAGAGTTCTAGCTGTATTAGACAAAACAAACCATTCTCTAGCTTATATTTTCTTTTATTATACCAAGCCAGTCAGAAACAACCGCCAAACATACAGGCAGTTACTCAAGCTCAAGTTAAAGGATCTGAAACAGCAATAGGAGACGAACGGTTATTTCGCCAGGCAAACTTTGTCTATACCTTCCAGAATGAAACGCCTTGGACCAGCAATTACCTTCAACGCTCGTCTCGAGCAACGATAGACGTTCACGAGAGGAAATTTCTCTTTTATATGAATAAAGATGTCTTAATTGTTTTTTAACAAACGCAAGCCCATCCCCCTTAGCAAAAGTCTTAAAGCGTTGGGCCATTACCTTTGCAAAAGAGGTTCCAGTAGCGCTCGCATTATCACCAGTTCGTCGATAATAAAGCGAGGGATAGTCATCATATACGATGTTGCCAAAGGCAGAAGCGACAAGCGCTATCCACCAGTCGTGCCAACCACATACTTCATAGCCAATTTGGTTCAAAATTTGATGCAATTTTTTATTTAGAACCATTGTATTGCCGGAGCAAGGATTCTCATAAAGCATCTTCTGAAAAGACACTCCTGATTTATTCAATTTTGATTTTGAAACAACACCGAGATCGCTATCACAAAAATAATATTCGGAGCAATACAAAAGAGGCTCATTCTCACCCACATTAGAACGGTTTAACTCTCCAATAGCCCTCATCAGCTTGTCTTGCAGCCAAACATCGTCCTGATCGCATAAGGCTAGATAGTCGTAAAACTCTGGCGTATCGTTCAGCAGCGAAAAAAACGAAGCGGCAACGCCAATATTTTCACCAAAGGAAACTGTAACTCGCTCATCATTCTGAAGGTTTTTCAAATAGTCTAGAGTCCCATCATGGGATCCGTCATCTCGAATAAACAAATGGAGCGATATGCCGTCTTCCAAGATTTGATTCAAGACGCTGTCAACTTGATCAGAAATATATGGAAAACCGTTATAAGTAGACAATAAAACGGCGATTTGAACCTCATCCATTAGAAATCCCCTATTTACATGCATTTCAAAATAGCAAACCTGCGAATGACCTTAAATACCAAAAAGACCACAGAACAGCCGTAGGAAACTATTAAAGTAACATTAATGCCGTTCATTCCAATAAATAACTCGAACGGATATACGAATATGCAACAAACAACCAATGAAATAATTGAAGCAAACAGCGGAGTCCTATAGTCCTCACATACAACAAGAAAGTCAGACAGATAGTTTATAAACGCATTCAAAAAAGTTGCAAGCAACATTAAGTCAAAGACGATAGCCAGCTTAGAGACGCTTGGACCAAACAGCAAGTTAAGCAATTGAGGTGCGAAGAAAAACAAAACCAAGCCAATGAAAACGGTGGCTGAAACTAGGCGAGACGTATATCGACAAAAAGTTGTCTTTAATTTGCTGCAACCATCACGATAAGCTAAGGCCAGTGGAGTTAGCAACGGAGCGTAAAGATATCGCGAAGCTGCCTGAATTAAAATTGCGGGCGTGGCAATTGACGCGTAAATGCCGAGCTGCTCAGCTCCATAAGTATTTCCAAATAACTGTCTCGCTATAGTTGTCGTCAGACTAAACATCAAAGCCGAAATGGCCAACGGAAGACATGACTTAAAAATGTCGACAAATTCACTTCGACGAATAATTATATCTAAATCAGTTAAACGTCTAACATGCGGAATGTCATAGAAAACAGTCATCAAGAAGCAAGGAAGCCACATCCCGATTATTCCATATGTAACATTACCGCTCACGTAAGCACCGACTGAAAAGCCAGCAAGAAGCAACACACCGCGCAGAAACTGTGAAACTCCTATATAGTCCATCCGTTGGAATCTCTGATCGACTCCAGAAAGAACATCGCAAACGGACTCATCTATTTTAAATAGTAAATAAGCGAGAATACTAGGAACAAAGGAGATATCCTTTACCGTTATTAAAGAATAGACGCAAGTTGCGACCAAAGCGAACAATATCATTCGAACACGAAAGGCAAAATAGCACCCATGAGAATAATTGTCGCTGACATCAGATACCTGATACGTTCTTAGATTAAATGTGGCCAACGGCAGGAATACATTTCCGATTGCCATTGCAAACGCGAGATATCCAGATGCCTCAAACCCGGCAATATAAACAACAAGAATAGTCACCAACCACTGACAGCCTTGATATGCCAAGCAACCGATTAAATTAAATATAGTATTTCGTGCCGCAGATTGAGGCGGAGTATTAAAACCGTTTACTTTAGAAATATACATGCGCGCGTTTTCAAACAGAGTTAGCAGTTAAAGGTATTAAAAAGAGAGATGGCGTTTGCGCACTCGCTCTGAAAACGATTCAGCTCTTCGGCGATTGAACGCCTATACTCAAGAAAATCAAGAGTGGCTTTATCGTAGTTATTCATAACAAAGTTAATTGTTTGGCGAATGTGATCGATATTAAAGTCACCAAACTTATAAATATCTGATATTGGAATATCTACATCGTTTGCTGCCGCCCCGCGCATACCTGTCACGACGCAGCATCCGCAAGTAGCTGCTTCGCGGGGAAGTCGATCCTTTCCGGGGTGTGCGCCAAAATCTACATATAATTTTGCTTTCTGCATCGTAGCCAGCAGTTCGGAGAAAGACATTCCCTGAAGCGGAACCCACTCGTAATCTGAAATAGAGCTGATGAGCTGCTTGGTATATTTAATGCCCTTCTTAGGGTTATATAGAATCGTATTACCCTTTACCGCTGTCTCATCTGCCTTATATCTCAAATCTATAAAGTCGGACAATGGGTAAACGCGAGATGCATCTATATTCAACTTATCAGTGATATATAAACGCGCGTATTCGCTTTGATAAAAATGAATGCACTTTTTAAATTGGCTCAAATTTAGCAAATGAACTGGTTTATAGGCCAGACGTCGAGAAATTCTATAAACATCTTTATACGAATACCCATCCGCCTGATAAGCCGCACCCCAGTAATTGTCTACGCTCATCCACCAAACGGCAGTTTTGGACTGGCGGAACCTAGAAATGTATCCAGCAAAATGCTCAGGAATTACTACGCAACAGCCAGGCTTATCAATCAGACCCACAACGTAGGGGTTCTCGTAGATAGGTTGGAACTTATTATAGATAGGCTTACCAACAGGATCGGACAGATACATCATGAATGCATTGCCACCGAGTTTATTGATTTGAGAACAGAACTGCTGAAGCAATTCGGTTCCACCTGTCGGTCCAACCACCGGACTTAGAACATAAATTTCCATTAGTGCATCCTTATTCACATAAATATCTAAACCGAATGAGCGTATAAAGGGTAAGCCCAAACTAACGATTTAACACATTTTCCTTGAAACGATATGACGAGGCGACAGCCAATCGCGATATCTTATCTAAATAACTCCAGGACAATAGGGGGATTTTTAATAGCTGTAAAACCGCGGCGGCAATTCGTTTATTATGCAAATTCGCTACGGCCTCGTTGAACGCAGCGTTTGCTTTTAAGTAGCCTTGTTCTTTACTGGAGCTACAGCCTTCCACTTCATTCCAAGCTTCCTCTATGGATGGCAAAGTGTTTTTGCGAAATGAAGAAGTCAAATAGCGCTGTGCAATAAATTGCTTGAATAAATTTGACCTAGATAAGCTATCGGAACCCATCCTATATTGCAAAACACGAAATCCACAATTTCCAATACGTTCCCCCGCCAACGACGAACGCAAGAGAAAATCATAGTCCTCGCAAAAGGGGAAATTGCGATATTTCTTCTGAAAAACTGATCGTTTCCCTAGCCACGTAGGATGTGGTACGCAGTTATTCCAGCGAAGAGCCTGATTAACATGTTTGAACTCCAAAGGAAGCTGGACACTATATTGAAAACATCCAGCCTCATCAATGACATCCATCTCTCCGCCGATTAAATCCAAGTTATCCTTATTCAAAGTGTTAACCTGAATTTCGATACGTTGCACATCCGCGATATCATCCGCATCCATGCGACAAATATAATCTCCGGTTGACAAATCGATGCCCTGGTTCAGATTATCAACAATCCCAAGATTGTGCTCGTTCACTACAGCCCTTACTCGAACGTCGGACTCCGCATACGATTTGATTAAGCCACAAAGATCCTTATTGGATGGGTCATCCAACAGAAGTAGTATCTCAAGTTTTTCATACGATTGTCTCAGGATTGATTCAATCGCACACTGAGCAACAGGCAGTGGCTCCCTATAGAGCGGCAATAAAACAGAAACTAAGTCCATTGTGATTCCTTAAAAAGCTACTGTGAAATTCCCAGCAGATAAGTCAGCGAGGGGCTGGAGCCAGTTTGACAACCAAGATCGCGAAGCACGCCGTTCTGGAACCGCTGCTGGGAGCCGCCGCCGGGGAGCGCCTCGGCCTCCGCCACGGGCCACCCGAGGGGGCCGGCCTGCCAGCCCCTCCTGACGTACTCGCTCCTTATCGCGCCGCTGCGGACG